>CBFDDP010000096.1:0-12271 GCA_965603595.1 uncultured bacterium
TGTCTATCTACCTTTCCCGAAGATCACCCACCTTCCTACGCATGCTATTCCTCTTCAATATTTCGCCGAAGGCGACCATAGGGAGTCCCTTTTGGGACGACCAACGGGAGTCCCCTTGGGGCGAAAAGCTTTAATAAAGTACAGCGCGACGAGCGCTCATAAAACTTTGTATTGGTTACAGCCAGAGGCCGCGCTGTGACTTCACAAGAAAGTTACTATGTACAGGTGATGGCCATGCATCATCACTGCAGTATTTTTCAACATGTTTAAAACAAACTTCCAAAAACAGCGAACCTGGAACACCGTTTTAATATGATAAAAACTCGTTACTCCATCAAGTATATTTTTCTCTTCTGCGTGCTGATGCACCGGCCCATGCCACCACCCGTAACTCTCTATTTTGGAATTGGGGTATAGGAAAAACGAAATGTTCCTACTAAGCCTTCGTGTCTTCAGCAGTAGGCTTTTTCAACAGCCCGAACTGGCCCAGCCGTTTCACTATAAGATCGTTTACCTTGTTCTTGATCAAATTGTTAACCATGTGTACACCATTGCATGTGGCATAGGCATCGGAGGAGCCGTGCCCGACAACGATGCTGCCGTTCAGGCCAAGTACCGGTGCTCCACCATAGGCCCGGGGATCGGTTTTCTTGTAAACCTGCTTCTTGACCGCAGGATACATGAGAGCGAATCCTATCCTCTGAAGCAGATTGTTTTCTATTTCCTGCTGAAGGAGCTCGATCATGAGCTTGAACACGCGCTCGGTCACCTTGAGTACAATATTGCCCGTAAATCCATCACAGACAACGACATCAACATCACCATCGGAGATGTCGTACCCCTCGATGTTGCCCACAAAGTTGCATTCAAGCTTCTTGAGAATCTCATGGGTCTTGAGGATGAGCTCATTCCCCTTTGACTTTTCGCTTCCGATGCTCAGAAGCCCGATTGAGGGATTTTTCTTGCCCTGAACTCTGCTTGCGAATACTTCGCCCATGATAGCGAACTGTGCCAGGTATTCGGGAATGCAGTCCATGTTGCCACCCGCATCTATGAGCATACAGTGGCCCTTCAATGTGGGGAGGTAGGTCGAAAGTGCAGGGCGATAAATACCCTCAATTTTACCCATATGCATGATAGCTGAGATGAGCGTAGCGCCAGTATTGCCTGCAGACCAGAGACCTTCACAGACGCCCTCTTTGACAAGACGTGTACAGACCTGAATAGAGGTGTTTTTCTTCTTCTTCAGGGCGACGGAAGGGATTTCATGCATACGAATCACTTCTTCGGCATGAAACACCTTCACTTTCCGCGAATCTTCGAACTTCAGTTTTTTCAGGGCAGTCTCAATGATCTCTCCGTCACCGACAAGGGCCAGTTTTACGTTGAAATCTTTCACGGCATTGACTGCGCCCTTGATATACGCCTCGGGAGGGTGTTCCCCGCTCATGACATCAACGGCTATCATTCAGATCACTCTTCCTCTTGGGAGATGATTTCTCTGTCCTTGTAGAAACCGCAGTTCGGACAGACATGATGGGGCCGTGTGTATTCTCCGCACTGCGGACACTCAACGAATTGAACGAGTGTAACCCGGTCATGGTTTGCGCGCCGCGATCTGGTTCGGGCTTTTGATTTTTTTTGCTTCGGTACTGCCATACTGCTCACTCCTTACATGTCGTATCCCCACAGGGTACCGGAAAATTGCTAACTTTAAATATACAAAAAAATGGAGGGTTCGGAAATAATTAAAGCGAATGTCGAGGTACCGTCATGTTAATAAAATTAATTATAAATTTTGTTCAAATAAGCATCGTGCTGGTGAACGAAGTTCGCCCAATAATTTAGTTAAAACGCTTCATCAGATACTTCTCCACGACAGGTGGGACTTTGTCGGATATATTACCACCCAGACGGGCAACCTCTTTGACAAGAGAGCTCCTGATAAAGGAGTAGTGCTCACTGGTCATCATGAAAATGGTGTCAACTTTTTCGTTGAGATGCCTGTTCATCAGTGCAAGCTCGAGCTCATACTCGAAGTCTGAAAGGGCTCGCAGGCCTCTGATGATCGTTACTGCGCCGATATTTTCAGCATATTGAACGAGCAGTCCGGAAAAATGATCGACCTCAATATTGTCATAATCCTTGACAATCTCTTTCAACATTGTGGTACGTTCATCCACCGTAAAATCATACTTCTTCATCGGGTTTTCCGCCACAGCCACGATGACATGATCAAAGATCATTGACGACCTCCCGATAATATCGCAGTGCCCGTTCGTTGGCGGATCGAAGCTTCCAGGATATATGGCGGTCCTCATCATCGAGACATTCCCCTCTAGCTAGAATATTTCATCTCTTTGAAGAAATGAATCTCCTATAGTATAATAGAGCCAATGTGTAGTTCAAAGCAAATAAATGTACATTTCCTGGAAGGATAGGGTTGTGTTTAATAAGGTATTCATTATCGCAGAGGCAGGATCGAATCACAACGGCAACCTTGATACGGCCATTGAGATCGTGCACCGTGCCGGGGAGAGTGGGGTCGATGCTGTCAAGTTTCAGGATTTCACCCTGCTGTCGCTCTTCTCACCAAAGGACTACGAACAGACACTGGGATTAGAGGACAGGAGCTGGCGGCGATCGGTAGAACTCCTCTCGGTGAAACCCGAATGGCATGGACCGCTTGCAGAGGCGGCACATGAGGCGGGAATTCACTACTTCTCCACACCCTTTTCCCCGGAAGCGGCGGACAGCCTGGAAGGTTTTGTGCCATTTTACAAGATCGCTTCAGGGGATATCACCTATGTATCACTCCTGGAAAGGGTTGCCAGTAAGGGCAAGGGAGTGTTTCTATCCACGGGTGCATCCCGCATG
Organism: uncultured bacterium; assembly: GCA_965603595.1. GTDB lineage: Bacteria > Spirochaetota > B62-G9 > B62-G9 > DRHN01 > JAGLSF01. The sequence continues at coordinate 2,878 of CBFDDP010000096.1, forward strand.
GATGAGATAGAGCGTGCGGTTGGAATACTCAATAAACATGATCCGCCCTTTGTGTGTGTCATGCATTGCATCATGCTCTACCCCCCGCCCGATGAGACATTGCACCTCAACTTCATCGATACCTTGAAAAAGCGCTTCAACCAACCGATCGGATTTTCGGATCACAGCCTCGATACTGAAGCGGCGCTCATTGCTGTGGCAAAAGGCGCATGTGCAATTGAAAAGCATTTCACCCTCGACCGTACACAGAAAGGGGCAGATCATAAAAACTCTCTCGATCCCGAAGGATTCAGAGGCTTCACGCAAAGAATCAGACGCTGTGAGCGTATGCTCGATGACCTTAACCGCCCCATAGGTGAAAGAGAGGGGCGTGAGAGGGTGTATGCTCGAAGGGGAATATATGCAGGGGAAGATCTGAAAAAGGGCGAAAAGCTAACACCTGAAAAGGTGCGCTTTCTGAGACCCAAGCTTGGTACCGGAGCAGAGGATTTCGGTTCACTCAAGAATAGAAGACTCGATACCGATGTTACTAAGGGAACTTCACTCGATCAGTCCATGTTCATGTGAAGGATCTCTTACGAGAAACGTACCGAATGAGTTGAAAAAATTGTATATTACGTTAAAATTTGAATATGAAACCCATTCTGGCAGCGCTTTTTCTGATCGGCTCCCTGCTTCTATGTTGGGGGTGCTGCCCTGAAAAGTGGCTCCGATCATTTCGAGATATCCAGGGTTGAGTTCGTGAGTACTAATAAGGCATATGTCTACGTTATTCTGGGGGGTGAAGAGTTCCCAACACCACAACACACCTTTATCAGGGCCGGAGAGTCCTGGTACAAAGGCTTGAGTCACGAGGGGGTATAGGATGAGAAGATACATACTTATAATCATTGTGCTCGCCGTTTTCGGAGGTTCACTGCTCCATGCACAGGAAAGCGTGGAGCAGTATCTCCTCGGTTTGGATGGGCCGTCAAAGGAGGCTTATATCGATCTCCTGTACGAAGGGTCTCATCAAAACATGGTATTTGCACTGACAAAGCTGGCCCCAATGGCTGAGTCGGACGACGAGGATGTATACGAGGCACTCATATTCAGTCTGCAGCAGGGAACGGTTTACATAAAACGTCATGGAAACAAGGTGGTCAACGATTTCTGGGATGTCCGTGCTGCAAGTGCCATTGCACTCGGTGAAATGGGCAACCCTGACGCACTGCCCCATCTCTATATTGCACTTCGCTATGATCCCGACAACCATGTGCGCAGCCAAGTGGCGGTTGCCATTGGGAAAATCGGTGAACCGGAAGCTATTCCCCTGCTCACACGGGCCATTGAAACATCAAGTGCAGCGGGCCCCGATGACGTGGTGGTGCTTGGCTGTGTCGAAGCCCTCGGTGAAATAGGACACCGGGATAGTTTTGTACCCCTTATAGAAGTGATGCGTGGAGACTATAGGAGAAGCATACGGCGGGCAGCACGCGACTCACTGAACCAGCTCGAGTGGTAAAAAGATACATAAAATAATTAAGTGATGTGTCCCCTTTTTGTAAGTTCCTTTTTTAGTAGCTGAAGGGTGTTCCCCTCTCCTTGAAGAAACGCTCCATGTCGAGGATCTCTTTCTTCACCAGCTTCAGATTGACTGGTTCATTCTTCATCAACCTGTCTAGTCTCGCAACCATATCATGTATGATACGGTGGCTGGAGCGTACCTCGCTGATATTCCTCCTCATGTAATCGATGAGCGCATTCATCTTGTCTGCAAGATACTTGAACTCGTCGTGCTTTCGAAGGGTAATGATAAAATCCATATCCCCGTTCAAGAGCAGTTCCGTACTCTGCTCGAGCCTGTAAATAGGCCCGGCAACCTTGTGGGAATACACCAGTGAAAAGGGAATGACAATACAGAGAACAATCAGGTTTGCAGCAATTAGAGGTATCAGTATTACCTGGAAAAGCCCGGCAACAGTGGTTTCACCTTCAGGGGTAATCACGATAATGAGGCTGCTGAGGTCGGTTCCACCAACATGATATTTGAAATAGAACAGGCCGAGTATTGCACCGGTGGAGAGAAGCGTCGCACCAACAATAACAAGTATGAATCGAAGAATGAAACGAGCCTGAAAATTGCCCTCAATGATTAATCTTTTTCTCCTTCTCTTCATACCATGCTCCTGTTCTCTTGCATAGTGACCGCCCCGTCCACTGAATCAGTCTATTAAAAGTATCGGACACATCCCTTCAGGATGCAATCCCTTTTTCTAGAGGGACGTGGGAGCTGCTTTGCATAAACCGCGACCGCTAGGTCTTTGCCGGTTCCTCGATCTTACTGTTTATCTTGTCGATTATCCTGAGGGTTATATCGAGAGTTTTAATATCATCTTCACCACTGATGATGGGGTCCGTTCTTTCAAGTATGCAGTCGATGAAGTGCTGCAGCTCCTCCTTGAGTGCATTCTCCTTCTGAACCTTGACCCGTTCGACAAAGGATTCCTGTTTATAGGTTATCTCGCTCTGAGAGACAAAGAAACTTGCCGAAGCTCCCCTGTAGATATCTATATCCTGTGACTCAAAATCCAGTGTTATAAATGCCTTGTCCTGGGAAACAGACATGGTGCGAATTCTCGTTTCACTCAACCTGCTCGAAGTGATATTCGCAATAGCCCCATTCTCAAACTGAAGCACAGCGGAAGCGATGTCCTCAAAGCCACTTCTCAGCCTGCTGCCCATGCAGTCAATTGAGGCCACCTCGCTTTTTATAAGACTCAGAACGATATCGATATCGTGAATCATCAGGTCGAGTACGACTCCTGTGTCCCAGTCTTTTTCGATCCACGGGCTCAGCCTCCTTGCCTCGACGAGATAGGGGTTTAAGACGATCTTTCGCAGTTCAACAACCGCACCTTTGAAGCGCTCCACATGGCCTACCTGAAACATGAGATTCCGTTCCTTTGCGGTTTTCACCAGGTCAGATGCTTCTTCAATTGTGCTGGAAATCGGTTTCTCAACGAGCGTGTGTATATCCGCTGCAAGGGCTTGCCTTGCCACCTCATAGTGCAGTTTTGTGGGAACTGCAATGCATATCGCATCCACCTCATCGAGGAGGCCCTCCATTGACGAATAGGTATGTGTATTGTACTTCTCCGCAATGAAGTGTGAGCGTGCCTCGTCGATATCATACACACCCGCGAAATCGATTTCCTGATTCATCGTAGACAATACATTGGCATGATAGGTACCCATTCTGCCCACACCCACCACGCCGATTTTTACCTTGTCACCGTTTTTTCTCGAGCTCATGCGATACCTTTCCCCGAACCTGCAGGTTTCCTATACGTAAATTATACTACAAACAGCATTATATGCATGGGGTTTTGCCTGGAAAATTATCTGTAAGGGTCCGCCGCCTACTCAAACTTGCTGACTGAAAGGAGTTCAGGCGTATCGGTCTCTTTTACCTCATTCCTGATCTGCTGGAGGAGCTTTTTCTCACCCGACGACAGGTTCTTGGGGATTCTTACGATGATCTTCACAAGCTGATCCCCCTTTCCCCACCGCTTGAGGTAGGGAATGCCCTCTTTTTTCAACCTGAATATCCTTCCGCTCTGCGTGCCGGGCGGAATGTTGATCTTCACCATCTTTCCGTCAAGGGTCGATACCTTGATATCCACGCCCAGAATCGCCTGATACACTGACACGGGCACCTCACAGAGCACATCGTTTCCCTGTCGCAGAAATGTCCGGTGCTGCTTCTGATGCACCACAACGATCAGGTCACCACGGGGCCCGCCTTTTGGACCGGCATTCCCTTCTCCCCTGAGCCGCAGCACGGTGTCACCCTCGATGCCAGGATCAACATCCAGCATTATCTTTCTCGACTTCGGCGTTGTACCGTTTCCCCTGCAGGTCGGGCAGAGATCCTTGATGACCCGGCCGGAACCTTTGCAGGTCGGGCAGGTGGATGCAATGGTGAAGAATCCCTGTGTCCGTGTCACCTGTCCAGTACCACCGCATTGATTACAGGTGACCGGGCTGCTCCCCGCACGAGCGCCTGTTCCACTGCAGTCCTTGCAACTCTCTTCCCTGTCCAGCTTCAGTTCCACCTTCTTCCCGAAGGCGGCCTCTTCGAGGGTGAGGTTGATGTCGTATCGTATGTCAGACCCCCTGATTACTCGCTCTCTGCGCCCCCCCGTTCTCGTTCTGCCGAATATATCACCGATGCCGAAAAAGGATTCGAAGAAATCAGAACCAAAGATATCGGATAATCCGCCGAAGAGGTCCTCAAAATCGGCGGCACTTCTGAACCCCTGGAAGCCTCCTGCACCGGACGCAACCCCCTCATGCCCGAACTGGTCATAGAGACTTCTTCGCTGTTCGTCACCAAGGACTTCGTATGCTTCTGTTGCTTCCTTGAAATTCTCCTCAGCCTGCTTGTTACCGGGATTCTTGTCAGGATGGAACTTCACGGCAAGTTTACGGTAGGCTTTCTTTATATCTTCCTTCGATGCACTCCTGTCTATGCCGAGGACATCATAGTAATCTCTCTTTGTTGCCATGCGCAGGTCTTCTCCAAAGACTTTTAAAAAAATACCCTATAAGTCTCCCTATAGGGTATTGTTATCTTTCATAGTAGCTCCCGGATGAAATACTTAGCTCTGAGCATTCTTGTCGTCATCAACTACTTCGTATTCGGCATCCACAACATCCTCATCGCGTCCTCCGGCTTCAGGCTCAGGCTGTTCCTGGGCTTCTGCCCCCATATCCTGCTGTGATGCCTGTGACGATGCGGCTTCCCGATACATTGTCTCTGATATCTTGTAGGAAGCCTGCGTCAGCGCTTCGACTGCCTGCTTTATACGTTCGGAATCCCCATCATTCATGGCGCTTCTGGTATTCTCGATCTCTGTTTCTATGTTTGCACGATCCTCGGCAGAGATCTTATCACCGTAGTCTTTGAGCATCTTTTCGGTCTGATAGATGAGGCTGTCCGCCTGATTGACCGCATCCGCCTTTTCCTTGGCCAGACGGTCCTCCTCTGCATGTGCATCAGCGTCTTTGACCATATTCTGAATTTCATCCTCACTCAGTCCGCTGGAGGATTCGATCCTGATCTTCTGCTCTTTGCCGGTAGCGAGGTCCTTTGCCGAAACATGCACGATTCCGTTGGCGTCGATATCAAAGGTGACTTCGATCTGCGGCACTCCCCGCGGTGCGGTTGGAATGCCAACCAGATCAAACCGCCCGAGCGTTCTGTTGTGGGTGGCCATCTCCCGCTCGCCCTGAAGCACGTGAATACTTACTGCAGTCTGATTATCAGCCGCGGTCGAGAAGATCTGACTCTTGCGTGTCGGTATGGTGGTGTTCCGCTCGATGAGCCTCGTCATCACGCTGCCGAGCGTTTCAATACCGAGAGAGAGGGGCGTAACGTCGAGAAGCAGTACATCCTTCACCTCACCGCCCAGTATTCCGCCCTGTATGGCAGCACCTATGGCAACCGCTTCATCCGGATTTACGGTCTTGTTCGGCTCTTTCTTAAAAAATTTTTTCACCACATCGATGACGGCTGGAATTCGAGTGGAACCTCCGACGAGAATCACCTCATCGATATCATCAGCTGCAAGACCAGAATCCTTCAGTGCACTCTCGCAGGGTCCTCGTGTGGATTCGATGAGGTCACCCACGAGCTGTTCAAACTTCGATCTGGACAGTGAGTAGTTCAGATGTTTCGGACCACCCGAATCGGCAGTTATGAATGGGAGATTGATCTCCGTATTTGTCGTGCTTGAAAGCTCGATTTTGGCCTTTTCGGCAGCCTCTTTCAGCCGCTGCATAGCCATCTTGTCTCCCGATAGATCGATACTGTACTGCTTTTTGAACTCATCGACGAGCCAGTCCATGACGCGCTTGTCCAGGTCATCACCGCCGAGATGGGTATTTCCATTGGTGGATTTCACCTCGAATACCCCATCACCGAGCTCGAGTATGGAGATGTCGAATGTACCGCCACCCAGATCGTAGACCGCGATCTTTTCATCCTTCTTCTTCTCCAGTCCGTACGCGAGTGAAGCGGCAGTCGGCTCGTTTATTATTCTCTTGACGTCGAGACCGGCGATCCTGCCCGCATCCTTCGTTGCCTGACGCTGCGAGTCGTTGAAGTATGCCGGCACGGTGATAACCGCCTCAGTAACCTTTTCACCAAGATAATCCTCCGCAGTCTGCCTCATCTTTTGAAGCACGCGGGCCGAAATCTCAGGCGGGCTGAACTCACCTGCGCTCACCTTGATGCGTGCATCACCGTTGCGGCCCTTGGTCACCTCATAGGGAACCATACCCTTCTCCTGGCTGATCTCGGAGAAGCGCCTTCCCATAAACCGCTTGATCGAGTATATGGTATTGTCAGCGTTGGTGATAATCTGGTTTTTCGCGGGCTGGCCCACGAGTGTCTCATCCTTTTTCGTAAATGCAACAACTGAAGGGGTCGTTCGCTGTCCCTCAGCATTCGTAATGACCTTGGCTTCATTCCCCTCCATGACAGCGACGCATGAATTGGTGGTACCAAGATCAATACCAATGATCTTTCCCATCTTTTACTCCTTCCTCTAAGGATTTCCCTCTGTCATTCATCTTCCACATTATTGTTTTCATCACTATTGTTTTCCTCGCTCGCAGGAGACACGGCCTTGGCAACCTTCACCTTTGACGGCCGTATTACACGGTCATGCATGAGGTAACCCTTCTGAAAATCCTCGATGACTGTATCTTCTTCGTGTATTTCTGATTCTTCCATCATAATTGCATCATGAACGGTGGGGTCGAACTCCTTTCCCAAAGCATCTATGGCTTTTACACCGTACTTGCTTTCCAGTGTGTTTCTGATCTGTTTTTCAACGAGTAGTATACCCTCGTGAAGTGCATCGAAATCCTTTGATGATTCTGTTGATTCGATGGCACGCTCGAAATCATCCATCATGCTCAGCACATCGAGCACAATCTCAGCATTGGCATTTTTTTTAAAATCCTGCGCTTCCTTCTGCATCCGTTTCTGATAATTTTCAAAATCTGCCTGCTTTCGCTTGAGAAGATCTTCATATTCGACCACAAGTGCGCTCTTCTCCTCAAGCATTTCCTGCTGTTCCTGAAGTTGCTGTTTTACCTGAGTAAGTTCATCGAGCTCATCAGTGGAGAGGTCCCTAACAAGTTGTTCCCTGATGTCTGTTTCACCCGGGGTTTCGCCGCTCTCCTTTTTCTCCCCGGACACTTCCTCCTCTCTTTTGAGCTCTATTCCATCTATGCTGATATCTTCCCGCAGCTCAGCGCTTTCCCCTGACTTTTCCTTATCCTTACCGCTCATATTTTCCTTTTTCTTTTTTTCAGTCTCTCTTCAGGGCTTGTGCCCTTTGTTTCAAAGAGAAGATACTGCAAAAGAAAAGAAACGTCAACTAAAAGTCAAGAATGCCTGTTTTTGGTATCATCCGTAACTCTCACAATATCAGCAATAATAGCATTTGACTTGAGAAATCCGCGCGCTGTAAGCGCTAGATGCGCGCCTCTCCTTTCAGCAAGCCCGTACTCAAAAAGGGATGAAAGGTATGTCTGCAATCGGTTCGCTCTCTCCTCGGACAAGCCCTGCATCAATACACCCATGTCCATGCCCTCCGTCATGCGCAATGAAAGCATGATTCTCTCGGTCAATAAGGTTGCATGGTCGAGCATCTCCACATCCTCGAAGGGGCCTTTGCCTGCACATACCAGGGCTGTATAGTCTTCAAGTTTCTCCCGGTTCCGTCTCCGTCTGCCTTTGGCAGTCGACACCGCACCTAGACCAAGGCCAATGTAATCCTCACCATGCCAGTAGTTTCTGTTATGCAGCGACTCATTCCCGGGGATTGCGAAATTCGACACCTCGTACTGCAGGTAGCCATGGCCCGTAAGATACTCGACCGCACACAGATACATCTCTTCAAGGGTGGAATCGTCGAGCAGTGAGTGATTACACTGTGACACCATGCGTCCAAGGGCTGTCTCATCACTGATACTGAGCATGTACACCGAGATATGTGCCGGGTGCAGGTTTACCGTCTTCTCCAGATCAATTCTGAACAGATTGAAAACTCTATCCGGATCCGCCTTCGGGTAGGAAGGCTGAAGCCCGAGCATGAGATCAATTCCGAAATTGGGCACATCAGCTTCGCGAAAGAGCCGGACAGCATGAAGAATATCTGCCTCGGTGGCGACTCTTCCCACTGTGCCCAGCACGGTATCATCAAAGCTCTGCACCCCCAGAGAAATACGGTTAACCCCCGCTCTCAGCCATGCCTCGATCCGCCCCTCATCAACCGAATCGGGATTTGCCTCAATGCTGAATTCCCTGACACTACCGAGCCTGAAGTGACGCTGCATACCCAGGTCAAGATATTCGAACTGCGCCGGGCTCAGCATTGAGGGAGTTCCTCCACCTATATAGAGGGTTTCCGGTTCTGCGCCGCTGTAGAGACTCATCTCCTGTACCAGTGACTCCAGATAGCGAGAAAGCATGCGCTCATCCCGCAGAGGAAAGGAGAGAAAATCACAGTATGCGCACTTACTGCGGCAGAAGGGAATATGCACATAGAGCGATTTGGCAACACCTGCCCCGTCTCCTATTGGGCCTCTCATGATCTTCGCGCTATTTCCTTTGAACCGGACTTTCAATCTAGTATACTGAACTTATGGCAGAGGACGATAAAGGGAAAGCATTACTAACAAAAAACAAGAAGGCCTTCCATGACTACATCATACTGCAGCGCATCGAGGCCGGTATATCATTGCTGGGCACCGAAGTAAAATCGGTCAAGAGCGGGAACATCAACCTTAAGGACGGCTACTGCTTCATCAGAGATGGGGAAGTGTTTCTTCGCAACGTCCACATCGGTACCTATCGCTATGCTAACCGCCTGAACCACGAACCCATGCGGGAAAGGAAGCTTCTCCTGCACCGGGATGAAATACAGAAACTGCATGCCAAAATCAAGGAACGGGGCTTTACGCTCGTCCCCCTGCTGGTGTATCAGAAGAGGGGAAAGATCAAGTTTGAGATCGGTCTGGTACGGGGGAAGAAACTCTACGATAAGAAGGAAGATATAAAGAAACGCGACATGTCTCGAGATTTAAAGGAGCGATACGGTACGTCTCATCTCTCCGGCCGTCTCAAGTGATTACTCCTCTGTCATTTCATACAAGGCCTGCCGTATCTCCGCCAGCCTCTCTTCGCTGATAGTCACATCCTCACTCTCGAGTGCTTTGTTCAGTTCTGCAATCAATGCATTGGTCCTGTCCATCCAATTCCGCATGCTCTCGATGTCCCCGATGTCCTTCAGGAGCTGTTCTATCTCTTCACGGTTGGCCGCTGCCAGGGGGCCGG
>CBFDDP010000097.1:0-12170 GCA_965603595.1 uncultured bacterium
TCCCAAAAGGGACTCCCGTTGGTCGCCTTCGGCGAAATATCCAAGATGAATAGCATACTCAAGAATGGGACAGAAGCAAATCAGAAGGGTATCTGGCTTGTCAGGAAGAGGGTGCCTCCCCTGTGTCCCTCATCCTCAATATCAAGCTGGTATCGGAGTTTGGCGCCAACCACGAAACGTTCTCTGAAGTGGCGGACGTACTGAGCACTGCCAGCAAAGCCATGGCCGAATAGCGCCTGAGATGTAAAACTCCAATCGTAGAGCGATCGTTCGTAGGGGTAGAGATAGGCGTAACGGCTGTGCTCGGTCAGATAGTAGATACAGAGGAGAGAAGCGGTGTAGCTTTTGTGCCTTGCGATGATCTCGCCGGACAGCCCTGTTCCCGTGAACAGGCGTCTATCGAGCGGTCCGCCCGTGCGGTTCTCCAGTATGCATTGCAGATCAAACCCCCTGCCCGTTCTCTGCAGTAGCGTCAGTTTTGAGGTAATCCTGATTGAGAGTGATTCAGGTGCGTAGTAATGGTGATCGGTGAGTTCAAGGTTGTTTCTCAGCTTGAAAACCGCATCATGCCAGACCGGGAATTCGATACGATGATTGTAGGACACTCCCCTCTCCACCATACCGGACCCCTCTGGCGAAAAGAGCTCCGAGTACCCGTACAGGTAGTGTATGAATCGCCGCTCGTTCTTTGTGTGATAGAGTCCGGCCAAACCGCCTGTGATGTTATTGATACCGTCGGGAAGTTCGAGTCCGTGGGGGTTGACCAGCGTGGCGGGAATATACACTCCCCACAGTATTATCCCGGTATGGTTTATCTTTTTACGAACTCCGCCCGAGAAGCCAAGAGAGGCAATGAAATCATTGTTGAGCTCGGGGTAATAGGAGAGCCGACGGTAGAAGGTCCCCGCCACTTCACCGAAAACCTCAAGCGGCTCATAGATCTTGAAGTAGATATTCGTTGCCACATAATTCTTACCCCTGAAAAGGTGAGCTGTCTTGTCACCTTCTCCAGGGTACACATTGTAATAGGGATCGATCAGTCTGTCGAACTGCGAGTAGTACAGGGACCCTCCCAACATCAATCTGTCGTTTCGTATGGAACAATTGAGCCCGGCGAGGTATTCACCCAGATTGTTGCGTTTCTCCCTGTCACCATCGTCTCCGTAATCCGCATCGTCCCGGATACAGGAGGTGAGAGGGTTCTTACAGGAATAGCCAGGGGGAAACCTGTCCAGATACCCTGTAAAATCGTCTTCATCCTCATCGTTGGGCACTCCATCTGCATCATTGTCGTTATAGAGATAGTAGTCACTTTCACCTGCGGTGCAGTCAAACCTGTTCCATGAAAGGAAGGGCCGGCATGTCAGACCGCCAATTTCCAGTTCAGCAGCTATACCCTCCAGGAGCACGGATTTTGAGGTGGAATTGGATGGGTATAACCGGTCTCTGATCCTCGCCATATCATAATAGGGATTGTACAGGATAAGGGGGTAAGACCCTCCGAACAGCATCCCCTGCCCGAGAAGGGGTGTATAGTTGCCAAACACTATCTTTTTCGTACCTATGAAATCTTCGACAACAACATAGTAGCTTCCCTGTTCGAAAATCCCCCTATCCGAATCAGAAAAGTATCCCTGTGGATAGAAGCCCGGTTCCCCGCATCCCTTGACCAGGGTGACACCTATCCCGGCCCGTTCACCCAGGGATAGATTGAGACGGGACATAAGGTAGAGGTGTTGATAATCGAAGCGGTTGTCAGAATCATAGTAGGACCTGAAGGTTAACCGATTCGATATGTTCTTTGCTGAGAGAGGGCCGTAAGCGAGGAGGAAAAGAATGCAGAGCAGCAGGGCCTTTCGTTTCCTGTGCACCACGACACTTCCTGTTATACCTGTTTTTTCTGTTCCCGTTTCCCAGTATAGCGGAAAACAGATATTTAATCAAAATAATAATTTTATTTTTTAATTTTTTTTTAATACTTAATAAAATAGCAATAATTCTCTCCTGCTGCAAACCCGGGCAAGTATGCCTGATCGGTTAAAATAGATAAACACAAAAAAATGAAAAAAAATTTTTAGCACTCTTGACATTTATTTAAAAAGGAATATAATAACTACGCTAATCGAAAATAAGGAGGTACACCATCATGAAAAAAACTCGTCATCTATCGGTAGTCATCGCACTGTTCATTGCAGTGATCATATTCCTTCCCGCCATGACTGTATATGCCGGTGGAAGCAAGGTATTGCGGGAGAAGCTCGATGCGTGCAATGAAGATGTGGCATCACTTGAATCGGAAAATGCTGACCTGAATACACAGCTCTCCGAAAAGAATTCGATGATTCAGAAACTGGACAATGAGAAAAGACAGTGTGAATCAGAGAAACGGGAATTGGAACAGAAGATCGCCGAATACGAGGAACTTATTGCCTACTGGCAGGAAGAGATCCAGGCATATGGATTTGATCCTGAAGACCCGTCAGTCATATCCAGGACCGTATCCGAATCCCTTGCTGAAAAGGACGCGAAGATAGTCGAGCTGGAACAGGACGTTGATGGGTTGGAGCGTGAACTGGAGCAGGTCAACATGCAGCTCGAAATTGCAAAACGGAAACTGGAGGCGGCTGAACAGGAGGCTGAACAGCTCAGAATTGAAGCCACCCTCAACGAGAGGAGAGTGCGGGACCTGGAGACGGACAACAAGGAACTCATGCAGGCCCTGGAAATGTATGAGGGGATACAGGAAGAAACCATGATTCTCATGGACATAGCCCTGGACCGTATTAAATACGTACTTCGTGACGAGATCAAACGCGGTGAAGTCCGGGTGTTCAAGGGAACTCTGGGAATAACCATCGATGTCGTTTCAACACACATGTTCGACGTGGGAAGCATTGAACTCACACCCAAGGGAAGGATTATTCTCGTAAAGATCGCTCCCCTCATGGAGGAACTGGATGGATACTTCATAGGAGTAATTGGTAATGCAGACTCCAAACCCATCGTGACGCCTGCTCTGAAAAGGAAGTATCCAACCAACTGGGAACTTTCCTCACATCGAGGCGCAGCTGTGGTGCGATTCTTCCTCGATGAGGCGGACATCGATCCACGCAGAATGGTTGCAATGGGATTGGGCAAGTATCAGCCGATTGACACTAACAGGACTGTGGAAGGCCGCTCCAACAACCGAAGACTCGACATTATCCTGCTTCCCATCGATGCCATCGCTGCCGTTATATTGGGCGCAGAGGTTAAATAAAATACCTCTGTACAATGCCTTATGAAAAATCCCTGAAGTGCATGGAGTGTCTTCAGGGATTTTTTCAAATGCCAGGGACATGGATGTGCCCTTGTTCCCATGGGGAACAATATCTTTTATGGAAAAACTCATTGCCTTCGACATCGAAACCACCGGACTGTATCCGGAACAAGGCGACAGGATTCTCGAGATCGGTGCTGTTCCCCTCATAGGCAATCAGGTCATGCTGGAGAATGGTTTCGAGGCACTCATCAATCCTGGTATGCACATCCCACCTGAAATAAGCAGGATAAACGGCATCACCGATGACATGGTGAGAGATGCGCCTCCCCTGGAATCAGTTCTACCCAAATTTCTCGATTTCATCGGGAACCTGCCGCTCATAGCCCATAACGCTCCATTTGACGTGGGGTTTATCTCATACTACATGGGGAAGGCAGGCGTACCCTCGCTGAAGAACCCCATCATAGATACCTTGGAGCTCTCGAGGAAGGCATTTTCCCACGCCAGAACCCACAATCTCGATGCCCTTCTGGGCCGCCTGCATATTGCGTATAACAGTGAGCAGAGGCATCGCTCCATTGGCGACGCCTATCTCACCGCACTGGCATATCTCAAGCTCAACGCAATGCCCCCCTGATAGACAAGTGCAATTCGTACATGTAGACATACTCAATTAAGGCTCGACAATCAGCATTGTATCATACTATATTCATTAAGGAAATTTAGATTGTGCTAAATTGGCACATAACATATAATATTAGTAGTATTATCAGATTCGGAGAAATATCATGATACGTATATCGACCAAAGGTAGGTATGGAGCACGATTCATGCTCGAGCTGGCAATACATTTCGGAGACGGCCCTATACTCCTGAAGGACATCGCCCGGCGACAGGAGATATCTGAAGGATACCTTCAGCATATCGTCGATGCTCTGAAAGGTGCAAACCTTGTTATTTCAAGTCGTGTAGGACACGGGGGATATATCCTCTCGAAACCACCGGATCAGATCACACTGCGTGATATCCTGGCAACCCTCGAAGGCTCCATCAATCTCGTTGAATGCATCGATAATCCCGATGTTTGTAATCGGTCGCCCGACTGCACTACGCGCGATATGTGGGGTGAAGTGAGCGACAGCTTTTCTCAATCCCTGAAGAATATTTCCCTGAAGAAAATGGCTGAGATGAAAAAGGACAGGCAGAGCAGTGTCCTGCTCTATGAGATATGAGCGCCTGCCTGTGGGCCGGTAGCAATACCGGACCATGCCACCACCTGCATACCCGGATAACATCTGCACACGATAACAAATGAAGTATCGCCTTCCCCCGTGTGTACTGCTAGGTTAATAGTGGCACAGACACTGACTTCAGAAGGGATGGTGTGCATCGATGAACAAGAAGGTTGTCGTTGCAATGAGCGGTGGCGTCGATTCATCGGTTACTGCAGCATTGCTCAAAGAGGAGGGGTATGAGGTTATCGGAATGACCATGAGGCTCTTTCCGATATCCGGGAGCCCTTCTGACGATTCTGCAATCCATGCGGTAAACAGCAATATCCGGGATGCACAGGCGATAGCAGCGGAGCTGCATATTCCCCATCATGTACTGAACATGCGTGAGCAGTTCAACAAACTGGTCATTGACTACTTTGTGAATGAGTACTCCAGTGGAAGAACACCGAATCCCTGCATCCGATGTAATCGTTTCATAAAGTTCGGGCATCTCCTCGACAGTGCCCAGGAGATGGGCGCCGATTATATCGCCACGGGCCATTACGCACGCATCGAAAAAGACGGGGCGTACAACAAGTATACTTTGAAACGGGCTTCTGATAGGGAAAAGGATCAGTCATACTTCCTCTATACCCTGACGCAGGAGCAGCTTGAGCGGGTCCTCATGCCGCTTGGCTCATACCGTAAGGAAGAGGTCAGAGAGATTGCACGAAGGCTTCATCTGCATGTACACAGGAAACCTGAATCACAGGAGATATGTTTCATTGAAAGCAAGGACTACCGCAGGTTTTTCGAACAGCACGAGCCGGATATTCTTATGCCCGGGCCGATCCGGGACAATCACGAGAGGGTACTCGGGACGCACAAGGGCATCGTGAACTACACCATCGGGCAGCGAAGGGGTCTCGGCATATCGTCACACCAGCCGCTCTACGTTACGAGGATTGACCGTGACCAGAACACCCTCTATGTGGGTCCGCGTGATGAGGTGTATCATCGCGAACTCCTGACCGAGAATGTAAACTGGATTGCAGGAGACCCGCCCGTGGGACCGGTTCGCATACGGGCCAAGATCCGCTCCCTTCACATACCTGCAGAGGGGACACTAAGTCCTGAGAGGCACGGAAAGGTCCGGGTCCGGTTCGACAGGCCGCAGTGGGCCATCACTCCAGGCCAGTCCGCTGTATTCTATATGGAGGACAGAGTACTTGGAGGAGGAACGATCGGGGAGGGACGATAATATCAATGGAGACCTTTGAGATAGTACCGGTAACAAAAATTGTGCACGGCCAATCTGAAATAATACACGACACAGTTGTAACTGAGATCCCCTTTACCATCTGGCTCAATGGCAGGGAACTGGCCACGATCATCTGCACCCCCACACATCATAGAGAACTTGCAGTCGGATTTCTCTTTTCTGAGCGCATCGTCACGAGTATAGATGACATCCTATCCATTGAAATCGATGAGGAGAGAAGCCTGGCTCGAGTTGAAGCAGAAAAGACACAGTCCCTCCTCACCGGCACAGAGACTGCCCGGTTTATTACCCCCGGCTGTTTCTTCGGCACCACATCCATCTCCGGCCAGGAAAAAATCGAATCCCCTCTTCATATAGGGAGCGCTCAGATCCTCGATCTCATGACACAGGCCGCAAGGAAGTCCCATATCTACCGTACAACCGGAGGTGTACACAGCGCTGCACTCTGTGCTCCCGATGACATATTGATCTTCAGGGAGGACATCGGACGGCACAATGCGATTGACAAGGTAATCGGACACAGTATGCTCGAGGGGATTGTTCCGGACAATCACATACTCATCACGAGCGGACGTATCTCATCCGCCGTGATCGGCAAGATCATCAATGCACGCATTCCGGTCATTGTTTCAAGCTCAGCACCAACAACAGAGGCGACAAAACTGGCAGAAGCTTTTGGCATCACCCTTGTGGGATTTGCACGGGGAAAGAGAATGAATGTATACACGGGGGAAGAACGAATCAACGGCCTCAGGTAAAGAGGTTCCTCGACCTGCACTCCTCGAGGAAGCGGCCGTAGATATCATCATAGATTGTTGAGCTCGCCATGTCCGGTTCCACCACGGTCTCAATGTTCACCATGTGATCGATCGCCTCGGTGATGCTTTTGAAGTGCACACCGCTTGCGGCGATAATTGCCGCTCCGAAGGCAGCCTCCACCTCTCGGGCCCTGCACACGTTCTTCTTCAAAATATCGGCGCGTATGTGCAGCCAGGGGTCGCTGTATGCACCGCCTCCCATGGTGTATACACGCTCACCCATGGGATAGCCAATGCCTTCGATCTTCTCGTATATCATGCGCTCGACAAAGGAAACGCCTTCGAGAAAGCCCTTGAAGAGCGCCAGAGGGTTCGATATTTCGCAGTTCATAAAACCCACGGCATCCATGTTGAGAAAGGGGAATTTTTCACTTCTCCTCGCAAGGGGATAGATAAGGCTTCCCGTAGGAGCCATACCCGCAATCCCTCTATCGTACTCCTCGAGCCTGTCTCCAAAAAACAGCCGCACCGCCTCGCCACCCGTGTTACTTGCAGCACCGGGCAGCCAGTATCCCTCCGGATGCCGGTGGGCGTAGAGCAGGCCCTCGGGATCAACGAGAAATTCCGAAGCAATACCCCGAATGCCGAGTACCGTACCAACCGTTGTATTCCAGTCGCCTATACGCTCCGCACCGCTCGAGTAGAAACTCGTTGTTGAATCTGTCGCGCCGGCCACCACGGGGACCTTATGGTGTATGCCGATTTCTTCACGAAGTTCCCTGCTGAGCTCACCGAATACTTCACCGGTTTTCACTACCATAGGCAGTTTTTCATGAGGTATACCGAGCACCCTGCTCAGAGCGGGAGGCCAGCGAAAATGCTCGAGATCGTAGCCGGTTTTTACGGCATTGGAGAAATCGGTTGTCCTGAAATCACCAGAAATCAGGCCCTTGATATAGTCAGCAGCATGTATAAAGGTGTGGGTTTTTTCAAACAGATCTGGAAGGTTGTTCCTGATCCAGAGTATCTTTGACAGTGCGAATGAGGGCTTAACGCTTATTCCCGTCTTTTCAGTGATGTAGCGCGATTCGTCCTGCGCACGCACGTCGTTGTGCAGGAGGGCATTGTACAGAGGCTGCCCCTTTCGATCAACCGGGATGATGGTACCCGACGTGGAGTCCACGGTAACCGCACGGAGCTCATAATCCCCCTCAGTCTTCAAGGCCCTATGGAGAAATGTCATGAGAACCGAACGCCAGAAACGGGGGTCCTGTTCGGAAATCTTCTCGTCATCCGAGGATACCGTGCTGTCAAGTATGTTTTCCGTATATACGGAGAGTATGCTACCCTTTTCATCGGCCAGTATGACACGTATACCCGTAGTACCGAGGTCGATCCCCGCAAATGCAGCTCTCATCTAGTATACCCTGTATCTCTGTTTCTTCTCTCTCTTTTCAAAGATCTTGATGAACGCAAGGCCGAAGATGAACCCTCCGATATGGGCAAACCACGCGACATTGCTCTGTGTACCGACGAGACTGTATAAAACCTGCAGGAAAAACCAGATGCCCAGGAAAGCAGCTGCAGGAACATTGATGATCGTCACGAATATGAATATGAACATAAGAGTACGCACACGCGCACGCGGAAATTTCAGCACATACGCACCGAGCACTGCCGAAACCGCTCCGCTTGCGCCGATGACGGGAATCGTCGAGTCTGCAGTTACCAGGACCTGGAGGAGTGAAGCCGCGATACCGCCGAGAAGATAGAAAAGGATAAACCGAAAATGGCCGACAATGTCCTCGATGTTGTTCCCGAAAATCCAGAGAAACCACATGTTCCCCAAAAGATGCAGGAGGCCGCCGTGCAGAAACTGCGACGTGACAAGTGTTATATAGGGGCCGCCGACGACCTTCGGGTTCAGGTCGACCACATTCACGATCTCAAAAGGCACCACGCCGAACTTCGTGGCCATGAGTGACCTGTAGTAGCGGCCCCCTGCAAGATGAGCGAAGAATATAAGACAGTTGAGAATGATCAATAGCAGCGTCATATAGGAGAACCGTTTTGTCGGGTTCTCATCCTTCAGTGGAAAAAACATTCAAACAACCCCTTTCTGTTCAATCCTGTTCACCCTCATAGCTAACAGCCGCCTCCCTGCCTCGCTTTTCATTCACGAAGAGTAGTATCACGAGTCCCACGATGAAATAGAATATGGTTGACAGTATAGCGAGGCGGTTCGAGCTGAAGAGGTATGACAGGAGTCCAAATGAGAGTATCCCAAGTATGGCCGAAAACTTACCGGCGAACCCCCAGAAGCCGAAAAACTCGGCACTCTTCGATTTGGGGGAGAAGAGACCCACAAGTGCTCGGGCCGAGGACTGGCTTGCCCCCATGGCAATCCCGGCAAGATTGGCAACGATCCAGAACAGCTTCTGCGTATGAATAAAATAGGCGACGATAACGGTAACCACCCAGATAATCAGCGTTATAGTAACAGTTCTTTTCAATCCTATACGATCTCCCAGTAGGCCAAAGAGAAAGGCCCCAATTATCGCGGTGACATTGACCGCAATGATGAGTAGTACGGTCATTGACGGTGTAAATCCAAGCTCCTTCTGCGCATAGATGGAAGCAAATGAAATCACCACCATAATACCGGCATAGAAAAAGAAAAGGGCGATAAGAAACTTTGCCAGCTCCTTGAACTTTCCCACGTTCCTCCATGTTGCGCCGAGCCTGTGAAAGGCCGTTCTGAAGTATCCATCCCCCCTGTCGGAAGTGGCATCTCTTCTCCTCTCCCTGACCCAGAGAAATGTCGGTATTGCCGCTGCACCGAAGAAGAGAGCGGTTACCAGAGCACTCAGTCGTATGGGAAGCGTTTCATTACCGGCAGGTTTGTAGAAGGAGATAATCAGAAGGCAAATCACCAGTGACAGAAGGCCGCCCACATACCCGAAACTCCATGCGTAGCCGGATATCCTGCCCATCTCCTTCTCTTCGGCTATGTCGGGGAGAAAACTGGAGACGAAGTTCTCGCTTGCAGAATACCCCACATTTGAAAGAATGACGAACACCATTGCCATGAGCACATACCCGGGCTTCACGAAAAAGAGCAGCGCGGTAAAGATCACGCAGAGGAGATAGGTAACGAAAAGGAATCGTTTCTTACGTCCCGTCTGATCTGCCATGGCACCACAAACAGGTCCGAAAATCATGACGATGAAATATGAGATCGAAAGAGAAATTGCCCAGAGAAGTTCTCCCCTGTTTGCCTCATTCACCACGGCCCGGACAAAGTAGGCGTTGAAAACCGCAGTGATGATCACGGTGGTATAGGATGAGTTGGCAAAATCGAACATCATGAAGCCAAAGATCTCACGCCGCTTCAACCTATCCATGTCCGAAAGTCCCCTCGTTCACCTTATGTATAACGAATTTACAACGAATGAGCAAAGAATATCAGGGATCTCGATTCTTCCCTATTTCTCTGAGTTCTCAGGTCCATCCCCGACCTGAAGCTTCCGGTTTTCGAGGAGCCGCCCATTGATATAGTCCATATCACCCTTGATTTCAGTTGCGAGATACTCCATCTGGCCGGAACTGATGATGTTCTCCTCGGAGAAGAGATAGATGAGCACTTTTTCGGCAATACAGCCCACACGCAGGGCGTTCATCATAATAGCCTGGGGCTCGTCCACCTTGATGTACTTTTCTCTGAAATGGTTGTACAGTTCAGAGCGCTCCATATCGTTTTTCAGGTGATTCAGCTCGTTTAAAATGGGCTTGACGTTTCCCCCATAGGCGAGCTCGCCGAGCGGCTTGAGTATCATAAAGGTGTACTCCTTGCCGGGCAGGTAGTGGTGACAGTCGCACCGTGTCGCATAGTTCGGGATCTTCGGATCTTCCGTGCGCTTGTCTCCCCCAACAATGATAAGAGGGTCGAAGTAGAGGGCCGGGCATTCAATGTCGTCCACCGTGTAGTAGCGGTAGGTGTAGTACGAATCGGCTATACAGTCAAGATGTTCACAGTAGGCTGTCAGAGTAAACACGTCGGTCGAATTCTCCAGAAGAAGCCGGGCAGTGCGGTTGAAGAGGCCCTTTCGGAAGTTCAGAATAAGCATGGGGAAGATGAAGTTGAGGCTCCTTCTCAGGGCAAATTGAGAAACCACGTAGACGAGGCGTTCATCGAAGAACTCGGCCTCGTCTATGATCCAGGTGCCAACGGACGGATTGTCCTGCAGTATCTTCTCCAGCTCGAATGAATCCGCAATACTTGCGATGTTGTCGCCTGGAAGTACATATCCGCTGCGGTAAGCGATGGAATTCTCTGGGTACTCCTCGAACCGCTTGTCGTCGATCTTTGACCGCACATAGAACACGTTGCGGCGGTCCGAACCTCTGGTCGTGGTGATCTGCTGCACCTTCTCGGACTTCTTCATCGCAACCTGTGAATCGCGGTATATACGGGCGGAAAACTCCGTCTTCCCGCTCCCCATAGGCCCTATGATGAGTATTCTCCGGTCAGTCTTGGTGAAGTCGAAGTGATTGATGGAGTGGTGAATGCGAAGACCCGGAAAACCGAGACTTTTCATGAAACTCCAGGTCTGCTCCGCATTTTCTATACGTGCCAAATCAAATCCCCCCCGTTGAATGGTTCATTATATTATATTGCAAAGAGAAGTCAATATGGGAGACGGCATACTTCAGCACATGGGCATACAATGAGGCATTACCCTGGAAGAGGTACCGAACCGTCTCCCCTGGCAGACAGTTTTTACGGAAGGGGGAGTCATGCACAGAGTCGCAATCAGATGGCAATCGGAAATGTCCTTCGATGCTGACCTGGACGGACATCATATCGTCATGGATGCATCGTCAGAGTTTGGAGGAGAAGAGAAGGGACCCAGACCAAAACAGATACTCCTTGCATCGCTTGGCGGGTGTACCGGTATGGATGTTGTGTCCCTGTTGGGCAAGATGCGCGTCGAGTATGAAGGGTTCACCATCACGGCGCAGGCCGAGGCAAGTTCGGAACATCCCAAGGCCTACACGAACATTCATCTCATCTATGAGTTCAGGGGAAAGGGCTTACCGGAGGACAAGCTCAGGAAGGCGGTCGATCTCTCGCAGGAGCGGTACTGCCCGGTGAGCGCGATGCTCAGACAGGCAGCAAAGCTCACCTATGAGATAAAAATCGTGGAATAGGTCAGCGCAGCTTCTCTGCCTCTTCCTTCAGTTTCTCGATCTGTTCCACCCTCTCCACAGCTTTAAAATCAATGGTAATGCTGTACTCATCCTCGTCCCATCGCTGATCAATACAGAGGTCCTCGGCCGCAGCATTGGCTATCCTCCCGTGCAGACCAAAGGGCTCACCATTGTCCACACTGGGTGCTCCCGAATTAGCGATACCACAGGTGGTGAGAAGACCCACATAGAAGGTTCGGAGCCACTCGAGACCCGGTTCATCGTAGTATGCAGGTGCGGTTATCCCCGTTCCCGAGAAGAAGTGAAGCGCCCTGCCCCTGAAAAAGGCCTCGGGTATGTCCATTCCCCTGCCGGGAAGTACGGTGAACTGCAGTCCTCCTCCTGTGTTGACGCTGATCCCGCGTACCCCCTCAGCCTTGCCGTCCATGTACACAAAGGGCCGC
>CBFDDP010000098.1:0-12071 GCA_965603595.1 uncultured bacterium
GTAACCAACACAAAGTTTTTATTAGCGCTCGCCGCGCTGTACTTTATTAAAGCTTTTCGTCCCAAAAGGGACGAAACTTTCAGAGGAATAGCATAACAGTAGTTACCGTAAATTACAAGGATGGCAGAGGTTGTACAAGAAGAGACCTGCGTGCATGTCCAGTACATCATCTGGTGTCCGGTTTCTCAATCCCATTCGTGATATGCATGACAAAGATATTGAGGAAGAGCAGCAGCCCCGTTACACCAGGAAATACGAACAGTACGATCAAGGCATTATAACCGGCTGTGGCTGTAATGATAAATAGTAAAAGTGAGATGAGGAAGATGATAAAAACTGAGATGAGAATCCTCGTGAACATAAGCTGATAGGTGTATTTAATGATGCTACTCACGCCGGTGCCAGGATCCTGCGATGCAACGGGAAACAGCCAGATTGATGAAATAAAGGTAAACACAAAGATCCAGAAGTTTATCACCAGTATGATGGCAAAAACAACGGTATCGTATTTTTTAAGAAAGCTGATATTGAAGAGTGAAACAAATATAATCGCTCCGTATAGACTACTTAATAGTAAAGATTTAATAAACGTCTTCACTGAAAGGCCCGGTATATTCCTCAGATTGAAGAAGCGCTCGTACATAATGCTCCTTGTTGCCATGGATATTGGTAACAGAAGTGAAGCAATTATTAAAACGGGAACCACCAGTACCCACGTAAGGGATTTGTTTCGCTGCGTCGCCTGTTTGTTAACCTTCATTACTAGGGTTGCATTTTTCTTGATATATCGTATATCTATGAGGAGCTTAGAATCTTCAAATGCCATTTCTATTACATCTCTTCTCTCCGGCATGAGTACCTCTATGGCCACATAGGTGTTTCCCAACACATTCTCTATCCGACCGGACTTCATATTTCCCACAATATGCTTTATCTGGCTGCGATCATCCGTCATCCCGATGGCAATACTCCCATCCTCCATGGCTGAAATGACAACCCACACATTCTGTTCTATATCACTCTCACGAATAATGATAAAACCCTTCTTTGAAATCTCAATATTGTCAAACCAGAAATGATTTACTACAAGCAGAATAATGTATAACGGCAGGATTGAAATGAGGTTCAGCAACACGATGATCTTGAAGTTCCGGTAGCTCAATCCAATGAATTCTCTGATGGCTTTCAATACCATTCGTACACATCCATCCTCATGTATCCATCGTATCAACGTAACACATTACAGATGTTTCCACATCTACTGAAAACTTTATAAGATGCATGAATTATGTAAATGAGTAGAAAAGCTTTTTGCGCTCTGCACAAAATATTAAGAGGAATTGCATATACACAGTTTTGACCCCATACTTCTCAATAAAAATTATGTAAAAGAATATTAACCATGGACAATTAATAAGTTCTATGAAATACTATTCCATAGAACTGCATTGCAAAGGAGGGATCTCTTATGAAACCATTGAAGTTGGTGTTGATTTTGATCTTGATTGTAAGTTTTATTCCATTCATTCTACTTGGCAGTAGTGATAAAAAAAAGGGGGGGGCTGCTGAAGAGGAAGGGGTTATCACACTCCGTATCATATGGGAGAATTGGGGAGCTGATTTCACACAGTATCTGGATGGAGAATGGACCGAAAAGTATGAAGCGGACCATCCCAATGTGAAACTCGAATGGCTGTTTCCTGCAAGTTGGCAGGAGAAGGAGATAGCGGAGCTTGCCGGCGGCGGTATGACCTTTGATGTATTCTACATGCGGCCATCATTTCTGCCAAGCATCGTCGAGCAGGACGGTCTCATGCCCCTCAATGACTACTTTGCAAAGTCTGGAGTGAAGACCAGTGATTTCGTCGATGCCACAATAAGGACGTGCATGATAGGGGACACGATCTACTCAATCCCAGGAGGTGCCGACTTTATCGGCTGGTTTGTCAACAGGGACATGCTCAAGGCTGCAGGATACGATCCGGATAATCCGGGTATCGATTCCACCCAGGATATCGAAGAGGTTAACAGAAGACTGGCCAAGTGGGACGAAAATGGAAAACTAACGCAGATAGGCTATATGCCGATTGACATATATCAGCTCATCAACTGGGGATACATGTTCGGTGGTGAATGGTATGATGCAGAAACCCAGAAAGTGACGGGAAACGACCCTGCCAATGTCAAGGCTCTCGAATGGCTGGTCGAACTCGTTGATGAGTATGGTTATGAAGATCTCCTTGAAATCAGGGGGGAATATGCAGAATGGTCAGGCGCAAGCCCCGACCATCCCTTTATACTTGGAATCGCTGCAT
Organism: uncultured bacterium; assembly: GCA_965603595.1. Classification (GTDB taxonomy): domain Bacteria; phylum Spirochaetota; class B62-G9; order B62-G9; family DRHN01; genus JAGLSF01. Next base: position 2,316 of record CBFDDP010000098.1, read on the forward strand.
TCCATCCAAACGGCTGGTGGAACTATGAGATCCTTGAAAACTATGCTCCGAATCTTGATTATGGGGTGATAAACTTTCCGACTCTCACCGGCAATGCTACTGAAAAGGCGAACTGGGTGGTCATGGGTTGGAGCGTGGGTATTCCCAAAGGGGCGCCTCATCCGGATGAAGCATGGGAATTTCTTAAATATTCCTGGTACGATTACACCGCGGAATTCGGAGCGCTTACCATCAACTCACCGAGCGTGAAGGCTTCATTTCCACGCTTTGAAGAGCTCATTGCAGAGAACTTCGGCACAGACCATAAAATAACCAAATTGATGCCCATGTTCGATGAAATGGGTATTTATGCTACAAAGTCTATGCCGTTAACTCCGGCAGGGGAATTCTTCGATACTGAGCTGGAAAGGGCAATGGAAGCAGCTATGTCGCATCAGTTGACTGCACAGGAGGCCCTCGACACGTTTACTGAAAGGGTTCAGGTTCAGATTGACCGGGCTATGGGAAAATAGTATTCATTTGCCTTGAATGAAAAACAGGATGGGGCTTGGACGAGCTCTATCCTGTTTTTGCAAAAGGGAGAGGGAAAGCTTCTATGACCAAAGGCGAACGTAAGAAGATACTCATTGGTCTCGCATTCATATCTCCATGGCTCCTTGGATTTTTCATCTTTTACATTTACCCCTTTATTGCTTCAATCTATTACAGCCTGACTGTGTACCATATTATCTCTCCACCGGAGTTCGTTGGTCTGCGGAACTATGTCGATTTAATCACTCGCGACCCACTGTTTATCAAATCCATAAAAAATACCCTCTATTACGCGGGGATTTCCCTACCCCTTGGTATCGTGACCGGGGTTGTTATTGCACTGCTTCTCAATACCAGAATAAGGGGAATGGCATTTTACAGGACTATCTTCTTCCTGCCGGTCATAGTACCCTTTGCGGCACATGCAATTCTATGGAAATGGATACTCAATCCGAAGTTCGGCATTGTTAATTACTTTTTCGGTCTGTTGGGGGTCAAGAATCCCCCAGGCTGGTTCCAGGTGGCGGGGTGGTCCAAGCCCGGATTGATTGTTATGGCAATCTGGGCTTCGGGACAGGCCATTATTATCTATCTGGCAGGCTTGCAGGATATTCCCGAAACCCTGTACGAAGTTGCCGATCTTGACGGAGCAAACTGGTTTCAGAAGATTAGAAGCATCACTCTTCCGATGATTTCAAACGTTATTCTCTTCAATCTGGTTATGGGCCTTATACATGCTTTTCAATTTTTCACTCAACCCTTCATCATATCCAAAGGAACGGGCCGCCCAATGGATTCAATGCTGATGTACAATCTCTATCTGTACAAGCAGGCATTTAAATTCTTCAATATGGGGTACGCCTGTGCAATGGCATGGCTGCTTTTCGTTGCCATTATTTTGATTACACTGTTTGTTTTCAAGACATCGAAAACATGGGTTTTTTATGGAGGAGAATGACCCTCAATGCCACTAAAACAGACTAAAAGGAAGGCGATCAACAGAGCCTCGGCAACTGTGGTACTGATAATACTGGTAGCGGCCTTTGGATTTCCTTTTTTCTGGATGATTCTCACATCCTTTAAACCCACAGAGGAGGTATTCGTCTATCCTCCAAAGATACTCCCGGAGATATGGCACTTAATCAATTACGTAGAGGCGGCAACCATGATACCGTACTTCAGGTATCTGTGGAATACGGTGTATATAGCCATTGTGTGGACATCCGGGATACTTTTCTGCTCTACTTTCACCGCCTATGGTTTTTCACGAATACGCTGGAAGGGGAGAGACATTTTTTTCTATATAATGCTTGCGACCATGATGGTTCCCTTTCAGGTGATACTAATACCTCTCTTTGTCATGTATTCAAAAATACACTGGGTAGGTACATTTAAACCCCTCACCTGGCCCGGATTCCTGGGTTTTTCCGGTGCCTTTTACATATTCCTCATGCGACAATTTTTCATGACACTCCCGAAAGACCTTGAAGATGCTGCAAAGATCGATGGGTGTAATGAGTTACAGGTGTTCTATAGAATCATGCTCCCCCTGGTTAAACCCGGGCTTGCAGCGGTTGTACTATTTTGCTTCGTTGCGGTCTGGAACGATTTTCTCGAACCGCTCGTGTACATCAACTCACAGGAAAAATACACCCTGGCCCTCGGTATCTATGATTTTGCCGCCGCGAGATTCTCATCCTGGCCCAGACTCATGGCCAGTGCTATTCAGATGAGTTTGCCGGTGGTCATCGTATTTTTCTTTGTGCAACGAACCTTTATACAAGGAATCACCTTGACCGGAATCAAGGGATAAGAGGCTTTCAATCTCGATTTTCATACCACAGCGCGGCCTCTGGCCGTAACCAACACAAAGTTTTTATTATCGCTCGCCGCGCTGCACTTTATCAAAGCGTTTCGCACCAAAGGCACTCCCGTTGGTCGTCCCAAATGGGACTCCCTACGGTCGCCTTCGGCGAAACTTTCAGAGGAATAGCACATCGTTACCTCCATATGACGATTTCAGGACAGTGATCAAAGGTACATGGCACATGCTCTACAAAAATAAATACCATACTATCTTGACCCTTTTCTTCTTCTCAGGGCTCACGGGACTCATCTACGAGGCCGTGTGGGCACGCTTCTTGAGCCTGGTATTCGGAAGCACCGTATACGCATCATCAACCATACTGGTTGCCTATATGGCGGGATTGTCGATCGGTAGTTTTTTCGGGGGTAGGGCGGTCGAGCGAATGCGAAACCCAGTCAGGTTTTACGGAATATGCGAACTCGGAATAGGTCTGTGTGCGGTTATTCTCCCAATTATCTTCGTTCAGATGAACGGGCTCTCCCGGTTCATCCATACTGTTCTCTCTCCATCGAGAGTCCTCTACACAATGCTTCGTTTCATCATCGTAACCTGCCTTCTTCTCATACCAACTTCCCTGATGGGCGCAACTCTGCCTTCCCTGAGCAAAGGTTTGTCCGGGGATAAACGCAGGGCTGGCAGTTCTATCGGCTATCTGTACACCATTAATACAATGGGTGCGGTGTGCGGTGTACTCGTTGCCACGTTCATGAGCATTGAGAAACTTGGACTCCGGTACAGCTCTTTTTTCGCTGCACTGGTGAATATTGCAATTGGCAGTGCCATTCTGTTCCTGATGGATACTCGAGACTATTCGACCAAAACCAGGGAGGTTGATACAAATCTCGATACACTCAGACGCCTGCCATTCAACGCGCGGCTGGTGCTCCTGGTATACGCGATTTCTGGGTTCTGTGCTCTTTCGCTGGAAGTTCTCTGGACACGGGAGCTCGTCTTTTTTCTCGGCACAGGCACATATGCATTCGGCACCATGCTGTCCGTTTTTCTCCTTGGCATCGGATTGGGGAGCCTTATTATCTCGAGACTGCTGCAGAAAATAGAGAGGCCCCTTCTCCTGCTCGGTATTCTCGAGGTGTGTATCGGAGTGACGACACTCCTCAATTTCATTCTCATTCCAAAACTGTACAGTTATAAGCAAGACCTGTTTTCCAATCTAGGTCAGAATCTCTTCTCATTCGTCCTATCCGGATATGCCGTAACAATAGGGCTGATGATTATTCCGACACTGTTCATGGGCGGTGCATTCCCTCTTGCCGTGCAGGTGTATTCCGGTGAGAGTAAAAAAATTGGCCAGTCGGTCGGAAAGATATATGCCTTCAATACAATTGGCTCAATTCTTGGTGCACTTTTAACCGGATTTCTTTTCATTCCCCTCATCGGTATTGCCCCTTCCTTCAAGATGATCATTATCATAAACATTCTCATCGGCGGGGCCGTGCTGTTCTTTTCGAATTTCAAATACATATTCGTGAAATACATAACAGTGGGTTTGATTCCCCTCATCATTGCTACTCTTCTGTTTCTACCATTCGACCAACCACTTGTCCTTTACAGTTACATCATGAACGACCCTGACAACAGGCTGCTGCACTATGCAGAGGACGCCTATGCCTCGGTTTCGGTCATCGATATTCCGGGTACCGGAAGAAGGCTTTACGTCGATTCCGGTCTTGCAGCCGACACATCCCGATTTGACATGCCCTCGCATAAAATGATCGTGCATGTTCCACTGCTGCTCATGGACAATCCGAAGAAAGCGCTTGTTGTTGGGTTTGGGATGGGTGAAACTTCCCATTCGATCACCACGCATGGAGTGCAGGTTGATGCGGTTGAGATCTCCCGGGGAGCAGTGGAAGCAAACCACTATTTCAAGGATGTAAACCGTGACATCCTGAACAACAAACTGTTCAACATCACCATAGACGACGGCCGGAACTACCTGCTGACCCATGATGGCAGATACGATCTGATCTCGGTGGGAATCATTCATCCTGGTATAAGCTCGAACAGTGCCGGGTTCTACGGAATTGATTTTTATGAGCTATGCCGCCAGAGATTAACGGATACGGGCATCATCAGTCAGTGGGTACCTACCCATGGATTGTCACTGGAAGCATTCAAGGTGATCATCAGCACATTTCTGCAGGTGTTTCCCCATGCCTCGCTCTGGTTCAAATATACCGATAACTTTGTCATTCTCCTGGGGTCAAAAACCCCGGTAGCCATTGACTTTGTAATATTTCTGAAAGGGATGGACAGGGACGGGGTCATGGAGGACCTTGCAACTGTGGATATGACCAATCCACTGATCATGCTGGATTCCTTTTGGATGGGCGAAAAAAGCCTCGCGGAATTCGCTGCCGGCGCCGGTATTACCAGCGACGACCGCCCGAGGCTGGAGTTCATGTCTGTTCGGTCAGTCAACGACATCGGTATCGATACGGTTGAAGCGCTCAAGGGAAGCCATCAGAGAGTGACAGATTACCTGACAAATATCCGGAACAGGAAACAGGTTGCTGCAGAGTTATCAACCATTTACGAGGCCACTGAACACCTGATACAGGGACAAATTTACTATAAAAAGTATCTATTCGACGAATCAATTGCGGAGCTCAGGAAGTCCCTCGACATATACCCGGATGATGATAATACTCGCTATCTGCTAGACTATACCACCCAGACTTACAGAAATAAACTTCTGATAAGGGCGGAAGAAAGCTATAAGGAAGGCATGATTCCCGAGGCACTCGGGCTGTACATGAAAGCCGCAGAGATAAAACCAGACTCGGCGGAAACCCACAACTTCATAGGAATGTGCTACAGCAAACTCGGGGATTACAGCAGCGCAATACGAGCTGTAGAAAAGGCCTTGCTCCACGATCCCGATAACTACCAGTATCACTTCAACCTTGCCTCTCTCTTTGCCCTTACAGCTAATTACGACGAGAGCAGGGCTGAATTGGAAAAAACCTTACAGCTGAATCCGGATTCTGTAAGGGCCAGGGAGGCTCTGCAGCAACTGAATGAATTCCTGGACAATCAATAATTGTTTCATACTATCCTTGAAATCGATTGCTGTGGCCAGGAGAATTGACAACCGGCAATGGCATATCCTCCCCGCATTCGTATTCCGTTGCGCACTATTCATAAAGCGTGCTCTCATCCTCATAAACGCATTCGCAGCCAATTTCAATTGGCGTTATAACTATTGAAGATGCAATAACACTTTGAGGGCTTGATTCTTTTCAACTATTTCAAATCCCTTCTCAATCATTTCAAATGGATATTCGTGGGTGATATAATCCTCCGAAGAGATCTTTCCCTGTCCAATTTCCACTGACTTCGGGTGGTCAGGCATACCGGCTTCATTCCAAACAATTTCGCAAGTGAAACAAAACTAAGTCCCACTGGACCTCCGCCAAAGGTAAGCAGACTCTTGCCCTGCTGAAAGCCAAAATCCTTGAAAGATGAATAAACTTCCCTCCATGTAGCAAGAAGAATTGCCTGTCTGGAAGGGATGTTGGCTGGAATTACTTTCTGAGTTTCATATACACCATCATATCCATGTTCTGCATTGTTGATTTTTTCAGCCTTCATCATATCAAACTTTACTCCCTAATATTTACTTTTAACAGTGAGTATTGGCATTCACAATAAGAGCATTCTCCTGTCAGTACAATATCATCAATTGATCTTCACCAATAAATGACCCTCAATCAAGATGCCTATGTCAACCCTCTCTGCACTAAGAAACTGAAGTGAAGAACACTCTATCTCCACCAGTTTATAACAGGTTTTCCTTTTTCATTTCCTTTATAACGTCCTCGACAGCCCCCACTGTTTTATCAATATCCTCGTCGCTATGGGCAGCAGATATATAGACTTCGCCAAAGTGCGCGGGACGAATGAATATGCCCCGGGGCAGCAGTTTATTGCGAAATATCATGTAGGTATCAAGGTCAGATCGGCAATAATCGCGGTAGTTGCGAATTCGGTCAAGGGGAGTGAAATGTATCTGGAACATGGGACCAAATCCCTGAATTATTGCCCTGATCTGTTCCCTGTCAATTATGGTCTGTATACCCTGCATCAGCTTTTCACCGATACGGTAAATCTCTCGGTAAACTTTACCGTCGTCTTCCTCCAGGAATTCCAGTGTTGCATGGGCAGCAGCCATTGCCATCCTATTCGCATTCACAGTACCGGCCCGAAAGACCGTACCATCAGCAAGCAGGTCCATTATCTCGGCTCTCCCGCCGTAGGCAGCAACCGGAAAACCACCTCCCACCGCTTTTGCAAGTGCGGTGAGATCGGGAGTAACCCCGAACTTTCCCTGGGCGCTGTGCAAACCCAAACGAAATCCGGTTATGACTTCATCAAATATCATCACGATTCCGTGCTTTTTCGTAAGCTCTCGTGCCTTTTTCAGAAATCCTTCATCTGGGGGAATTACTCCAGAGTTACACATGCACGGATCTATGATGAGTCCGGCAATTTTATCCCCATGTTGCTTGAGAGCATTTTCCAAGGCTTCAACATCGTTGAAGGGAAGAACCATGAAATCCTCGTAGGCATTGCCCGGTATACCGGTGCCTATGGTCTGTTTCTCCTGAATCACCTCCGGTCCGTTCAGATCCAGAGGCGGATGTACACTGTGCGCTACATTGTCGACCCACCCGTGATAAGCCCCCTCAAACTTTGCAATGACGTTTTTCTTTGTGTAGGCCCGGGCCAACCGAAGGACCATTTGTACCACCTCCGTGCCGGAATTCATGAAGCTGACCCTTTCGAAGCATGGTACGTGGCGAATCAATTTTTCTGCAACCTCGATCTGCAACTCGAAGGGAAGTCCATACGTTGCACCCTTTTTAATCTGTTCCATGACGAAATTCACGATTCTCGGATTCGCATTCCCCACCAGTGTCGGACCAAGGGCCAGTAAATAGTCGATATACTCGTTGCCGTCAACGTCGTACAGCTTTGACCCTTCTGCTCTCTCTATATAAGGTGGGTAGGGTGCATATCCCTCGAGGGTCGACCTAGATGCGCTGGACACTCCTCCCGGTATCGATTTCTTCGCTCTTTCAAAGAGCTTTTTCGACTTCTCCATACCTACGCTCTTCATGTGCATTCCTCCTTGTCAATTAAATGAATATGTCTAATAACTTCTTGAAATTACTAATTTACTCCTCACTGTCAGCCCACATCACTTTTTGCATTAAGTGTGGCTGACTGCAATGATATTTCAATCATCCGGTGAAACGTATTCAATACCGTAAAATGTACAGAGCTCCTTGAGTTCTCTGGAGATATCACCAATTGCAACTGCGAGATGATGCGAAAAGCCATGCCGGCTTCCCGACTGACACCATGCTCAATGATGGCATCGGTTACTGCTATCTCTCCGGATAATACTTTATCCTTCAATTCTTTCGACAGATTCTCTGTTTTTAAGCTTCTTCCAGCAGAACAGGATCGGTTGGCTCCATAATACAGGGTATACCTAAACCGCAATGACCAAGTTGCAAAATATCGCCTGTATCACTTCAATTCACAAAATCTAAAAATGCTACAGGTAATCCTGTAAGCAGCTTGCCTATAGTTTGCACCTGCCTGCCAAGTACCGCCTTACCTCGCCGTACCAGCTGGCGTATCTTTCTCTCGTGCTCCACAAACGGTAAGCGAATGAGACAGGATCAATCGCACCAGCGCCCTTTCAAAAGGCCCTCGAAAGAATATCAGAAATATAGATACTCGAAGCTCAGTTTTTTAGCTGCCGTGATTGTGAACCGGTAGAAACCGACAGGCTCGCTTAGAAGACGGGTCAGCGTGGATCTAGCTCCGACATGGTGGCCGGCATCTCGTGTTTCGTATTGACCTGCTGCTGGTCTGTTACCAAGTCGAAGCAGGAAAGGATTAGCTTCCCTTTCCAAATGATGGGTTCCCCGGGCTGGTCCAACTCGCCATTAAAACCGTCTGTGTCTGGGCTTTGAGCGATGCGCGTGACTTTTCCGTTCGGGGTAACCTTGGCAACCGCGTTCGCGCAGAAGTCCGCAATAAATATGTTGCCTTCACCATCTATAATCATTCCGTCGGTCGACTTCAGCTGCGCGGGATCTTTGGCCCAGACCTTGTTCTCACGGACTGAGCCGTCGTCGTTGAAAGTAATCTTATGAACAGCGCCATCGCCGAAGTTTCCCACATACAGGTTACCGGCCTTGTCGAACTCGATCCCGTCCACACCATACTGAATGTCCTTATTGTGCGTGATAAAAGTGGTTAGGATGTTCTTGTCTTCCAAAGTGTTTGTGATCTCGATGTCCTCGTCGTCGAGCCTAAACTTGTATACACAGCTCACGAGTAGGCCTGAGGGGTCTTTCACCTTGGACAGCATGCTATGGGTTACATAAACATGGTTGCGATGAATACGCATACCGTTGGGATGCTCCATTCCATGCGCGACCACTGTAGTTTTGACGACTTTATTGTCTCGTATCCTGAGTCGTAAAATTCGCCCCTTGAAGATCAGTTCGGGGGCTCCGGACCACCCCTGATTATCAATGACGTAGAGGTCCCAATCGGGACCGAAGGCAATACCCATAGGGAAGGCGTGACCAGTCTCTTCGAGTATAGGTACATCCACCCATTTTTGGATCTCTTTCTTCTCGTTAATTTTCAGAATACAACCTGGTTTGGACGGATCGGCAAAGTTCGGACAGGCAAGAATTAGTTTTCCATCCTCGTCAATGGCCATCCCGTCCGGAGTACACACGTATTCCGGTAGTAAAGTAAACAGCCTGGGTTCCTGCATATCAAATACCTCCGTTTAATTAATTAAAACGCCCATCTTTACACATTTTAGTATTAAAACACTGTACTCCTTTTAATTATTAAATTTAAAAATTAAGCCATGGGACCATTCCCGTACCAGGAATTCCGCGCTGGTTCTCATTTGCGTGAACGTACCCGATGTACGGACCCGCATCGATTACCGCCTGTACTAAATCATTCTCCTCCCGTATCATGTGGAAAGTATCGAGAAGCACCTTCACATTCGGTAATCCGATATCTTTTACAAATCTTACTCCATCGGCAGCCACGTTAATAAAGTGCGACTCGAACCTGTTCAGCGGTTCAATTCCAAACATGATGTCTGACATGCTCTGTGCATACTCTGCTATTTCACGAAAATTGATAGGTTATTATAATTCGAGATTCGCCAACACACACAAAAAAGCCACGAAAAGCCCCCGATTTGCTCATCATTTATTTCCGCCTGCTCTTCCCGATGGAAAACGTCAGCCTTCTTGCAAACATGCTACCCGGGCCAGGATATTTTG
>CBFDDP010000099.1:0-11920 GCA_965603595.1 uncultured bacterium
TGAAAATCAGGGGTATCCTGACATGAAAGTAAAAAATCGATTAATCATCCCACTTATCGCGGTGTTGGCAGCGGGGGTGGTATTTTTTCTGGCCCAACCGCTTTTCACGCAGCAGGGGGAAACCGTTTCGGAGAGGACAATGGGAGAAGATATAGCAGAGGGTATGGAGGTTGCATTTTTTGGCGGCGGCTGCTTCTGGTGTGTCGAGGCAGTGTATGAGAAACTCGATGGGGTGGTGTCGGCCGTATCCGGCTATGCGGGCGGATCGAAGGAAAATCCCACCTATGAGGAAGTAAGCAGGGGAACAACGGGGCATGCAGAGGTTGTTCGTATCGAGTATGATCCGAAAGTGGTCAGTTACAACGAGTTGCTGGACATGTTCTGGAAATCCCATGATCCAACAACCCTGAACCGTCAGGGGGCGGATGTGGGCACACAGTATCGCTCCGTCATTCTGTACCACAACGAGGAACAGGAGCAGCTGGCTGAGAAGTCGAAGAGCAGGGCTTCGAAGGACTTCGACGATCTCATCGTGACTGAAATCGAGCCGCTGGAGGCCTTCTACCCTGCGGAGAAGTACCATCAGGATTTCTATGAAAACAATCCCAACTATGGATACTGCAGGATCGTCATAGCCCCGAAGCTGAAGAAGCTCGATCTCTAGGATAAAAAAGCGTCCGCCTGTCCCGTACAGGTTTACGCTGAAGCATCGTCTACCCATGATATCGTGATGAGGTTAAGCGGTACTGTGACAATATTATCTTCGAGGGCTTCGACCCTCACATGACATTGGCATAGGCCCGTACCTGCAACGATAGATTCTTCCTCTCCATTGGACGTGCGGGATTGATCTTTCTGCTGACTGGACAGGATGTAAATCTTCCCGATTTGAGCAGATTTCAGCAACAATATGCTTATTGACTATTCCATATTCGGAACTGAGTATTGAACACTGGTTTTGCATATTAAAGAAAGAACCTGTAAACGGCCGATTAGGTATACAGAGAGGTGTGCGGGTATGAGTAAAGCGAAACGTTGGTATGATGCTGTCCCGGAATTGAATGTTCTTTTAGACCGACTGAAGAATCTCAGCAAGGAGAGACGGGATGACATATTCGACGGAATAAAGAAACTGGACAATGATTTTGATTCCAAGCTCATTGACCGGCACGTTCTGGAATTTCCTATGAATCTCAAGAGGAGATGGTATGATCAGGACCCAACCTCCTGGCTCATGATCAATGCCCTGAAGTATGCGGATGGGCCACTGCTGCAGCAGGTGATCGACTATCTCAAACTGAAGCTTCCCGCCTAGTCCGCAATATTGTGAATCCCACCTGTATGTTTCTCTTCCGGTTTCAAGTCAATGATTCGTGCATGAAACATGCCGTATCGGAGGATACATGGATTTCCTGAATAGTTATTGGAATGGTTTGGGACTTCGTTTATATTTTATGGTGAATGCACAATAGGAAAACACATCATTAAGAAGAAGCAGGAATACTATATAGAAGCATTGTGCTGGCGAACGAAGTTCGCTCTATTTTATGGAGAGTGCTGAAAATTCAAACATGTCAAATGGAAGAAGCGGTAGTATCTGCACGGAGAGGGAAATCCCATGGCTGAAATGAGAACCTACAGTGATCCTTTGCATATTGCCAGGGAACTTAAAAATGGTGCGGGTACATTTCACTACTTCAGCCTCAGTGAACTTGCCCGCAATCTCAAATGGGATATATCGCGCATGCCCATCACCCTGAAGATACTTCTTGAATCCATTGTCAGGAATATCGATGGCATTCTGATTACCCAGGAGGATGTGAAGAGGATGGGCGGCTGGCAAGAGGGAGCAACTGAGGAGATCCCCTTTATGCCTGCCCGGGTCATTATGCAGGATTTTACCGGAGTACCGGCGATCGTCGATCTTGCCGTGATGCGTGACGCAATCTCCGATCTGGGAGGAGACCCCAAGCGCATAAACCCTCTCATCCCGGTGGATCTTACCATCGACCACTCGGTACAGGTCGATTGGTTCGCCTCAGTCAGAGCGCTCGATTTTAATGCTGAAATGGAGTTCAGGCGCAATCGGGAGCGGTACGAGTTTCTCCGCTGGGGAGCCGAGTCCTTCGATAACCTAAGAGTGGTTCCGCCGGCAACGGGCATTTGCCATCAGGTGAACTTGGAATATCTGGCCAGGGTGGTACAGACCGCAGAATCGGATAAGGGTACATATGCCTTTCCAGACACCCTCGTTGGCACCGATTCCCACACCACCATGATCGACGGCATAGGGGTGCTGGGCTGGGGGGTGGGCGGCATTGAAGCGGAAGCGGTGGTACTGGGACAGCCCTATTACATGCTCATACCTGATGTGATCGGGTTCAAGCTCACGGGAAAGCTGAATCCCGGGACCACACCCACGGACATCGTGCTCAGGGTGACTGAGCAGCTTCGTGCGTACGGGGTCGTAGGGAAGCTCGTAGAGTTTTTCGGTCCGGGGCTGAACGCCATGACCGTTGCTGACCGGGCACTGGTGAGCAACATGTCTCCCGAAACGGGTGCGACAGCACTTTTTTTTCCCGTAGACTGGCAGACCCTCATCTACCTAAAGGGATCGGGCAGGCCGAAAGAGCTCGTGGAGCTGGTGGAGTCATATACGCGGGAGCAGGGCCTTTTCAGGGAGGATGGGGACATCGACCCTCAATTCACCGACGTGATCGAGCTCGATCTGGGGACCGTGGAGCCCTCAATCGCAGGACCCTCGAGGCCGCAGGACAGAATTTCCCTGTCGAAGGCTCATACATCAATACCAGGAATGCTCGGGAATGTAAAGCGTAAACGGAAGCAGGTGCATCTGGACCTCGACAGGCGGGACACAGTTCTCGAAGATGGTTCTGTGGTGATTGCAGCCATCACGAGCTGTACGAACACGTCCAACCCCACCGTACTCATCGGTGCAGGGCTCCTTGCAAAAAAGGCTGTGCAGCTGGGCCTGCAGGTCCCCTCTCATGTGAAAACGAGCCTTGCGCCGGGTTCGAAGGTGGTGACCCGCTACCTGGAAAACGCGGGACTTATACCCTATCTCGAGGCACTCGGTTTTCATGTGGTGGGATACGGATGTACGACATGCATCGGAAACTCAGGCCCTCTGCGTGAGGAGATCAGTGCAGCGGTGCGTGAGAACGATCTCATCGTGGCGAGTGTGCTGTCGGGAAACCGTAACTTCGAGGGCCGGATTCACCCGGACGTTCGTGCGAGTTACCTGATGTCGCCCGTACTTGTGGTTGCCTATGCGCTGGCGGGTACGATGAACCTGAATCTTACCATTGCCCCCATCGGTACCGACCGGAACGGTGAGGAGGTGTTTCTCAGCGATATTTGGCCGGACAAGGGAGAGGTCCAGGAAGCCATCAACGCAAGTGTGTCCGCATGCCTGTTTACCGAGGAGTATGGCGATGTGTACACCGGAAATCAGACCTGGAATCAGGTGAAGATTACGAAGGCCAAACGCTATAACTGGAGTGACAAATCCACCTACATACGGAAACCGCCCTTCTTCGATGAGATGCCGGCCGAGTCTCCGCCGGCCGTGCCCATTGAGAATGCACGTGTGCTCGTCATGCTCGGTGATATGGTAACCACCGATCATATTTCACCCGCCGGCAGCATACCCGCAGAGAGCCCTGCAGGAAGATGGCTCATCGACAATGGTGTGAAACCGAGGGATTTCAACTCCTTCGGTTCGCGGCGGGGCAATCATGAGGTCATGATGCGCGGTACCTTCGGGAACATAAGGATCAGAAATATGCTCGTGCCCGAAACGGAGGGGAGCGTTACGAAGCTTTTCCCCTCAGGGGCTGTACTCCCCATATACGATGCTGCTACTGAGTATGCGAAACGGGGTGTACCCCTCATCGTACTGGCGGGTAAGGAGTATGGAGCAGGATCATCCCGCGACTGGGCTGCCAAGGGAACACTCCTGCTGGGCGTGAAGGCCGTTGTAGCCGAAAGCTTCGAGCGTATTCACCGAAGTAATCTCATCGGTATGGGTGTGCTCCCGCTGCAGTTCATGAAGGGTGAGAGCGCCTCCTCCCTGGGGTTGACCGGCCTGGAGCTGTTCTCTTTAGAATCGCTGGTGAAACCTGGTCAAAAACTGAGCGTGCGTGTACAGGATGCGGAGGGGAAGGGGCGTGAGTTTGCGGTGAAAGCCCGGATTGATACCCCTGTTGAGCTCGACTATTACAGAAACGGCGGTATACTGCACACTGTACTCAGGCAGATGGCCCGCCATCAAGCATAGATCCCGTGTTTCCTGCAGCTGTCATAAAGCGCGATGATGTTTTCCGGAGGTACATCAGTCTGCAGGTGATTTGCAGGTGTGAGAATGTACCCGCCTCCACGGGCAAATGTACGAATACAGCGCTTCACATCCTCCTCCACGTCCTTCACTGATCCGGGCATGGCCTTTTTCAGATCGATCCCCCCCATGAAGGAGAGCCTGTCACCATAAGTTGCTTTTACCTCTTCCCAGTCATTGACCGGAAGAGGTTCAAGCGGGTTGAGAATGTCGATGCCCGTGTCGCACAGGCTGTCAAGTATCTTCATGATGGCACCGTCCGTGTGGAAGGCAACGAAAAGATCTGACCTGTACTGCTTGATGGGAGAGACGATGCGTTTCAGCGCTGGTTTCAGCAGCTCGTCGAAGGATTTCGGAGAGATGAGAAGGTCCTCCGTGCCGCCGTAATCATCGCCTGGAATCTCGAATATATCGATGTCCTTACCGCATTCGTCGATATAGATCTCGTTGAGGCGCACAATAACGTCCGTCACCTTTTCGATAATGAGGTGGGCAATTTCGGGTTCGAGCACCATGTCCATATAGAACTGCTCCCTGCCGCGCAGCTCGGCAGCCTGTTCAAAGGGGCCGTAAGAGTTGACGGCCCGCGCCACGATGGTGTGTGTACCCTCCCGCTTCAGCAAGGTGAGCCGCTCCCGGAGCAGTTCGAGGGTCAGGTAGTCTTCAGGATCGGGCCAGTCATAGGCCTCGATCTGCTCTGCGGTGAGGCCAGCCAGCGGTGCTCCCACACTGGTGATATTCGGCCCCATACGCTGCCACTGTACACCCCATGCATCGATCAATGTGTCCGGAGGCGCACCACCCAGATCAGTGAAGCCCGACCAGACATACCGGGTGTCTGTTCCGAGACGCTCCAGTACGCGGTCGTCGTAGTAGTTGGAATTTCGGGTTTTATACCGCCTGAAGGGGGGAAGGGGATCGCCCAGGTCCAGGTGCTCTAGAATCTTGAAATATGTCCCGTCCTGCAGGGTGTAGTAACTCCCCCACAGTGCCATGGGTACACGGTCCGGTTCTTCATGGTGAAGAGCGGTAAGCACCCTGTCTCGGGATGTAATGGATTCTGGCATGAAGCCCTCCTTCAGGAGTCTGCTTGGGACACCATACCATACTGAGATTCTCATCGAATGTCAACGTGCTCCCGGAGTTGATGGCACTTATTCAAGCAGAAGGAACCTCCTGATCAGGTAGCGCGGCATTCTGCCCTTGAGCCATCTTACATAGTCTGAAAAGGAGATCTCACCTGTAACACTACGCAGGTACTGTTCCAGGGCTTCCTCGTTTCTGACTACAGTACTCAGAAACAGGTTCGAATGCCTGAAAAGGAGGTCGGTTGCCCAGTTCGATGTATCGAGATCAATGCCCATCTGTTCCCAGCAGCGTTCCTGATATCCTCTCAAGACCCGCACAGAGAAATCACCTTTACTGTGTGCAGTAATCACGGTTTCCGCCGCCAGTTTTCCAGAAGCAATGGCAAACCTGATCCCCTCCCCGCTTAAGGAGTCGACCAACCCGGCCGCGTCACCGACCAGAAGGATTCGGTCGGTGTACATATCATGCCGCCATCTGGAAACTGGAATGAAGCATCCCCTGAGGCTCGCGTTGGGGTCAAGATGGTTGAGCGATAGAAACTCCCGCAGCCGGTTCGGGAGTTCCTTGCTATTGGAGAGAGCACCGCCAACCCCCACAGAGAGATGGGACCCTTTCGGGAAAATCCATGCATACCCCATGGATACGTAGCCGTAGTGAATGGTGATCAGGTCCTTGAAACGGCTGCTGATCTCACGGGAGGACATGGGTATTTCGGCAAGGACACAGAATCGTGTCTCATCCTGTTCAAATTTTATTCGGAAGAATTTCCTGACCCTGCTGAAAAACCCGTCTGCACCGATAACCACGGGAGCGCTCAGTACACGCAGACATGTTCTGATAACAATTCTGCCCTCTCCCCGTTCAATATCGGTGCACTCCTCACCGTCGGAGAGTAGGGTGCTGGCTCGGACAGCCATGGTTGCGAGGTACTGGTCAAAGGCTTTCCGGGTAACCATCAGGGAAACCGGTTCGGGAAACTGCACCTCTTTCTCCACCCCTCGAAAAAGCATCCGTATGCCCATACACTTCCGCTCAATGATCTGTTGGGGAATTTCAAATCCCAGCTCCCTGACAGCGGCAACGCTAACGCCTCCGGCACAGGGCTTAACTCTGGGCAGTCGCTCTTTCTCCAGGAGGAGGGTTTTGAGCCCGCCCTTGGCGCAGTGGCGAGCTGTGGTTGTTCCCGCAGGTCCAGCCCCCACCACAATGACATCGAACTTCTCTTCCTTGTATTTCATGGAGTAATCGTATCTCCGTCCAGATCATGCCCAATGAGCGGAATGCCGGTATCTCTGAGCTGGTCTGTTTCGAAGTGGGCATCGAAAAGTTCTCTAGGAAGACCGGCATTGATAATGTGGTTTCCCCAGGTGACTTGCTGCACCAGCTTTTCTTCCTCATAGCGCTCATTTCTGATGATGAGCATGGTCTCACGGTCTATCCACACAACATCTCTGGAGATCCCTTCATTTTTTAAAGGGTTGAAGGGAAAAAACTCGAATTCTATATGGGAAAATTTCTCCACAATTGAAACGTCACCGTTCGCGAGAAGGTACTCGATCCTCTCAATAACGGTGAGCATATCACTCTGATCTATGGTTTCTCCCCTGACTGAGGTGGCAAGGGCTCTGTCCTTCTTTACTGATAAAATTATCTCTTTCATGATACCCCCCCGGTGTCCCGTTACCTTCTCACCCCCCGTATATACACCCACACTCCCCTTATCGAATGCCCTGTTCCCATCAAGGATATCCAGTCGTATCAGCTTGGGTTTCTTGAAGTAGTAGTTGATGATCTTCTCTTCCCGTTGCCCTCCGCCTATGCTGAACTCATGCATCCGGCACTGATAATCCTCAATGAGCTCGTATCTGGCCTGTATGGCATGAAGATAGTCATTCGCTGTGAGGTTTTCAGCGTACAGGGGTACACATGCGGCTGAGATGAGCATGGCAAGGAAGAACATCCCGAGGTATCTCTTCATCAATTCCTAATCCTCCTCACTGTGCATTGTATCGCATCTGGGCGGATTGAGAAAATCATTTATTATGCCCAGCTTTTCCATTGGTAGCGCCGACGAATATGTTTTACAATTATAATATCCGCCAAAGGGCGTGATATGAGCGTTAACAGCAGATGTCGGTAAACTGAGGTTTGTATGGCTGAGGGTAAACATGTTCAGAGAAGCCTGTTTGCAGATGAATTGAAGATAGAGCGGAATAATCCCGAGAGCGGTGAACTGATGGACTGGGAGTCTGCGAATATGGACCTCTTTGACGGGTCACAGGAGCTGATCATTCGCATGAACGGGAAATGTGTGATTGAATACATGCGCTGCCTCGGGGCAGATGATGATCTGCTGCCGGACACCTCGCTGTTCATCGGAAAACCTGTTAAGAAGATCCTGGACCCAGAGCTTTCCCGCATACTTCATAAATCTGTAATTAAAACCCTGCAAAGCGGTGAGATTCAGATCCTGGAACACAGGTCCCCCGGGCTCGATGGTGAAAGCATGCAAGAGGTGCGGGTGATTCCTTCCGGAACTGACAGTATAACAGCGATAATCAGAAATGTGAGTGAGAACAGAGATGCGCAACTCAGGCTCATGGAGAGTGAGAACCGATACCGACTGCTCATTGAGCAGTCTCTGCAGGGTACCGCACTCATGCAGGATTTTAAAATTGTGTACGCGAATGAGGCCATGGCCCGTATTTCGGGATTCAGCGTGGAGGAGCTGCAGGGCTTTTCTCCAGAAGAACTGACCATGACCGTGCATCCTGAGGACCGCGATATGGTATGGGGCCGTTTCAGGGATCGTCTCAATAACAAGCCTGTGCCGTCGAATTATGAGTTCCGGTTTTTACGGAAGGACGGTACAGTATGCTGGGTGGAACTTTTTTCCAACCGCATTGAGTTTCGGAGCAGGCCCGCCATACAGGTGGCCGTTGTTGATATAACAGAGCGGAAGGTTGTCCAGGAGGCGCTCATTCGGGAGAAGGCTTATTTTGAGGAGCTGTTTGAACATGCTCCTGAGGCGATCGTGCTTGTGGACAATGACAGCAGAGTACTGGAGGCGAATGCTGAGTTTACCCAGACCTTCGGATATACCCTTGATGAGATCAGGGGAAAATCGGTCGATGACATTCTCGCTCCACCAGAGCTGCATGATGAGGCAGTGTCCATAACTGAGACCATAAAGGAGGGTGAGCCTGAGTATGTGGAAACGGTGCGTCGGAGAAAGGACGGGTCCGTCATTGATGTGAGTATCATAGGTAGTCCCATCAGGGTGAGTGGGAGGCAGGTGGCAGTGTTCGGCATATATCGAGATATCACCGAACGAAAACGTGCCGAAATTGCTCTCCGTGAGAGTGATGAGAAGTACAGGGGGCTGTTTAACAATGCTCAGGTGGGCATGTTCAGGTCGCGTGTGAGCGATGGAAAGTTGCTGGAGTGCAACGAACGGCATGCCCAGATGTACGGGTATCGAAACCGCGATGAGTGCATTAAGAAGTTCGTTGCTTCAGAACATTATATCGATCCCGGTACAAGGGAGACGATGCTCCAAGAGATTGAACGAAACGGAGAGATCAGGAATTATGAAGCCCGGTTTTCCCGAAAGGACAGGTCTGTTATCTGGGTCCGGTTCTCTGCCCGTCTCTACCCCGAGAAGCAGTATCTAGAAGGTGTGGTGATTGATATCACGGATGAAAAAAGAGCTATTGAGGAGATGGGTAAGTCCGAGGAGAAGTACCGTGTCCTCGTGGAGAATGCGACTGATGCAATCGTAATCGTGCAGGACAAGAGGATCAGGTTTCACAACCCGAGAACAGAAGCGCTCATAGAATACTCTGCGGGTGAGCTTGAGAGCCGTCCCTTTCTCGATTTCATACATCCGGAGGACCGCAACAGGATGCAGGATGTGTACAGGCGGTGGCTCCTTGAGGAGGAACCGCCAAGCACTATCTCGATCAGGAATATGACGAAAAGCGGTGAGGTGATCTGGGGTGAGGTCAATGCGGTGAGAATACAGTGGGAGGGTAAGCCGGCACTGCTCTGTTTCATACGCGATATAACCACAGAGAAGCATCTCGGGGCACAACTCCAGCAGGCACAGAAAATGGAGGCTATTGGAACACTTGCAGGTGGAATTGCTCATGACTTCAATAACCTCCTTCAGGCGGTGCTTGGGTACTCCGATCTTCTGCTCCTGAACAGAGACAGGGAAGGGTTTGGTTACCGTGAGCTGCAGGGAATACAGAAGGCGGCACTCCGTGCCTCGGAACTTACCCAGCAGCTGCTGACCTTCAGCCGCAAGGTGGAGAGCAAGCTGAGACCCGTAAATCTCAACAATGAAGTGGTTCAGGTGCTTGAGATACTGAAGAGGACCATTCCAAAGATGGTTGAGATCGAGCTCCGACTCGAGAGGAATCTGCTTTCAGTCAACGCTGATCCGGGACAGATCGGTCAGGCACTGATGAACCTGGCGGTAAACGCCAAGGATGCCATGCCCGATGGCGGGAAATTGACTGTTGAAACGGGAAACGTTGCGCTCGACGAGGATTTCTGCAAATCCCATGTGGGTGCAAAGCCGGGTGCGCATGTGTTTATTTCCGTTCGGGACACGGGCCGAGGCATGGACAGAGAGACGATCTCCCATATTTTCGAACCCTTCTATACCACCAAGGGAACGGGAACCGGCACCGGCCTCGGTCTGGCAATGGTGTACGGCATTGTCAAAAACCATGCCGGTTATATCAGCTGCGAAAGTGCCCGCAGGAAGGGTACGGAATTCAGGATATATCTGCCGGTCATCGAGCAGGAGGCACTATCGGAAGAGGGGGTTGAGGAGGTGCTGCCGGAGGGAGGGACGGAGACTATCCTCCTCATAGATGACGAGAAACTGATACGGGACTTGGGAGAAAAAGCTCTCACCACCTTCGGGTACACGGTGCTCACAGCCCCTGACGGGGAGTCGGCGGTTAAGTTGTATGGCAGGGAATATGAGCGGGTTGATCTTATTATTCTCGATCTCATCATGCCCAAGATGAGCGGCACGCACTGTTTTGAGGAGATAAAAAGAATCAATCCCGGGGCCATGGTCATTATTGCAAGCGGCTACTCAGATGATGGGGCGATGCGTAAATCCCTGAAAAAGGGAGCGACCAGATTTATCGATAAACCCTTCAACGTCAAGCAGCTACTCCGACTGATTCGGGAAGTTCTGGACGAATAGTAC
Source organism: uncultured bacterium (assembly GCA_965603595.1). Lineage (GTDB taxonomy): Bacteria > Spirochaetota > B62-G9 > B62-G9 > DRHN01 > JAGLSF01. Next base: position 10,677 of record CBFDDP010000099.1, read on the forward strand.
CTGTGGTGATACGTGCATGAAAAATTTCTTTCATCGGGGACAGGCACTCCCTCGAGCCGTCAGGATACTGTCGGCAGCTGCAGTCACCGTCAGCGGGTATCGATAAAAACATCCTGAGCGCGGACTCAAAAATCTGCTCTATGAGTTTTTCCCTGTCTGCCATTGGTCGATCTGAGCTCCCCGGTTTTTATAGATTTTTCAGCATCCAAAGCCACTCCTCCCCGTATGAAACGTGCGCATCACTGCTCGAAGAGCGAAACAGCCCCGTACAGTACAGCCTCATCCCAGAGCTGTGCCTTTTGAATGTTTGCCCTGCGGTGCTCTTCGAAGTATGCTATTCGGGGAAGCACTTCCCGGATGGGGTTTATCATACAGTCATCATCAAAGGCAAGTCCCCCACCTATGAGTATCACTTCGGGATCAACGGCGAGCAGCACCGAATTTATCGCGTAGGCCATGTTCTTGGCAGCTTGTTCCATCACCATCCGTGCAAGGGCATCGCCCTCCCGGGCATACGCGTATACCTCTTCGGTGTTGAAACTCTCGAGCTTCGAGAGTGCCGATTCCCGACCCTGCTCCATAAGCCTCTTCACCGTTCGCACAATGCCTGGTCCGGAGGAACTGTTAATTAGTATATCCTCCTTGCCGAAGTTGTCCAGAGGGAGGGCCCATATCTCGCCCGTGAGGTGCTTGTTCCCGTTGATGATATGCCTGTTCATGATAAAGCCTCCCCCGATACCAGTGCTTATGGTTATGTAGTACACAGAGCTGTACCCCCTGCCGGCACCGTGTACCGCTTCACCGAGAGCTGCAGCATTGGCATCGTTCTGTACCCGTACGGGCACATGGTAGCGGGCCTCCAGTTCACCGCGCATATCGAAACCGTCCCAGCCTGGAAGGTTGGGAAGCCTTCGGAAGATGCCCCTGTCAAGGTCGATCGGTCCGGGTGCGCCGATGCCGATCGCTTCGATCTTGTTCAGTTCCTTGTCGAGAAAGGCTTCTATCAATGCGTGTAAGTCAGCAAGAAAAAACGACTGCTCGCTTCTGGTCTTTATCTTCTCGCTTGTGACGAGCTTGCCGGATTCGATCCGTGCGAGCCATGTCTTCGTTGCCCCAATATCGATGCCCAGGACCATGAGTCACTCCTGATATTCATCATCCGTCGCGTATCGAATGTGCATGCAGGAACTGTAAAGCAAATAATAAGGTACCTATCTTTCGATAGCAAGCAAGGATTGTTGTTC
>CBFDDP010000100.1:0-11715 GCA_965603595.1 uncultured bacterium
GGCGATACGCTTATATCCCCGGCAGCAGGTGCGGGTACCACGGCTATACGCTACCCACTCGAACGCTGGGGTTTCAAATTCAAGTATCTGTTCAATGGACCTGACTCGCCAATGGATGTGGATGGCATCATGAAGTTCGGACGCGCGGCACAGGTGGCGAAGAGGCTCCGCAAGACCCGCGTCGGAATGATAGGTTTCAACGATATGGGGCTCTACACCACCTGCTTCAATGCGCTTCGTCTCCGGGATCAGATCGGACCCGAAATCGAGAGCCTCGACATGCTCCAGCTTCAGCGAAAGATGGATGCTCTTGACGACAAGGCGGTGAAGAAGGAGAGAGCACAGATCACCAAGGACTGGGAGTATCCCCTGGGCAAGCCCAAGGACGAGGTTGTTGAGCTTGCCATCCGCATGTATATGGCCACCGTCCAGATCTGTAAAGAGAAGAATTTCAGCGGTTTTTCCTATAAATGTGTAGACGGTGTTGACCTGGAGATGGGCCTCACTCATGCGGTGCCTTCCTCCCTCGTTGCATCTGCAGGGTATCCCTACGTGGATGAAAATGATGTGGGCAACCTGGTTGCCCAGCTGATGCTCAAGTGGCTGTCTGGGGAGGAAGTGATGTTCGTGGAGCATTACGAGCATCATCCGGATTGGATACTTCTTGGGGAGGACGGGTACATTCCCAACGGAATGATGGAAGGAAAGCCGCAAATCAAGGACGTGTCCACTGTGCTGCTCGGCGGCATCGCCCACTGCTCGAATATGAAGCAGGGCCGTATGACCCTCGCCTGCCTGTCTGAAGACGATGAGGGGTATCGCATGCACATCGTGACAGGTGAGGGTAAGGAGCCGCCCCAGTGGGTGGAGATGGGTGTGCCTCTTCCCTCGTGGCCCAGCGTGAAGTTTTTTCCTGATGCAAGCGTGCGCAATATACTCGATCATGTACAGTCGCAGCATTTTGCTGCTGTTTTTGGCGATTATGTTGGTGAGCTCGTGGACCTGTGCTACCTGCTCGACATCAAGCCGATACTCGACGTCAGGTAACCGTGTACACCTGCTAAGGACATATGAAGGGGAGGGGACGGGTCTGTAGGATCACACGATATCGACCTGAATGCCCATATCTGAACCCTATTGCTATAGGGATTTCTTTGCGATTTTCAGACTGTCCCTCGACACCTCAAGCGTATTTTCAATGTCCTTCTCCGTGTGTCCAAGTGAGAGAAACCAGCAATGGTTTGGGTGAAAGAGAACGCCCCTCTGTATGGTCTCGAGAAAGAATCGTTTCTTGAGAGCCTCACGTGTGTGCGCATCGCGGTCGGTAAAGCTGAGTAGGGGAAGCGGTGGTGCCCCAATGACCTGTGCGTCAACTCCAATCTCGTTGATGATGCCCTTCAGTCCATCCATGAACTTTTTTCCCAGCGTCCACATATGGGCAACACCCTTTTCCTCCTGAAGTACATGCATGGTCTCTATGGCTGCAATCATGGGAAAGGTGTTTACGAGAAAGGTTGATGAAAGGCGTGTTTGTTCTGCCACCTGCATGATCTCCCGCTTCCCCAATACTGCCGATATGGGGTATCCATTGGCAATGGCCTTGCTCACTACAGCCATGTCAGGGACGACGCCGAAATACTCCTGCGCACCTCCCAGGGCCATACGGAAACCTGTCCGGATTTCATCGAAGATGAGAACTGCACCGTTCTCATGGGTAATTCTCTTCACACCTTCCAGGAAGCCTTCACGGGGCCATTCTTTGGATGCTTCGAAGGGCTGCATGATGACGCAGGCTATCTGGCCGCAGTGCTTCTTGAAAACCGATTCTAGGGAATCCAGGTCATTGTAGGTAAAGGTTAAAATGTCCCGTGTAATACCTTCAGGCACACCGTAGAACGCACGATCTGTACCTGCACCTCCGTAACACCAGTCGTGCCATCCGTGATAGCCCCAGCGGACCACCTTGTCCCTGCCGGTGTGTATACGGGCAATCCTGATGGCGGCACTAGTTACATCCGAGCCCCCAACGAGAAACTTGACCATTTCCGCACAGGGCACAATATCAATGAGCAGCTGTGCAAGTTTGTTCTGAACCGGGTGTACCATGGTGAAACAGAAGCCCTGTGCAAGGGACTCCCGTACCACTTTCTCTACGCGGGGATGCACATGTCCCAGTATGATGGGCCCGAAGGAGAGTATCCAATCGATGTACTCGTTGCCGTCCACATCCCATACATGACAGGCCATTCCACGCTGCATAAAGATGGGGTAGTGCCCGGGGTAGAATTTCGTGGGATGCCGTGCGTTGGTCACGCCACCCGGTATAATCTGTTTTGCCTCTCTGAAGAGAGCTTCTGATTTTTCAAATGATATCATTACGGTTCACAGCTAACATAATTCTCATTTGTAGATGATGGTATATAATAAAAATGTGATTTTAAATTCCCTTTCCCGATTTTTGTTTACCCGGGAACCATTTGAAGAACTTGACTTATATGTACATTGCATTTATACTCCAACCCGAAAATCAGGTGTTCAGGGGCAGGGAAAGATAACGACCTTCATGTGTATTATGTCCGATATAGCCCTCACACGGATTGATCAGAAACAGATCCTCTTTGGTACCGATATGCCTATTGTTCTCTTTCATGGGAATCGGGAACGGACTAACGGATACACAAAAGGAGGATCTGTTTTTCCGAAATGCTAAGCGTCTGTTGGGAAGATAAAGGGGAGGAGGCCATTGTCAGGAGCAGAAGCTACCTGAAGGGTCTGCTTGATATTTAGAACTGAATACGATTGAGTGGAGGTGCCAGGGTATGAAGATTAAAAATATTGCAGTAACCGGCGCAAGCGGCAAAATCGGGCGCAACATCATCCCCGCGCTCCTAAAGGCGGGGTATAAGGTGAGGGCGCTCGAACATGAGGAGCCAGTTGGTATCAATGGGGTTGAAATCATGAAGGGCGATCTGAGCGACGAATCACTCCCAAAGAGATTTGTTAAGGATATGGACGCGGTTATCCATCTTGCCAATGTAAAGGAGAGACGGGATACCTTTATGAGTGTGAATGTTCGCGGCACCTTCTGCATGCTCGACGCCTGCAGGGAAGCGGGACACATACAGCAGTATATACAGGCAGGCTCCGATGCGCGTGCCGGGATATACTACTACCCGCACCCCTACCCCATCGACGAGACCTATCCCCATTCCGCCTATCCAGGCTATTATGCATTTTCAAAGGTGCTGGAAGAAACCATGTGCGAGCAGTACATCATTCAGTATAAACTGCCCATTACCACGCTTCGTTTCTCATGGGTGTATGCGGACGATGACGTGCTCGCCCACGCCACACTGCGTGAGCCTAATTTCGGTGTACCGGTCTGGAAGGAACTGGCCGTAACCCCAGAGCAGAAAGAGTTCTTTGAAAAGGACATGGATGGTGTTGCCAAACTCATGCATCCGGACGGCAGGCCGGGCCTACGGCATGTGGTCAGCATACATGACGTGGTACAGTCGGTCATGCTCGCCGTGGAAAACAAAAGTGCACTGTATAATGCCTTCAATGTTTCGGGCCCTGCACCCTTCAGCTACGAGGTGCTTTCGGGATACATCTCAGAGAAACTCGATATACCTGTTGTGGAGTTCGAGGAGGATGCCTTTCATGATTTCCAGATCGACCTGAACAAATCCCGATCGGTGCTGGGGTACAATCCGAAGTACAGCATTATCGATATCATCGATGAGGCCGTGGAGTACAGAAAATCGGGCAAGATGAGAACCGATGTGAAGTATCCCGGGTGACGTATAGATGTACCGCTGGGCGTTGAAGCGAGCATGCATCCTCTATTTCTCATAATTATTGATAAATATGAGAAAAAACATGATAAGTTGATTGATTTTCAGGTGAAATATCTTGACATGTCTGTTAGCAATGATAGGATTTCCAGCAAAGTAAACTATTACATATGAGCAGGGCGGAGTTCCAGAAGGGATGAAACCATGAAAGGTGACATGCCTATAGTCTCGATCGGGTTTGACGGGTATGATCTGGAAAATACTCTTAAGGGTCTGTCGAAGACCAAATCGAAGAACATCATTCTCTGTTGCATCGACGGCTTTACCAAGCATGTGGTACCTGAAGAAATGTCTGAGAAAGCATGGCAGCAGTCAAAGAAGCTCATGGAGGAGAACGGTTTGCATTTCTATGGCCTCTTCGGCCACTGTAACCTGTCTGACGAGAAGGATCTTCAGAAGTTGAGAAAAAGGATGCGCTACACGAGATACATGGGCGGTTCCTATATCGATACCAATGCGGGTCCAAAGGGGCAGGAAAAAGGGTTCTTTAACAACCTCCCGGAGATAATCGGCCTCGCGGAAGAACTCGACCTGGTCGTGTGCCTGGAAACCCATGGAGACATGCTGGAGACCGGAGAAATGGCATCAAAGATATTTGAAAAGATTAACTCACAACGAATCAGGCTCAGTTATGACCCGGCGAATGTGTACTTCTACACGAGAGGCCGTGTGGACCCGAACAGAGATGTACAGTTCATATTCGACCATATCGGCATGCTGCATTTCAAGGGTGTATCCTTCGATGCCGGCGAGAACAGATGGTCATTCCCACTTGTAAAGGGTGCGGATATTGATTATGGGACCTTTTTCAATGCCCTGCGGAAATTGGACTATAGGCACATGGTTGCCATAGAACTGGAAAGCCGATTTCATTTTGAAGAGGAGCAGGGTTTCACCATCGATGCGGTCTGGCCGGAGGAAAAAGTCATTGAAGCCTACAACGAGGAGATAGATCATCTTACATCAAGGCTTGACTGGATTGAGATTTAGTCGTTTTGAAGAGTGGCAGTTCTTTTACATACCACAATACATGGTGGAGGGAGGTGATAGGACATCAGGAGCAGATGCATAGATTTTACATAATGAATGTACACTCAAAATGAAAAGGAGCTTTACATGAATAAGGAGAGAGTCTTAGTTGTATGCGTACTTGTTCTCTTTGTACTGATGGCATTTCACCTGTCATTTGCTGGAAGCGGAGATGGCGATGCCGGTAAGGAAGAGATTGTGTTCGGCAATGTGCAGCCCGGCCCGGACCCCTGGTATCAGTACTCCGTGAAAGCCTTTGAGTATTTTGCAAAGGAGAACGGGGTTGAAGTGGTGTATCTGAACTCGGAATACAATCAGGACAAGGATATTGCCAATGTTGAAGACCTCATTGCAAAGAAGGTCGATGCCCTGAGCGTGTTCCCCATGACAGCAGATCTGGGGCAGCAGTATGTACAGAAGGCCAATGAGGCAGGCATTCCCTTTATCTCAGAGGCTGTAACACCATCCGACGGTCCCGGCGAGTATGTGACGGTTGTGAGCTATGCGTACTCTATGCTGGGTGCACAGATCGCCGAATATGTCCATGAAGAGCATCCCGGAGCAAAGCTGGTGTACATTACCGGGAAACCCGGCACCGGCATCGTCGAGCAGTATGTGGAAGGGTTGGTTGGCAGACTAGAGGAATTGAACAGTGATGTTGAAATCGTTTCCCAACAGCCCACTGACTGGAACAGACAGCAGGCCATGGATATAACGCAAAACCTCCTGCAGGCTGGAACCGAGATTGATGTGATCTTTGCCAACAACGAAGACATGGCTGGAGGTGTGATTCAGGTGCTCAAGGAAGCAGGGAAACTCGGAGAGATAGCCGTTGTTGCGACCGGCGGTTCGCCTGAAGGTATTCAGCTCATTAAGGCGGGTGAGCTGGAGGCAACGGCAGCCGCATCGGCCGGCCTTGAAGGCGCATTGTGTTTCAAAGCCTGCTGGGACACCTACCACGGTGTGAAGATACCGAAGGTCATCAATCCCCCGGTCATGATGGCAACAAAGGACAACATAGAGAGCGCACTGACCTGGGAGGTCAACGACACACTCATCGATATCGTGGAGAACTACGAATATTAGTTCATGGGTGTTATTGATCAGCTGGTGAAATAATGGGGAGTGCCGGTAGGCGGTGTGTGAGCCGGCACTCGCCTCTTCAAGCCTTTGTTTTTCTGTTTCAGGTACTGTCCTAATTGAAGCCTGACTGATAGTACAATCCAATGCATGCTACCATAAAAACAGACCAGACAAAGAGAAAAATAAATTTCAGTCAGAACATTGTTCTGGCCGCGGTGTTGTTCATCATTTTTCTCATCGTAACGCTTCTCGAACCGAGATTCGCTTCCCTGGAAAATATACAGAACATAGTGCAGCAGACTGCTGTGCTGGGTATTGTCAGCCTCGGCATGAATCTGGTCATGATTTCCGCTGGGCTGGACCTATCCGTTGGAAGAATCATTGGTCTGTCCACCTGTGTCATTACAACTCTGGTCAGCCAGGATGTTTCTGTCGGCCTTTCCCTGCTTATCGGCTTTTTCGTTGCCGTTGCCTGTGGAACCCTCAACGGCGTGATTATTGCTAAGAGCGGCGGGTTTCCCTTCATCATTACACTGGGAACCATGACCATCTACTATGGCGTGGCTCTTGTCATTACCAATGGTGAAAGTCACTCCCTCATGGGCGCGTTTCAGTATATAGGACAGGGAAAGATTGCCTTTATTCCGGTGTCTGCTTTCATCTGGGCCGTGATTGTCTTACTCACTCATCTACTGCTCAAGTACGCCAAGTTCGGCCGTGTCCTCTATGTGGTAGGGGGAAATGAAAGAGCTGCATTCTTCTCTGGAATCAAGGTTATCGGGCACAAAATCGCGGTCTACGCACTGAATGGCGCCATCGTGGGGATCGCATCCATTGTACTCGTTTCACGATTGGGTTCAGCGGTGCCTGCCACCGGTTCCGGATATGAGCTGCGCGCCATTGCGGCTGTGGTGATAGGCGGTGCTTCCCTCTTTGGCGGTCGCGGGAGTGTACTGGGCTGTCTTCTCGGCACCTTACTGATGGGGATCATATCAAACGCACTCAACGCACTCAATGTATCCTACTTTTATCAGGGCCTCATACTTGGGGTTGTCATTATCGGCGCCGCAGTGGTGAGCACATGGGGGGAATCGAAACGATGAGGTTTTTACAGGTGGAATCTGAAAGGGATTCGAATATGCACAGGATACTGGACGTCATCGATATAACGAAGACCTACCCCGGTGTTGTTGCCCTCGATGCGGTCTCTTTTGACCTGTATAGGGGCGAAACCCACTGTCTCGTGGGTGAAAATGGTGCGGGTAAATCGACGCTCATAAAAATCCTTTCAGGCGCAGAGCGTCCCGACAGCGGTGAGATCCGCCTGTTTGATCAGAGTTTCCCAGTCCTCGATCCAAATACCGCCCGTGAGCTGGGGATTCAGACCATTTATCAGGAGAGCAACCTGGTTGAGATACTCTCCGTGGCGGAAAACATCTTCTTCGGAGATGAGCGGGCCAACAGATTGGGTTTTTTCAGCCACAGGCAGACAGAGGAGCAGACAAGGGAACTACTGGATTCCCTGAAAATAGAAATAGAGGTTAACAGACTGGTATCCGAGCTGAGTATTTCGGAAAAGCAGCTCATCAAGATAGCGAAGGGGCTGGCACGTAATGCTACAATACTGATTATGGATGAACCGACCGCTTCCCTGAATCAGAGAGAGACAGACCGCCTGCTGCAGCTCATTAACGAGATAAAGTCGAGCGGTATAGGGGTTATCTACATCTCTCATCGACTCGGAGAGGTGTTCAAAATCGCCGACCGGATCAGTGTTCTCAGGGACGGGAAAAAGATCGATACGCATCATACTCCGGATATAGATGAGAACAACTTGATCCTTGAAATGGTGGGCAAGCGGGGCAATGTGTTTTACACACGGGAAGCAGGTTCACCCGAGGAGGTTGTACTGCAGGTGCATGGCTACAAAATCAGGGAGGACAGACATGAGATCAATTTCACCCTCAGGAGAGGAGAGATACTCGGGGTTGCCGGCATGGTAGGTTCGGGCCGGAGTGAGCTCATGAAGGGATTATTTGGCGCAGAACCCCTGCATCGGGGCTCCCTTTCCCTGAATAACGCCGCCTTTGAGATACTCAGTCCCAGGGATGCGATCGATGCCGGTATCTGTCTTGTACCCGAAGATCGGCAGAGTGAGGGCCTCATACTGTGCCGAAGCGTGCGTGAGAACACCACACTGCCTGGACTCAAAAGGTTCAAGGGATTTTTTATCAACCTTATCCGTGAGCTCAAGATTGTTACGGAACTGGTGTCAAAGCTGAATATTAAGACTCCCTCTGCAGAGCAGAAAGTCCAGAACCTAAGTGGTGGAAATCAGCAAAAAACGGTTCTTGCAAAATGGCTGTTCACCGATGCGCAGATCCTCATCTTCGATGAACCGACGCGCGGTATCGACGTGGGTGCCAAACAGGAAATCTACCGGTTGATGGGGGACCTGGTTAAACAGGGAAAATCGATTATCATGATCTCATCCGATATGCCGGAACTTCTTGCCATGAGTGACAGGATCATGGTCCTGCGAAACAGTGAGGTGGCAGGGTTCCTGGAAAAGGAGCAGATCACAGAGGAGAGTATACTTTCGCTGGCAATTGGCAGTGCCCGGGTGTCTGGTCCTGCATAGGCAGGGACGAAGGTCTCGGGATGACAAATATATTTTCATGAAACGGCTTACTCAATGAGACGACTATTTCAGAATCAGATCTTTATACTTCTGGCTGTTATTATAGTGCTCACTATCGTTGTATCCATACTAAACCCAAACTTTTTCACCTTTTCGAATTTGAAGAACATCCTGGTTCAGATCTCGGTCGTTTCGATCATGGCGGTGGGTGCAGGAATCGTCATCATTTCAGGCGGATTGGACATTTCAGTGGGGTCCATGACCTCGCTGCTGGCAGTCGTGGGGGCTAATATCATATTCAACGGGCACAGTGTTGCCCTTGCAGTTGTGGTCACCATAGGGGTTGCGCTGGGATGCGGCCTGCTCAACGGTGTGCTGGCTGCAAAGACGAATGTTGCTCCCTTCATCATCACCCTGGGGACCATGAGCATATTCATGGCCCTCAGCCTGATCATAGGAGGGGGGTTCAGCCTGCTCCTGGCCGGCAAGTTCCAGTTTCTGGGGCGGGGAAGGGTCCTGGGAGTCCATTTTCCTACCTATGTGATGCTTCTCGTGTATCTGTTATTTTTCGTTGTCCTGAGGTACACTACCTTTGGACGCCGGATATACGGTATGGGAGGGTCCGAGGAGGTAGCCTTTCTGGCAGGCCTCAACATCCCGCTCTACAAAATCCTTGTATACTGTATCAACGCGCTCCTGGTTTGTCTCGCATCATTGATACTCATATCACGGACAGGCTCGGCCCTGCCTACGGTGGGTTTGGGCCTGGAGTTGAAATGCATTGCAGCTGCTATCATGGGCGGCGTTGCGCTTACGGGTGGTAAGGGCAGTCTGCTCGGGATATTCCTAGGTGCCCTGCTGCTGGGCGTTATTCAGAACATGCTCAATATTTTGAACCTCTCCGCCCACTTCCAATCAGTGGTCCTTGGCATGGTCATAGTGGCAGCTGTTACCATTGGGCAGCGACAGCAGCGATGAGCGGTACCCAGCATCAGGTTTTTGCGGACACCCAGAGAGGGTCAGCCCATAACATTTCGCTGTAACATTTATCCTATTTAGCCTCCTGAAACATTCGATTACTTTTCATAAGTTCTGAAATAAATAAGCATGGAAATGATAAATTGTCATATTCATCTTCGATATCTGCTTGACAGCACTGCTCATGGTGATAAGATGATGTGCCATGAAGAAGCATTTTCGCAAGGAAGAAGTACTGGATTATATAAAGGACAGAGGAGTGTGCTCCGTTGAAGAACTGCAGACCAGCTTTGCTGTGTCCATTTCAACCATTCATCGTGATCTGAATATTCTGGAGCGGGAAGGCCGTATTAACAAGTTTTACGGTAAGGTTACGATCAAGGACGAGAGTGTACTGTACCGATCGAGGATCAGGGTAAACGTCGAGCTCAAACGCAGGGTCGCGCAGAAGGCCCTGGACTATATTGAGAACGGCGACTGTTTGTTCATAGACAATTCCACAACCACCTATTACCTGGCAGAGGTCCTCTGTGAATCATCCTTCCAGGATATTCTCGTTGTGTCCAACAGCGCTCTCGTTATTGATCTCTTTTTAAAGAACAAGAGCATAGGGTTTGTTTCAACAGGCGGCAAACTGAACAAGGATTTTGACTCCTTCGTGGGACCACAGGCATTGCGGACGATAAACGATTTCAACGGTAATAAATACTTTTTTTCCACCACCAGCATCTCGTTTGAGGGCGGTGTGAGCGATGTATACTCACCCGATGAAATTGCCGTGAAGAACAGGATGTACCGAAACGCACGCGAGTCATACCTGCTCATTGATTCAACGAAGTTCGGACAGGTATCAACGATGAAGTGGTTCGAATTGAAGGATGTGAGGAACGTCGTTACTGACAATAAGGTCCCCAATGATATTCTTCAGGAGTTTCGGGATTTGGGGCTCAATATGATTGTGGCGTGATTTCCCCCCAGAGGAGGGACAGCGAACCATGGCAGATTTCACATACGGTATAACCCACTGGGCACCTTTCAGGGACAGGCAGGAGTGTGACAGGGTCCGCGCGATAAAAAAGGAGGATCTGGCAACCCATCCCAACCCCGATTTCAAGATTGAGATTGTTCCCGACGACGAATTCGCATTCAGGCGAGTGTGGGACATCTTCTATAGAATTAAAGAGGCGTCAGACGAGGAGCGAAAGCTCGTTCTCATACTGCCGCAGCCCCATCCCCAGTACACGAAAGTCGCCTATCTCATCAACAAGTTCCGTGTGAACTGCAACAAGCTTGTCACTTTCAACATGGATGAGTGGGCCGATGAGGAGGGAAACATCGCTCCGGAATCATGGCAGCGCGGTTTTATGTATGCAATGAAGAAAAACTTCTACTCTGTGCTCGACCCTGATCTCCGTCCGCCCGAGGACCAGATTCATGGTCCGACCAACCACAACCTTAAGGACTACGGTAAGATGATTGAGGATGCGGGTGGTGCCGATGTCTGCTACGGAGGGATTGGCTGGAGCGGCCATCTGGCATTTATCGATCCCCATGCACCTGAATTCGAGGGAAGCTTCGAGGAGTGGCGGTCCATGGGTCCGAGAATCGTGACGCTGCATCCATTCACGATCGCGCAGTGCTGCCTGGACCCCGATTTCGGTATGAGCGGTGACTGGTCATGGATACCGCCCAAGGGGGCTACTATCGGGCCAGCCCAGATACTCGGTGCGAAACTCAGGAGCTCGTGGAATCCCTTCACCATTGCCGGAACGCCGGTCTCGTGGCAGCGATTCACGGTGAGGCTTGCAGTCCACGGTCCTGTAACTCATGAGGTTACCGCGTCTATACTGCAGACATGCAGGACCGACCTGCACATATCCGAAACCATAGCTGCAAACATTGAAGAGCATGGAGAACTGAGCTGGTACTAGATTTCGTTCGAAGGCGGCTGGGTTATTTCTGAGAGTAATCAACGGAGGGATGCATACTGTATCGCAAAATGTCAGGATTATTCAAATCATCAGCAATGATTCTTCTGCTCTCTGTCCTGACTCCTCTATGCGCTCTTTCGGATGATTGTGCGACGTTGAGAGCAGTTGAAGGTGTCATAGAGGGAATGCCGGTGCC
>CBFDDP010000101.1:0-11693 GCA_965603595.1 uncultured bacterium
GAATAGCCGGACATCGGTTCAAGACAAATGGGTGAAGAGCCACATACCGAAGACCTGGTCGACGAAGAGATATATGAGGAGCTTTATACCCAGTCCCAGAAAGACTTCAGGCGGGTTCAGGTACGAGGATTCTTCAAAAAGTCATTCCACCTCATACTGACTCTCCTCGCGGTTACGGGCATCCTTGCGACATTGATCTACCTCACCTTTATCCGCACCCATCTGGAAAAACTCAGTGATAAGGTCACCCGCTACACCGATGAGCTTGCTCATCTCAACAGCGAAATCCAGAAACTGACGGCATCGGAGCACTTTTACAAGAGCCAGATTGATGAGTATCAGTCGGTATTCAACAACCTCATCATCGAGGATTCACGACTCGTCGATGTGGACCTCACGAAAGTAGTCCGGGAGAACATCGAGAGCTTCGAAGCGGGCGGATTCGAATACTACAACATCAGCCGCGGCAACACCGATTTCATGGAAACCGCGCTCACCTTTGATCTCGGTACTGGAGAGGACCTTCCCGCAGTCTACGTGACACTTAACCGGCTCGAGGCCAGGGCCACCGTGTTTATCAGCAATGAGCTGTCCTCCACACAATACGGTTCGCTGTTCAGGGAGAGGAACGTCCAGTATCTCCAGAAGCTAGGCGAGCTGGGCTGCGAGTTCGGGAACCACACCTGGTCCCACTACAATCTGAAGCGGTCGATCTATGAAACCTCGAGAAAGCGAAGGCTACATATCTCATTCATTTCCGACGAGGTGCTGGACGAATTTTCGCTCATACTCGAATTCGACCGAGTTCGCAAACACTTCAAACAGGAGACGGGCCTCGATCTCTCTCCCCTGTGGCGGGCGCCCTATGGAGCGATTGATCATCGTATCCTGAGCACAGCAGCCAAGGCAGGATATCCCTACCATATCTTCTGGTCTGGTAATGAGATGGGGCCTCTCGACTTCTTTGACTACGCAAAAAAAAGAACGGTCAGGATATACGACAACGATCGCAATAAGTACACCTTTGTCAGAAACCCCAACTACTTCACATCAGGTGAAATGTTTAAACGTATGAAGGAGTGGGAAAAGATAGATGAGCACGGCCTGAACGGTGCGATCTCAATTGCACATCTCGGTACATCGCGGAAGATCGACAAGATGGTGAAGATTCTACCGGAGTATGTCTCCTATTTCCAGAAAAAGGGTTATCGTTTTGTCACCGTTTCCGAGGTGCTCAACGATCACGAGGATCTTTGAGGAAGCATGGGTTTCTGGCAGGCCCCTCTTTCACAATCTCCTTTGCCATGTTTCTACCGAGCTCCACACACTTCTCGCGGTCTTCGTCTGTGGGAGCATATTTCGCCTCGATAATCGGATCGGCGTGATGGTTGGGGCACTTGTCAGCGTACTCCTTGAGCGCCTTTACGGCTCCCCCGCTCCAGCTGTATGAGCCGAATATACCGAGCACACGGCCCGTCAGTTTGTCATTGTCAAGTGTACGAACGAGTGTGTCCATGGGTGGAAAGAGCTTCGTGTTGTAGGTGCAGCTTCCGAGGACGATTCCCTTGAACCGCCATATATCGGTCAAAATAAATGAGAGATGGGACTTGGAGATATTGTGGAGCCTGATGATGTCGATTCCTTCGCGTGCCATGGAACGTGCAATGGCCTCGGCCATGACCTGTGTATTTCCGTACATGGACGCATACGCGATCACAGCACCCTTCTCGGTTTCCTGCCTGCTCCACTTGTCGTACAGGTTAATGATGTATGAGGGGTCTTTTCGGAATATAGGTCCGTGGGTAGCTGCAATGAGCTTCACTTCGAGGCCCTTGAGTTTGCCAAGTGCCTTCTGAACCATGGGGCTGTACTTGGCCACTATATTTGAGTAGTAGCGCAGTATCTCATTCTTAAAAAAACTCAGGTCTACCTCATCATCGAATATACCCCCGTTGAGCGTGCCGAAGCCTCCGAAGGCGTCACCCGAAAAGAGTATCTTGTTGCTCACATCATAGGTCATCATGGTTTCCGGCCAGTGCACCATGGGTGTGAGGAAGAACTTGAGTGTATGCTTCCCCAGCTTCAGCGTGTCGCCGTCCTCGACCATGTGAAAAGGCGCATCATCGCCGTAGAATCCCTTTGCGAAGTCCACGGTCTTCTTATTCCCCACGATCTTCATCTTGGGGAACACGTCTCGGAGAACATGCATCGATCCGGAATGGTCAGGTTCCATATGGTTGATAATCAGATAGTCG
Organism: uncultured bacterium; assembly: GCA_965603595.1. Classification (GTDB taxonomy): domain Bacteria; phylum Spirochaetota; class B62-G9; order B62-G9; family DRHN01; genus JAGLSF01. The sequence continues at coordinate 2,256 of CBFDDP010000101.1, forward strand.
ACCGTCTTCCCGTTCTTCATCACTTCTTTGATCTTCTCGAGGAACTGAGGAAAATAGCCCCCCTTGACTGTATCGACCAGTGCAACCTTTTCATCATCAATGAGGTAAGAATTGTAGCAGACTCCCTGCGGGAGCGGCCATATCGATTCGAACAGATGGGTTTCCAAATCATTGACACCAATCCAGTAGATGTCCTTTGCGACGGGAATCGGTTTGTTCATCATGGCCCTGTCTCCACTCGTGGTTTGTCTTAATAACTTAACGTGCATGCAATTGAGAGTAAAGGATGAGTTAGGTCACCTGTCATTCAGGTTTATGAAGTAGAGGATTGCAGCAATCGATTTTGCATCGATGATCTCTTCTCGTTCGATCATGGCGAGAAGCTCTTCCGGCTTGAATCCCTCTATCAGAAGATTTTCCTGCTCATCAGGATTGCCGCCGACCTTTTGGATGCGTGAACAGTCATCTATACGGGCATAAAAGAGATGCATCTTCTCATCGAGCAGGCCTGGCGAGAGGAAATAGGAGATGAGCGGCTTCACACTTTCCGGCCTCAAGCCGATCTCCTCGAACAGCTCCCTCATCGCCGTTTCGGTCGTGTCTTCGTCCCCATCGACCATGCCAGCCGGGATCTCCCACAGGTACCCATCATTGTCGCCGCGTACCGCAGGAAACCGAAACTGCCTGACAAGAATGATGCGGTCGCTCTCCCCACACACGGGCACCACACCCACCGAATCGCCGCGCCGCACCACATACCGGGTGCTGGCGGTTCCCATACCTCCCTCGAACTGTTCCCACCGGACCGACGACTTCTCAACCTTGATGAACTCATGAAAGATTATCTCTGATGAGAGTATTTCACATTTCACCGCTTCACACCTCCGAAGAACATTAAGGGGACATGTCCCCATATTTCCCGAGTTTGCGCCTCAGCCGGTCCAGACGGTGCACTATGGCGTTCCGTTCTCCTAGGTGGCCTGCATCAGAACCAACGCCCAGATACCCTGCCCTCTCAACCCGCCGAAGCATCTTCTCAGTGCACCGAAGGGCACTTCTGTAATCCCGCAGCTTATGCTCATATATCTTTGCGGCCTCTGTGCAGGCAAATATATAATCATTGATCCCCACTCTCCGCGAGCGTAAATCCTCGAAATGCTTTAATGCCTTTTCGAACTGCCGCTCACGCTTGCACAGGAGGGCGAGCCTTCTCAGTGCCTCATTGGAACCGTCATGCGCCGATAGGAGTGTTAGTGCATCCTCCTTCTTCTCGCCGGTCAGAAGTATGTCTGAGACAGTGATCGGGTTGAAAGACCCGTCCTGTTTCCTATCACCTCCCACAACACTGCTTATGAGGTCAATCTGCCTGATGAGCAGTGCGAGCAGGGAAAGCACATCCTTTCGATTGTGCTCGATTACCTTTAGCATGTCACCGGCAACACCCCTTCCCCTGAGATAATCGGCGTACACATCGGGGATCTGCCAGCCGGGGATGTCGTCGGAGCGGTCCACCTGCAGTGCCCGATTCTCAACGGTTGAAAGGGAGTAATCGGGGAAGAGGCCCCGCCAGATCCTCCGGGAGGTGTAGAGGAGGTCCAGATGCAGGGGCTCTTGGCTGAAGAAGGGAAGGCCCGCCATAATGTACCGGTTCTTGAGAATGTTGTAATCGTAGCTCTTTCCATTATAGGAAACCAGGAACTTCTGAGTGGTGAGATCCTGAGCAATCGCTCCGAGATAGAGTTGTTCGGATGAAAGGCTGTGAAGGAAAAATTGTGTAAACAGAATCCCCTTTTCTGTAACACGCAGCTGGCCGATGAGGAAGAGATGGGTGCCCGCACCGCCGGACAGGCCCGTTGTCTCGATATCGAAAAAGAGCATGTCCCGCAGCGAAATATCCGATCTCTCGCATCCATTGAGTGCGGGAAAGAGAGTCCTGAGAAACTCACCGTGATCAGCATAGGACCGTTCCAACGGTACGGAGCCGTGGATATGACTTCGCGGAAGAAGCTGTTCGATACGCAGATAGGATAAACCCTCACGGGTGACAATCTCCCCCCCTGTCTCCTCACGTAGCTCCTCGAGGAGAGACCGTCTCTCGATGCGGCCCTCATCGCGGGATTCTCTTTCCCTCTGTGATCCCCTGCTCCTGTGATACAGATCCAGCCGCTTAATCGAACCCATCAACCCTGCCTCGTATCTCCCTTCTGATCGCTGAGCATGCGCGCCAGTATGCGTTTCAGCACCTCCCCGGTCAGCTTCTTGTTGAACCGGTCCGGTCCGACACAGGAGGGGCAGCCTTCGCTGCAGGGGCATTCCCTCACCCGCCACATGGCCGCCTGCAGTATATCATCCTTCACTTCGAATAGCCGGTCAGCAAGCCCGACCCCTCCCGGGTACCGGTCGTAGAGAAACACCGTGGGGAGACCGATCACCTGCTGCTTCAGAGCCTCAGCAGTGCCAATGTCGCGCATGTCTGTCATGACGTAAATGGGACTGATATTCTTCAGCAGATGCGAGAGTGACAGCAGCACATTCTCGCACTCGTCCCTGGAAAGACCCTCGAACATCTCTGCCTGAAAGGAGAGTATGAGGCTCTTGGTGTGAATCTCCGTGGGCGGCAGGTTGATGTCTCCGTATCCGATGTTCTCGTGGGTGTTGAACCGTATTTTCTTGTACTTCACCGCCGTGGTTCTCACGAGTACATCGGAGAGGAATGACCTGAAGCCACCGTGCTCCTCTTCCAGGTTGTGCTCCAGAATTTTGATGTCCGACTTGGTAAGCGCATCGGTGTAGTAGTTCGGCCTGGAGCGCTCCACATAAGCGATCTGCTTGTCCCAGTCGAGCTTTGTCACGGTGTACTGCTCGCTTCCATGAATATAGATGGCGTTCTCGTAGAGCAGCTCGGGTACCGACGCACGATCGATCTCGCCGATCACCCGCCGCTTTCCGTGTTCCATGAGTACGATGACGAAGTTTCCGATATCGGCGCTGCGTATGGATACATTTTCAGCAGGGTAGCTCCGGTCCTGCCAGTGATACACCCCCTCCTCACGGTGAAGCACCTCCTCTTCCTCCAGATAGGCAAGAACATCACCGATATCCTCGTCACCGAAGGGCTCGTCGTCCCTGAAGGGCAGCTCGAAGGCCGCGCACTTCACCTGATCCACAAGCACGTACACGTTGGAGGGATTGATCAGGGCTGCCTCGGGACTCTTCTCCATGAGAAACTCTGGGTGGGCAGCGATGTACTGGTCGAGCGGCGAGTTCGAGGCGATGAGTATGGAGACGCTTACCCGGTCAGTCCGGCCGCTCCTGCCTGCCTGCTGATGAAAGGATGAAACCGAACCCGGGTAGCCTGCCATGATGCTCACATCCAGGCTTCCAATGTCAATACCGAGTTCGAGCGCATTGGTGGACACAACCCCAATGATGGAGCCGTCTTTGAGCCCCCGCTCGATGTCTCGTCGTTCGTTGGGCAGATAGCCCCCCCGGTAACCGGCGATTTTCCCTGCACTCCCCTTGAAGGACTTCTTCAGATATGAGAGAATCACCTCCGTGTTCAGTCTGCTGCGGGCAAACACAATGGTGGCACTACTATTCTGAATGAACCGTTTTGCAACGCGGTGGCCTTCGAGAACCACGCCCCGCCGTATCCCCTGCTCGGGGGCGACGAGCGGTGGGTTGTAGATGATGTAGTGCTTCTCACCCATGGGAGCGCCGCTCTTGGACACCACCAGGGGCTTTCTGCCCGTGACCCGTTCGAACAGTCCGTCGGGATTGTCTATGGTTGCCGACGAAGCGATGAAGACCGGTTTCGAGTTGTAAAAGGATGCAACGCGCAGCAGGCGCCGCATCACGTTGGCCAGATGACTTCCGAACACGCCGCGATAGGTGTGCAGTTCATCCAGAATGATGAATTTCAGGCCGTCGAATATCTTGACCCATTTCGGGTGATTGGGGAGTATGCCGGTGTGAAGCATATCGGGATTGGTAACGATGAGCCGGCCGTTTCGCCGCGCTGATTGCCGTATCGACGAGGGGGTGTCGCCGTCGTATATATAGAGCCTGAGGTCAGGAATCTCGAAATCACCCAGGCCCTTGATCTGGTCCTGGCTCAGGGCCTTGGTGGGAAAGAGATAGAGGGCCTTGGCGTCCTGGTCCCTGATGAGCTCGTCGAGCACAGGGAGGTTGTAGGCGAGGCTCTTCCCAGACGCTGTTGGCGTGGTGATCACCACGTCCTCTTCCGACTTGACTGCACGGAATACCTCTGCCTGATGCGTATAGAGTCTACCGATACCCTGCCTGTCCAGGTACTCCCTGAGAAAGGGATGCACCTCATCGGGAACCGCCGTGTACTGCGCTTCATGTTTTTTTCGCAATCCCCAGAAGGCAATGTTGTTCGAAAATGTGGGATCACTTTTCAGGGTTTCAAGGAAATCTTCCAGGCGCAAACCAGGACCTCATGTGCGGATGTTTCTGAATACAGGTACCACCAGATGCCCTTCGATAACCCGTAAGGCGTACTGTGTATCAGTTAGTATAAAGGGAATTGCAGTGTTTGGAAAGACCTATATGTTATTACTCTGCAGGAAACCGTTCATGCCTGCACCCCTTCCTACTCTTCAGCAGGAAGCCACACAGTGAAAATGGTAGGCCCCTGCTCGCTGCTCTGCACATGTGTCCTGCCGCCGCTGAGCTCAACCGCTTTGCGCACAACCACGAGCCCGAGTCCCCTGCCCTCAACACCGGCCACATCCGCATTGGTGGCGCGGTAGAATGGCTCCCATACTCTGTCAATTTCTTCCTTGGGAATACCGGGTCCGCTGTTCTCCACTGAGACTGCCCATCCCTCCTGCTGTTTCGCAATCGTGACACGAACGGGTATTTCCCCATCCGAGTATTTGACTGCATTGTCGAGCAGATTCGAGAAAGCCTTTCTGATCAAGACCGGGTTGCAGAAAACAGGTGCAGAGGAGGGGGCATTTTCCAACTCAACACGTTCCCGGTATATATCGGCAAGCTCTTGTATGAGTGAGACAAGATCGATCCATTCCCTGTTCATCTCCCTGTCGATATTGTCGAGGCGGGAGAGTTCCGATACCTCTCCGATCAGAGAGTCGATCTCGTCCACCTCGTCCCTGATAATTTTATAGGAACGATTCTTGTCCTTGAGCTCCAGTGCAAGTCTGATTCGGGCCAGGGGGGTGCGCAATTCGTGGCTGACGAAGTGAAGCAGCTCCCGCTGATTGGACAACATGGCACTCAGCTTCGTTGTCATGGTATTGAATGCGGAAGCTACCTTGTCGAAATCACCTCCCCGCCCATACTCTATCCGGTGTGAAAGGTCACCTTCTCCGATGCTCCCCGACGCCTCGATGATCCGGTCAAGGGGGCTGAAGGTTCTTCGTAGTGCAAGAAAGAGTATCAGACCGATGAGAAGACCGATGGAGAGTATGAAATAGAGAGGGGTAATGGGCCGACCCCGTGCAAAGGGCGGTGGAAAAATAATGGATATGGTCCGATTCGGCGCGATGAGCACGTTATGCTCTATCGAGCGACCCCCCGGACTTCCATGCATATTCTCCATCATTCTGCGCATGTTCCTCATGTGCTCCAGGTTCTGAATATTATTACGACTGGGCCGCAGCGGCCGCCTTTTCTCCACGGCCCACAGAATCCTCCCGTTCTCGCGGTACAGAACAGTGATATTGTAGGTCTGAGCAAGCATGCGAGCTTTGAATCGCGACGGCGGATCGCCCAGGTACTCAGAGATGAGAAGAGCGATCTCATCCCTCCTCCCGAATCTGAGGTAGTACCCAATGTCCCGCATTTCGTTCCTCATGTAAAGCCACATGATGGTGTTGATGAGGAGAAAACCGAGCATGAGCAGGAGCACGACCTTGACAACGAGCGCTGAACGGTATGAGGGCTTAGTTTTCATCGTTCCTCTTCGCAATGAACATGTATCCCTCACCCCAGACAGTCTTGATAATGCGGGGGGTTGCCGGGTCGTCGCTGAGCTTCTTTCTGAGCCTGCTGATGAGTACGTCGACCGAGCGATCGAAGCTCTCCCAAGTGATGTTCTTCGTGCTCTCCATGATATTGTCCCGTGTGAGAACCCTGAAAGGGTTTGTACACAGAAAATGCAGGAGTTCGAATTCCGCGGATGTGAGAGGGATGTCATCACCCTGTACGGTGAGCTTCATGCTCTCTGGAACCAGCGTGAATATTTCATAGTCGAGACGCTCGAAGGTTTGCTTCCCGGGAGAGGTTCGCCTGAGCACCGCTTCGATCCTAGCCAGAAGCTCCCGCGGTTCGAAGGGCTTCGGTAGATAATCGTCCGCGCCGAGCTCGAGACCCACGATGCGGTCATACACATCGCCTCGTGCAGTGAGCATGATCACCGGCAGCGAGGAGTCTTTGCGAACCGCCCTGAGCACATCGAAACCATCCATACCCGGCATGAGAATATCGAGAATGAGGAGATCGAAACTGCCGGCCTCCTGTTTGAGAAACACCTTCGGGTCACTGTAGGGCACGGGGATGTGGTTGTTCTCCTCCAGGTACCCAGTAAGGAGCTCGAGGAGCTTCTTATCGTCATCGACAACTGCTATGCGAGCCATGAAAACCATCCCCCGTTGATGCATCGCTGCCCAACTGATGGTGAAACTCCCCCGGCAAAAGGGCCGGGGGAGCCATTACCTTCAAACAGCAGCCGTGACCGTGTCAATCCCAGTCATCCCAACAGGAACCGCGACCATACATTCCACCGGATTCCCCGCCGTACCAGCCAGGGTTGCCCTTATGCGGTCCATGGTGATGCATGGGTGCGCCATATCCTCTACCTGGTCCCCTCCCTCTCCTGCCAAAACGGGGACCGTATTTCTCGAAATCCTCAGGGTCCATCAGGGTGTATGTCTTCGAGCCCTTCTTGAGCTCTGTCACCAGGATAACCGTATCCTCAACCTGATATCCCGATACACTCACCCTGTCAGCGGCATTCAGCTCGAGCCCCGTTTCGTCCAGAAACCGTATGGGGTGCATCATGAGCTTGTACTTCTGATCCGAGGTGGTGGTGAGCGTAAACCCCCCGGGCATGGCAAAGCTTATCTTGCCTGAAAGAGCCTCCACCTTCTCAGCCTCTTCGATGTCCCAGCCGTGGGCAAATGCCCCGGCGCCTGCCGTAAGCAGCAGTACTACTGCAACAAGTGCAGCAATAAAAAACCTTGATCGTCTCTTCATGACAACCTCCTCTAAGAACTGGTTGCCATTACTATACTGAATATAGTTTTCTGAATTATGAACGGGATGTAAAAAAATGTAAAAGCGAAAGTTCTGATTAATCGTAGGTTACCACGTCGAGGATTTTCACATACCCCTCGACCCTGCAGTAGTGCCGGCCTGCACCGACTGAAAAGGTGGGATTGCCAATGAGCAGTATATCTCCCTCGATACGGAGCGGTTTGGAGCTGAGCTGTTTGCGTGCCGAGACGAGGACAAGATTTCGAAGTGCCTCCTGATAGGCGTCGCTTCTGCCCTCCCAGCCTGTGTAGAAATCCGATGTGCCCTCCGCATTCTCCAGTCGGAGCTGTTTGGTGGTAAAAGCAGATATCCACCTTCGCATGGATGGAGTAATGGAAAGTTCGATCTTGACGCGGTACACGTTGTTCTGGACGCCGTCTGCAACGGGCTGGATCCAGTCCCGATTGAGCCTGCCCCTCAGCTCGATGTTGAACAGCTCATCCGTCTCGAGGAGCCTGCTGCCGGGTTTGTATATAAACGAATAGCCGTACACATTTGCATTGAGGAAGTGGAGGGCCTCGATAAGCGCTCGGTCCTCGAAACCGGAGCCAAGGGCATAGTCGAGGAGCGGCTCGGTCTTGGGTTGTTCCCGGTCAGGAAAAGCACCCTCACCAAGCTCCTGCTTTACCGGATACTCGCCGTACACCACGATGCTCTCATCAGCGTACTGTGCCGCCCCCTGCCCGGCAAACACAAAAAGCAGAAAGGCGATATAGATGCAGATTGGCGGCGGTCTTCTCATTTTGTCTTCTCTTCACGCACGCGCTGAATCTCATCCCTGAAGGCGATGGCCCGTTCGAAGTTCAGGTCCTTCGCGGCTTCGAGCATCTCCGATTCGAGCACCTTGATATACCGCTTCCGTTCCACAGGGTTGAGAAGATTGTAGTGGTCCTGTATAACCTCCAGGTCACGCAGCGATATGTCCTCCTTCTCCTTGCGCCTGCGCTTCAGGATGTCGACGACTTCCTTGCGGATCGTCTCAGGCACGATGCCGTGCTTGCGGTTGTACGCCTCCTGTATACTGCGGCGGCGATCCGTCTCCTCGATCGCAGTCTGCATGGCGTCGCTCATCCGCTCGGCGTACATGAGAACCGTGCCGTTCACGTTCCGTGCTGCCCTGCCCATAGTCTGGATGAGCGATGTGGCCGAACGAAGAAATCCGACCTTGTCCGCGTCGAGTATGGCAACGAGCGAAACCTCTGGAAGGTCAAGCCCCTCCCTGAGGAGATTGATACCCACGAGCACGTCGAACTCCCCGGCCCTGAGATCGCGAAGTATGTCTGTCCGCTCGAAGGTGTGAATCTCCGAGTGAAGATAGCGTACCTTGAGACCGATCTTTGTAAGAAAGTTGGCGATGTCCTCGGCCATGCGCTTGGTGAGCGTGGTCACGAGAACCCGCTCATGCGCCTTCACCCGTTCCCTGATCTCGCGGATCAAGTCGTCGATCTGAAACTTAGAGTCGCGCACCTCGATCCGTGGATCGAGCAGACCGGTTGGCCTGATGATCTGCTCAACGATCTGTGCGCTCTCCCTTCTTTCATAATCGGCAGGAGTGGCGGAAACAAAAATGACCTTGTTGACAAGGCCGTCGAACTCCTCGAAGTAGAGGGGGCGATTGTCGAGGGCCGAGGGAAGCCTGAAACCGTGCTCAACGAGCGAGAGCTTGCGGGAACGGTCGCCCTCATACATGCCCCCAATCTGGGGCACGGTCACGTGGGATTCGTCTATGAACATGAGGAAGTCTTCTGGAAAGTAGTCGAGCAGCACTGCCGGCCGTTCACCCTCTTCACGACCGAATATATGTCGCGAATAATTCTCTATGCCGTTGCAGTATCCCACCTCCTGCATCATCTCCAGGTCGTACTCGGTGCGTGTCTTGAGCCGCTGCTCCTCGAGCAGTTTGTTCTGGTCGAGAAGTTCCTTGTGGCGAACCTCCAGCTCCTCGACAATCCTCCTCATGGCTGTCTGCATGCTCACCTGATCCACCACATAGTGCGAAGCGGGGTAGATGATGATCCGTTCCCGTTCCTCGATGATCTCGCCCGAGACCGGATTAAAGATGTAGATCTTCTCAAGCTCGTCTCCGAAGAGCTCGAGCCGAACGGCATTCTTCGCATATGAGGGCAATATCTCTAT
>CBFDDP010000102.1:0-11626 GCA_965603595.1 uncultured bacterium
GGTACTGCCTGCCCAAGGACGGGGGCTTGGGCGTCTGGGCATACCGGCACAACCTTGGATGGGAGGACAACATCTTCAAGATTACCCCTGCAGCGATCGACATCAACGACACCCGGTCGCTCCACACACCTCAGCTCGTACGGGACGCACTTCGAAACATGAGTAAACCGATTGCGGCTGCTGAAGTGCTCGTGCTGGGAGCCTCGTACCGGGAAGATGTGGGTGACACCCGGTACAGCGGGTCCGAGCTCGTTGTTCGCCGGCTCACAGAGATGGGCGCCGAAATCCGCGTGCATGACCCCTATGTGGAGCACTGGTGGGAATTCGAGAAACAGGAATCATACCCGCACCCGCAGTTCAGCAAGGCCCGGTTCTTCCACCGTCAGGAACGGCTCAGGAATCTCAGGGTTGAGAAAGACCTGTGGAAGGCGATGAAAGGTGTGGATGCAATCGTTCTTGCTGTCCGGCACATGGAGTACCTCGATCTTGATCCTGAAAAGGTGTTCAAGGCCGTTGGGAGGCCCTTTGCCATCATCGACTGCTTCTGCATTCTCGACGACGAAAAGATACGCTCCTATCTGCAGCTTGGATGCGAGGTTAAAGGCATGGGCCGGGGGCACATCAAGCGGATCAAGGACAGCCTGCAGTGAGATGACTGCGATTACAGCTCCTGATCATAACTAACAATGGAACGTACTTAATCTATTCCTATACTCACCGGACTTCCTATAGTGCCGTAACAGCATTAGTAATTCATTTACGATAATGATCATTTATGTATATATACTTTCACAGATAAATCCAGGTCCATGGGCTAAAGAGCCCGCCTGGGTGCTGCCTGTTTCTCTCGCCTTTGATCACCGGGTTGTGGATGGTGTCCCGATCTTTTCTCTCCTCAGGAGAAGGCCCAGAAGCAGGAAGGCGAGCACAATGAAGCCGCCCGCGGTCATGAAGAATACAGGGCGAATACCCATATAATCGGCAATGATGCCGCTCACCCAGGGACCGGAGAACATGCCAAATGCATAAAAGGCTTGATGTATGCCCATTGCAGTGGTACGTTGTGAGCGGTCTACATTCTGAATACTCATACCCATGAGAATCGGATAGAGAATACCATAGGCAAAACCCATACACACTGTCCCGATAAAGAGGTATACACGAGCAGGCGAAAAAGCTATAAGTAAAATGCCGGTGAACAGGAGGAGCACCCCTGCACACAAGAGTATACCGTGTTTTACCCTCTTGAGCAGCAGGGTGTTGAGCAGATTTGCAACAGTAATGCCCCCGATATTGAGGCTGATAAGAAGGCTTCGTGCCACATCCCCTACTCCCATCCGCTGTGCCAGAATGGGAAGAAAGCCGTAGGTAACTGACCAATCGCAGTGATGTACCACAATACTCAGAACAGTGGGTAAGAGGACATCTCTGCGCAAAAAGAGATTTACTACTGATTTTAACGATATCTTTTTCTGTGGCCTTCGAGACTCCCGTATAAAAAGAACGAGAATTATGGCAAGGATACCGCATACGCCCGAAAGGTAGAAGGGAAGACTGTATCCCCCCATTCTGTTCAAAAAACCTGTGGAGGCGGTTGCCAACATTCGTCCGAAAGAGGCGGAGAAGGTCAGCATGGAACTTGCAAGTATTGCCTTGTCTTCATCAAAGAAGGTGCTGAAAACCGCAACGAGTAAAACCCACGTACTAGCAGAAAGCCCGGTCAGCGCCCTTCCTGCTGCAAGAACGAAAATAGAATTACCCATACTTATTATGATGGCACCTGCTACTCCCATAAATATGCCAGATACGATAAGAGGCTTGCCCCGCCCCATCAAATCCCCGGTAACGCCCATCGGAATGCGCGCGAAGGCCTGCCAGAGACCGTACATGGAGAGCACCATACCGACGGTTGCGAAATGCGCTGTCTTCAATTTGATGTAGATGGGAAGCGTGGGAACGTAGATGTGGAGCATGATCCAGTAGAGGAAGGTTACTGCAATGAACAGGGTTTTTGATCTTCGATGCTCGCCCAAGGATGCCTCATCGATCTCTGATGCGTTCGGTAAACGTACACATTAAGAGAATGTTCGGTCAACTTTTAATATGCTGATATGAAAATAGTCGAAGGAGCAGAGGAACGTCGTACCGATGAAAGGGAGGCCGGAAGATAACTTCTTGACCGGAAAGAATTCTCATGTTGTAAATTGCATGACTCTCTGCAGTACAGTATAGTAAAGGGTATGGCAAAATCACAGAACCTTAAGAAACCCCATGAACTTGTCACGCTCAAGCCCGATGGGATCCCATGGAACATAAAACCCGTTCCGTCCCGCATCGTTGCTGTGGGAGATGTGCACGGGGACATTGTGGGGCTGTCCTGTATACTGATCGACCGTCAGCTCATCGACAAAAAGGGGCGCTGGACTGGCAAAGACGTTCATCTTGTCTTAAATGGTGATCTAGTGGGCGGGAGAAATGCACGGCTTTTGCTTCAATTTATCATACGGCTCGAACATGAGGCAAAGGCTGCGGGAGGAGCTGTACATCCTCTGCTAGGAAACCATGACATACAGGTGTTTCAGAAGGAGTATCAGACTCGGAAGGGTAAAACGCTCTTTAAAAAATACCGGATAGAGGGAGCTGATAAGGCGAAGATTCGCGACGCCTTCAGAGGCAAGACGGAACTGGCAGAATGGCTGCGGGAACGCAATGCGGTCATCAAGATCGGACCGACCATTTTCACGCACGCGGGGTTGAATGTCTGGGCCCTGGAGCACCATCTGAAAAGAATGAACTCCACCATACGCGCGTGGATTCGTTTCTGGCAGGGCACTGATGTCAAACCTGAGCTTGGAACTCAGTGGGTCGCTCTTGGCCCAAAGCTTGACTGGTCTTCACCCAGTACGGGACCCCTGTGGACCCGGTCCTACAGGGTAATGAAACCCGCGAAAGGAAAAAAGACAGTTAAGAAAAAGAACACAGCCCCTGATCTTGACGAGCTTTCCAGCCTCCTGAAAAAGTACCGTGCACAGCGCATGGTCGTTGGCCATGCTCCGGTCGCTTCAGAGGAAATAATCCTGTCCCATCCACTTTATGGGAGCAGCGTTGTCATGATTGATACACGCATATCAGATAAAAAGGGCGGGCGGCTCAGCTGTATCGAGATCCGGGGGAAGGATGTGAAGGCCCACTATGTCAAGCGGAACAGTGCGGGGGAAAAGATCAGAGAACTCGAAATGAAAAAACTGAAAAGAAACGCAGTTTAGCCCCCAAATCTTGGTTCATTATTTTCCCAACACTATCTGCCGTCTGTATGCATACATACAGGGTTTCTATTGTATCATATATACAGCAGTTCATGAAGACTGCATCGATACAGTGCAGCGCCTCTTTCCTTCCGCCACTATCATTGCACCGGAGGTTCTTATCATAACAGCATTATCTGACACTATAAAAGATAGAAGTGGGAAAAATGCATGTGAGTAAGACAGGGCACACAGAAAATTGAAATCTCCGTATGCCCTGAAGATGGTACATACAGCTGTTCGGTATTATCGGATGGAACGCTATTTCTCTTCCCAGTACCGCTCTACTATGACTTTCTTTTCAACAAAGAAATTGATAATTTCCTTGCCCTGGCCCTTGGTCTGGGAGAATTGGGATTCCTTCATCCCGCCGAACGGCAGATATGCAACAGGCGCTGGAATCCCTACATTGATACCAAGCATTCCGCACTGCGCTTCAAGTTTAAACTTACGGGCATAGTAGCCGTTCTGCGTATAGATCGACCCGCCGTTCCCGTACCGATGGTCATTGATGATCTTGATTGCTTTATCCAGATTGTCAGCCTTGAGAATGACCACAACAGGCCCAAAGATCTCAGTGCTGTGAACTTCCATACCGGGCTTTACATCTGTGAGAACGGTCGGTCCTATGAAATGTCCTTTTTCACATCCCTCAACAACATATCCGCGGCCGTCAAGAGCGAGTGTGACACCTTCATCAATACCTTTCTGAATCATTCCTTCAATGAATTTCTTAGCCTTGGCTGAAATAACCGGTCCCATGACCATGGGCTCATCTGCTACCCTGGGATCAAGAGGATTGGCAACAACAACTTCCTTCGCAGCCTTGACAAATTCCTCACAGACTTTTTCATAATTCTCATCTCCCACAGCCACGATGGCTGAGGAAGCCATACATCTCTGACCTGCACAGCCGAAGCATGATGTAATCATGTTCCGGATCATATCATCCATCTTTGCATCAGGCATTGCAATGAGATGGTTCTTGGCGCTGCCCATTGCCTGGTACCATTTGTTTGTCTTCGCACACTTTTCAGCGATCTGCCTGCAAACAGGTGTTGATCCCACTATCGACACTCCCACAACGTCAGGGCTGTCCATAAATGCATTGGCTATTGTACGGTCTCCGTTTACAATATTGAATACTCCGGGAGGAAATCCGGCTTCTTCAATGAGTTCGGTCAGAAGATTCATTGTGCAGGGAACCTGTTTAGAAGGTTTAACGACATAGGTGTTCCCGGTCATCAATGCATAGGGGAGAAACCAGAACGGCACCATTGCAGGGAAATTGAATGGAGCAATCATGGTGTAAACCCCGCGGGGAAGAAGAAGCACCTCTCCGTCGATATCGTACGAGCAACCGATCACCTTGTCTCCCTGCTGAAGAACAGGCATGCCGCAGGAAACTTCGGTATTCTCGTATACACGCTTCATTTCAGCACGCGCGTCCGGCAATGATTTTCCCATCTCTTCAGTAAGCTGACGGGCAACCTTCTCCTCGTTTTCCCTGACCAGCTCGGTAAGCCGATACATGTATTTCGTACGCCTGGCGACCGGCGTGTTTGACCATTCCGGAAATGCAGCCTTAGCAGCGGCGATCGCCTCGTTGGTCTCCTCAGTCGTTGACATGGGCGACCGAGCAATTATTTCACCTGTGCTGGGATTCTCTACGTCAATGTAATTGCCGTCCCGAGGGTCCACCCACTTTCCGTTTACATAATTTTTCAGTTTTCTTACAGCCATTGTTCCTCCATTAAAGAACTAAAATCTTTGTGCACCCTATCTCGAATCCTATGGATATGCTACACCTGTTATCAACGCACATCAGAAATATCACGGTGAAATTGTAGAAATATTTCAGGACGGAATGATCAAACCCTTCTTCCGTACAGTGAAAAAAGAATTGTTCTGGCAATACAACCTCAAGGACCCGGACGTGGGAACACTCCAGTGTCTTATAACGGTAGCCTCACGCGAATGGCGTTTTCTTCGATACTCACTCTACGGGTTCGGCTACCGTTGTTCTATTCTTTACCATCGATTATCGTATCTACTTATCCAGATCCAGAATGGCTGTGCCATCGAGTGTGGTTACCTGTACCAGTTCTTCGATACTCGTCCACTCAAAGATGCCGAAGGCGCCCGAAACCACACCGGTTTCGGTGTAGTCAAACTCACCGGTAACCCCGCTGTAGTCGATGTCTTCTCCGGCTCTCAGTGCTTCGACACCTTCTTTGTAGGTGTAGACCTTCTTACCTGGTGCCATGGCAACATCGCGGACTTTTTTCGCCCATTCACTTGCTTTGGTCGTTCCCGCCGCTTCGATGGCCAGGGCAGTCACGTTCAGAACGTCGTAATACTCGATCGCGTACGAGTTCTCGGGTTGTGCAAGCTGCGTATACTCCGAGTCCCTCCAACGCGGCGCGTAGAAATCCCACGCCGGACCCTCTACATAGCTGAATCCCGAGATCCAGACTTCTTTGTGCTGCTCGATTGCACTCATGGTCGCGGTCTTGGGGAATGCGTCTTGCAGCCATTCGGTAGTTCCGATGATCAGCAGGGACATGCCCGCCTCAGCAGCCTGCTTCACGATGGTCCCGCCATCTTCAGCCTGGCTGAACAAGAGCAGGGCGTCCGGGTTCGAGTTCACGATTCTACTGACTTCACTTCTGTACGAGGACAGCTCAGGTTGAACGTTGATTGTGTCCACAACGTTCAATCCAATCGCTTTAGCGGCTTTGATTGCGGCTTCCATCTGCAATTGACTGCCCGCGATCTCCGTTGCCAATAAGACGACCCTTTTTGCGCCTTCCTCCTTGGCCTGGAGGACAGCAGCCACAGATTGAGCCGAGTCCATCGGAGCTCCTCTGAAAATGGGCTCCTCAGGAGTGCCGCCTATCTCTCGCTCAATGGACCCGCCATGTACAGAAGGCATCAAGGGCAAATCGTTGTCCTCAAGGTACTGGAGCAGCCAGTCCCGGTAGGAAGCGTATTCATGAGCCGGGTTTAGCAGAACTTCTGCACCCTCACTCTCGATAAGCTTCCTTGCAGCCTGTGCTTCTCCAATAGTCCCGATGTCTTGATGGACCGCCACCATCTTCCTCCCCAGCGGAGGATCCTCGTTGATGAGGGCGAGCGTGAAGTCGGTTATTCCATCGAAGAATGGACCAACCTCCGCGAAGGGACCGGAGTGGTAGGACAAGTGACCCACTACTATGGGGTTCTCCTCCTTTTTTCCACCCGCACACATGAGACCTGCGACGAAGAATATGAGCATCGCCGCGAAAAGAATTTTTGTAATTCTTTTCATTTTCTTTTCCTCCTTATAAAATTTCCCCTACAAGGGGTTATTGAAACCAATAAAAAAACCGGGGAACCGCATGGGAAGTTCGTCACTTCCCTTAGTTCTCAAATCCTGTACCCCTCCTTGAGCACGTTCATGTTCACATTCTTCGTCTCTTCATTGAGGAAGATCTCGCCAAGGCTTAGCACCATTATTCGGTCGGCAACGTCCAGGGCTTTGGCGGCATTCTGTTCGGCCAGAATGATGCTGACCTTCCTCTTCTCATGAATCTCTTTGATCTTGCTGAAGAGATTGTCGACGTACATCGGACCTAAGCCTTCCGTAGGCTCGTCGAGCAGCAGAAGTTCGGGATCCTGCATAAGCGCGCGTCCTACCGCAACCATCTGTGCTTCACCACCGCTCAGAGTTCCGGCTCTCTGGTTGATTCTTGCCTCAACGTCAGGAAAGAGCTCGAAGATCTCTTCCATACGCACCTGTTTTGATCGTTTTCCGACCAAACCGCCGACCGACAAGTTCTCTCTCACCGTCAACTCTGAGAATATGTTCTGCTCCTGTGGTACGTAGGCCAATCCCCACTCGGCCAACTGGTATGGTGTGAAATCAGAGACATTTTCCGTCTTGAAATGTATCTCGCCGGCAGTGAGTGGCAAGACCTTCGTAATCGTCTTCAAGAGCGTGCTTTTGCCCGCCCCGTTAGCGCCGAGGACCGCAAAGATCTCGTCACCTACCTCGAAATTAAGACCCTTGATGACGGTTACCCCTTCGTATCCGCTTCTGATGTTCTTAACTTCAAACATGACTTGATCCCAGGTACTTCTCGACAACAGTCTCGTGATCCCTGATTTCCGCCGGAGATCCCTGAAAAAGGACTTTTCCTTCCGCCATGAAGTGGACGGATTCGCAAACCTCCCAGATAACATCCAGGTCGTGTTCGACGATGAGGATTGACAGATCCTCTTCCGAAGTCTTCTTAATCATCAGATCCATAACCTTTCTCGTTTGATCTTCGGGCAAGCCGGCCGTTGGTTCGTCCATAAGGAGAAACTTCGGTTTGAGCAGCAAACAGCGGATGATATCTAGCAGCTTCTTTTCACCTGCGGAGAGGGCGTATCCCTCCGGATTCTCGAAATGGAAGTAGTCCAGATATCCTTCGATTTCCTCTTCGGCCCCTTTCCGCAAGTCGCCTTCACTGAAGATTTTGTAGAATCTCTCATACTTCGGTGTTGAAAGCGATAGGAGCAAAGAATCCATTATCGTGAGGCTTGCGAAATCCTGGATAATCTGATTGGTCTTGACTATGCCGAGCCTTGCGATTTCATCCAATCGCTTGTTTGAGATTTCCATTTCACAATTGTTTGGATAGTAGAACACCTCCCCACTATCCGACTTCAACCCGTGGGTGATAATACTCATCAGGGTTGTCTTTCCTGCGCCGTTTGGACCTATGAGTCCTTCGATGCCGCAACAGCCCAAAGTGAGGTCCTCGACATCCACCACCTTTCTTCCGCTGAAGCTTTTTGCGACGTGTTTGAGGTGGAGTTTCTTTATCGTCTGGTCTGTGGCTGTTCCAGAGCTCGAGTAATTATCCACGCTGATAGCTCCTTTTTTTGTCGCCCAGGATGCCCAGAGGCCTGAACAATATGACAAGCATCAAAGTCAGCCCGTACAGCATGAGTTTGAGGGCCGGCACCGCCTGCGCGTAGGCAGCGGGGATTGGTGCATACGTCTCGATCACGAGATCGAACAGACCGACGGCCGCTACTGCGCCGATGAGGCCACCCAGGACTCTCCTGTATCCACCAAGGATGAGTGCGATCCAGACCGTGAATGTAACCCCCGGGCCGAGCATTCGAGGAGTTAAAAATTGGTTGATCGAGCCGTTGAGGGCCCCAAGGAAGCCCATCACTGTGCATGTGACCGTGAAGAAGATCAGCTTCTGATGGAAGGTTGGTTTACTCAAGCCTCGGGCCAGGGTTTCGTTATCCTTTATGGCAAGCAGCAGTCTTCCATAGGGTGCGGAGTGAAGCTTGTAAGCGTAGAGGATTATCACAAGTGTGATGACTACGACAATCAGGAGGAACACTGCTTCGGTGTTTCGCCCCAGGTCAAAGGGGTAACGTATTGTGCCCAGACCCTTTACCCCTTCGGTCAACCATTTCTCGGCAGTGACCAGATGCATAACAATAGTCGCAAAAGCAAGCGTTGCCACTAAAACCGCCTGGCCATCCAGGTCCAGGATAACCCGGCCCAGACCCAAAGCCAGGGCTCCCGTGAGAACTGTCGCCAATAGCAACGATACTGCGTATGGGAGGCTGTATTGCACGACGAATACTCCGAAAGAATACATCCCAAATCCCCAGAACCCGGCTACGCCAAAGTTGACTATTCCCGTAAGTCCAAACTGCAGATGTAGAAGAACTGCCAGAGCGACGAACATCACCATCGTGGAGAGTCCAAAGATAAAGTAGGCCATAGTTAACCCCTTACCATCCGTAAACCACGTGCCTTCAACGCCCCTATAAAGAGCAGCAACAGCACAACCTGTGCGTAGAGGGGTTTTGTCAGAAGTGTTACAGCCACAATGATAATGCCCGCGCCAAAACCTGCTATGAGCGCTCCCCGCACGTTACCTATTCCACCAACGATACTGATCATAATAATGATCAGAATGAGATCCCATCCCATAGTATACTGGACAAATGAAGTCACCCCAAAGAAGACCCCCGAAAGACCTCCTGATACTCCTGAAATAAACCAGATCAGTACGGAGACCTTGGTTGGGTTGATCCCGCTTACTAGAGCGAGGTTTTCATTGTTTGCAAGCGCTCTCATCATCGCGCCGTAGTTGGTCCTATATATGAAGAGATAGAGCCCTACCGCTATGGCTACGACCAGGGCCAGGGCCGTTATTTGAATACTCGTTACCCCTGTGCCAAATACCATCCAGTAGGAAGGCTTAGCTATGTCAAAGAGTCGGGCCTCCGCGCCAAAGGCCAGTTTTGCTGCATATCTCATGAAGAAGGACAGTCCTACGGACAGCACTATCATTTCGGTTTTGCCAACCCCTCTCTTGAGAGCGGGTCGGAATACAAAAAAAAACGTGAAAACGCTGACTAGCCCCGTCAGTACTGCTGCTGGAATTATCGTGAGATAGAAGTTCAAACCCATTATCGGATTGAAGACAACTGCAAAATACGCGCCGAGGGTGATGTTCTCCGCATAAGCGACATTGATGAAGCCATTGAGGTAGAAAATCAACGTGAAGCCCACAGCCGCGAGGATCAGTGGGGCCTGCTCAGTCAATGCTATCACCAGTACGTCTAGCAAGAACGACATTATATCTCCATTTTTAATGTTTCAACCTGTCCCATTATCGATTATCGATTATGCACATCTTCCACCCAAAGTTGTGATCTGTCAAGGAAAAATTTCTGTGCTGCTTTTCTTGACACTTCAAAGGAACGATGATATGCTTCACTATCGATAATCGATAATATAATAGAGTTTCATTGGAGTAAACAGAAATGAAAGTCATTCACGAAACTGACGTAGAGGAAAAAAAGATTCCCGGACGTTTTATTCGTTGGATCGCCGATGAGCAAACGATGCAGCCCAAGTACCTCTCCAGTTGTGTGATTCGGGTGCCTCCGGGCGAGACTGTAAGACCCGCTCATTCGCATCCGGAAGGTGAAGAATTGATCTATATCATGAGCGGCACCGGGCAGGCGTGGGTCGACGGTGAAATCCAGCCAATGCATACCGGTACCGCTGTTTTGTTCGAACAGGGCCAGGTGCACATGATCAGGAACGTCGGCGACGAAGAAATGAAAGTCGTCTGTTTTTTTGCACCGCCAACGGGGCTGGACAACTACAAGCTCTATGAAGGCGTGGAATTCGTTGAAAACGATTCCTTTGAGAGGTAATAACACATGAGCAAGAACCCGATTAAGGATTTTTCCATCGATCCTGATGCCGTCAGGTACATCGGTACGGATCTTCAGAGACCGGAGTGTATTCTGGCAGAACCCGATGGATCACTTTGGTCCGCCGACGCAAGGGGCGGGGTTGTTCACATTCAGCCTGACGGCAGCCAGGAGATAGTGACCCAGAAACACTCAGCAGATTTTGAAGACAGCGGTGATGAAGTCTCACGCTTTACCGCAGGAACCTTGCCGAACGGTCTTGCCTTTGCCAGAAACGGCGATATTCTCATTTCCAACTTCGGTACCGACTGTCTGGAACGCATGAAGAGGACCGGCGAGACAGAGGTGCTCTTTGATACAATAGACGGTTCCTCGATTGGCAAGGTTAACTTCGTACTCCGGGACTCCAAAGACCGATTGTGGATCACCATCACGACCAAAGTCAAGAACTGGATCGATGCGCTGGTTCCGGATCTGGATGACGGATACATCGCCCGCTACGATGAACGAGGCATTCATATTGTCGCGGACGGCCTGCATTTTACAAATGAGGTGCGATTCGATCGAAACGAAGAGTATCTGTACGTGGTTGAAACCACCGGAGGCCGCGTCCTTCGATTCAAGGTAGACGAAAAGGGAGACCTCTCGAATCGTGAAATTTACGGCCCGTCCAATCTTGGCCCCGGTGCTTATCCGGACGGAATCGCATTTGACAGTTTTGGGAACCTTTGGGGAACGACCGTTTACTCCGATACCCTCTTCGTTATAACGCCGGATGGCGAACAGATCGTCCTGCTCGACGAGGGCGATCTTGAAAAGGTCAAAACCCTGGACGACGCATTTTTCGAAAAACGGGTAACGCCGGAAATTCTTTTTGAAACCGGACGGGGAATTGCACCGTGGATGGCCAGTGTAACTTTTGGCGGTCCTGATTTACGTACCGTTTATATCGGTTCATTGAAGGGAACGAAAATACCTTATTTTAAAAGCCCGGTTCCGGGTTTACCGATGGTTCATTGGAAGGAATAATTTTGTTATGAGAAAATAGAGGAGTGTATTATGGCTGAAAAGATGTATGCGATTCGCTTGAATGC
>CBFDDP010000103.1:0-11612 GCA_965603595.1 uncultured bacterium
GCCTCTCTGCGGGAAGTGTACATCCTGATATTGACCCTTTCCCATGAAAGAGACTATCTTCTACCTGATCTGACCATACAGGCAAGAGGGAGGAAGAATAGATGGATGAAAGCATCATGATGGTTCAGGAGAAGATACAGAAGGAGAGTGAGATTCTCACAAAACTCCGTGAAGAGATAGCAAAGGTGATCATTGGACAGGAGGAGATGATCGACAAGCTTCTCATCGGCCTGCTCACCGGAGGGCACGTGCTCATCGAAGGTGTACCGGGACTCGCCAAGACCCTGACAGTCAGCACGCTCGCCCAGGCTTTGGACACCCACTTTCAACGAATACAGTTCACACCGGACATGCTCCCCGCCGACCTCATAGGTACCATGGTGTACAATCAGAAGAGCAACGACTTTCAAGTTCGAAAAGGACCCATATTCGCCTCAATCATTCTTGCCGATGAGATCAACCGTGCTCCGGCCAAGACGCAGAGTGCGCTCCTGCAGTCCATGCAGGAACGGCAGGTCACCATCGGCACCGAAACCTTTGTGCTCGACAGTACCTTCATGGTTATAGCCACACAGAACCCGATCGAACAACACGGCACCTACCCCCTGCCTGAAGCGCAGGTTGACCGTTTCATGATGAAGCTCAAGCTTCCCTATCCAACGAAGGAGGAGGAGTTGCAGATCCTGAAGGTGCACGGTTCCGGAGAGGAGCCAAAAACCTCGGCCGTTGCGAAGCACCGGGATGTCGAAAAGCTGACAGAGGTCATCCACATGATTTACATGGATGAAAAGATTGACCACTATATTGTGAACCTCACCTCCGCCACACGCTACCCTGAGGACTATGAGCTTCTCGATATCAAGGACCTTATCTCCTTCGGCGCCAGCCCTCGAGCGTCCCTCTACCTTAAGATAGGGTCAAAGGCAAATGCATTCCTGAACGGAAGGGGTTATGTCATTCCGGATGATGTTCGAGACGTGGGGTTTGATATTCTCCGGCACCGGCTCATCCTCACCTATGAAGCACAGGCGGAGGACATTTCACCGGAGGATGTGATCGAAAAGATATTTCGAGGCGTCGAGGTTCCGTAATGCTTCCCCAGGAGATCATCAAAAAGATCCGTCTCATCGATATTAAAACCCGAATGCTCGTCAACGAGATGTTCTCCGGCGAGTATCACTCCATATTTAAGGGGAGGGGCATCGAATTCAGCGAGGTGCGGGAATACAGCTACGGTGATGACGTACGGACCATCGACTGGAACGTCACGGCCCGGTTCGGAAGGCCTTTCGTGAAGGTGTATGAAGAGGAACGCGAACTCACCGTCATCATACTCTTCGATATAAGCACCTCCACCCTGTTCGGTTCACAGTCGATGAAGGGGCGTGACATCATGGTCGAGCTTGCAGCCCTTCTACTCTTCTCAGCCGTTGAAAACAATGACAAAGTCGAAGCGGTGCTGTTCTCCGACATCATTGAGAAATTCGTGCCGCCCAAAAAGGAACGTACCCATGCGCTGCGTATACTACGTGAGCTCCTCTACATACAGCCGCGTCGTCGCGGGACCAACCTGAAGCTGGCCTGCGACTTCATCAACAACACGCACCCTAGGCGAAGCATCATATTTGTATTCTCCGATTTCTACGACAGCGGTTACCAAAAGTCCTTCAAGATGATGGCGAAACAGCACGATGTCATTCCGATCGTATTCCGTGACCCCCTCGAGGATATCATTAGCGAGCAGAGGGGGCTCTTTGTCATGCATGATATGGAGGGCGATGCCAGACGTTTCATCGATCTCGCCGACAGGAGAACCCGGGAGGAATATGTGAAAAACCTGAAATCCCTTCGGGCTGAACGAAACCGGCTGTTTACATCAATAGGACTGGATTCCATCGCCGTGTCTACAGACAAGCCCTATATCA
Source organism: uncultured bacterium (assembly GCA_965603595.1). Lineage (GTDB taxonomy): Bacteria > Spirochaetota > B62-G9 > B62-G9 > DRHN01 > JAGLSF01. The sequence continues at coordinate 1,926 of CBFDDP010000103.1, forward strand.
AACCGCTCTTCGAATTCTTTAACAGGAGAGCACGCAAGCTATAATACAGACGATGAAAATAAAATCGGTCAAACACTGCTGTTTCATTCTCCTGGTGCTGATATGCCTTCCGCTGGCCACTGCTGCCGGCAGGAAACGCGATGCGGAAATTGAGTATACCATTCCTTCGGTGTCACTCACGCTCCTCTCCGAGAAACCACTGACCATCGGCGACCCCATTGACCTTGCACTCACCGTGTACCACGACAGAAAGGACGTCATCGTGTATCCGGAAGTGGGCGATGACTTTGCACCCTTCATGCTGAGGGACCACTCCATGAAGAGAAAGAAGGTTGGCTCACGAGAGGCAAAAACCATTGTACTGTACACCATATCCGTATTTCAAACCGGCGATGTCCGCCTTTCCCCGTTACCGGTTGAGGTTGGGGAGGTTTCATTGCAGACAGAGGAGCTGACCTTCGCTATACTTTCCGTACTCCCTGCAGACGAGACGGAACCCCAGCTCATGGACATAGTACCACCCTACCGAGCGCGGATCAGGACCATAACGGTAACTATCATACTTCTCGGTATTGCCGCTGCATTCGGCCTATTCATCGTGGTCAGAAAATATCTCATACATCCCCGCCAGATACCAAAGACCGTTTTCGAAAGTGATGTACTCTTCGATCCCTACGAGTACTCCATAAGTGAACTGGAGAGCATACGAAAAGAGCATGCAAGGGAACAGGCTGATTTGAAAAAAGTATACAGCACCATCTCCCATACCCTGAAACTGTTCTTTGGAAACCTCTTCACCATTCAAGCCCTCGAGATGACAACTTCCGAATTGAAGCGCTACCTCAGGCGAAGTAGGGCAAGGCGCGCGAAATATATGCATCCGGACAGGTTGATTAATATCCTGCACAGGAGTGATATGGTTAAATTTGCCAGGGAAATTCCGCCGCACAGCAAAGTAGAGCATGACATCGACCAGTCGATCACCATAATCAAAGAGGCACAGGTGAATATGCAGGAAGCACATCGCCCTTGGGCGGAGGAGGCAGGCGATGGAGTTTAAAAATCCATTTATACTCTGGGGACTGGCCCTGCTCCCGGTTCTATTCTATTTCCTGTTTGTCAGGGAACGGGAGCGCAGTATGGGGGCGCCCTTTTTCTCCCTGTTTCCCGGGATAACCACGGTCCGTATACAGCTCTTCTTCTTCTCGAAGATTCTGCTCGTGCTTGCCCTTGGACTATTCATCGTGGCCCTCGCACGGCCACAGAAGGGATATATTGAAGAGACGCTCGAAACGGAAGGTATAGATATCGTTCTATCACTCGACATATCATCGAGCATGAAGGCCGAGGATTTCAAGCCAAACCGCCTCGGAGCGGCAAAGAATGTTGCAAAGGAGTTTATCGGAGGACGGAAAACCGATAAGATCGGCCTCGTGACCTTCAGCAGGAAGGCGATCACACAGAGCCCGCTGACCATAGATTACAATATACTGTACGACTTCATCGACTCCATTGCGATTGGTATGATACCCGATGGTACAGCGATCGGAAACGCTATTGCCGAGAGCTCGAAACGTCTGGCCGGTGGAATTGAGAAAAGCAAGGTACTCATACTTCTCACTGACGGAATCAACAATAGCGGTGAAATCGACCCCTTAACTGCAGCCAGGGCTGCGTTAGCCCTGGATATAAAGATATACACCATTGGGGTGGGCAGCATGGGAAGTGCCCCCTATCCGGTACAGGACCAGGTGTTTGGCAAGCGGTACGTTTCCGTTCCCGTACAGATAGATGAAGAGGTGCTCATGTCCATCGCTCAAATCACGGGAGGGCTTTATTTCAGGGCGACGGATACGCAGAAACTCGAGGACATCTACCGTGAGATCGACCAACTCGAGAAGAGCAAGATAGAGATCAAGCAATACCGAAAAACCAGGGAGCGTTTTGTGGCACCAACGCTTATTGGTATGCTGCTGTTCTGCCTCTATCTTATGCTCACGAGAACATATTTGAAAACGATTCCCTGAGAGTTGCGGACTAAGACATGGAACTCATTCAATTTGCAGACCCCCTGTACCTGTATGTACTCACGCTGGTGCCGGTGGTGTATATCCTGTTCCTGCTCATGCACAGGATGAGGATAAAGACCATTGAACGCATGGGAAGGGCCGAGACGCTGAACAGCTTTGCCAGACGGGACCTGCGCGGTTCAATCCCCCGGGAAGGACTGTTCGCCTCTCTCGCGCTTTTCTTCTTTATCATCGCCCTTTCGAGACCGCAGGCAGGTACCAGACTGGAGCCTGTCACCATTACCGGTTCTGATATATACATAGCCATCGACCTCTCACAGAGCATGAGGGCCGAGGACGTCAAACCTAATAGACTGGAGCGTGCAAAGATCGGTTCCCTTGAGCTCATCAACTCACTGCAGGGAGACCGTGCCGGTATTATATTCTTTGCCGGGGACGCCTTTGTGCAATGTCCGCTTACTGGCGACTACAATGCTCTTGTCTCGGTGATAAACTCACTCTCCTTCGAAACAGCCGTATCCAGCGGTACATCGATTACCGCACCCCTGGAACTTGCGATGACTTCACTGAAACCCGAGGATGACCACTATGCGGTTATGCTGCTTCTCACAGATGGGGAAAACACGGGACCGGACCCGGAAAAGGCTATCAGAGAATTGACAAAGCGTGACATCAAAGTGTTTTCCATCGGCATTGCCACGAATTCCGGTGCTCCCATTCCCATGTACGACGAAGATGGGCAAAGAACCGGTTACAAGAAAGACCAACAGGGCAAGGTAGTCATCTCACAACTCGATGATTACCTGTTGAGAAATATCGCTGAGAGAACAGGCGGTGAGTACTTTAAGACAACCGATACCTTTGATGAGATCCGCCGCTTCAACTCAGCCCTTGATACACTGAAAAAACGCGAATATGAAACGAAGCACTACACTGTGTACGAAGAGCGCTTTCAGATACCACTTGCCCTGGGCATACTGTTCCTGCTCATATACGCCTCAATCACCGTGCGCATGAGGAGAACATCTCAATGAAACGCACAGCAACGCTCCCCCTAATCCTCTCTATTCTCCCACTTCTCTTAACAGCGAATATCCTGTCAGCGGACCCATACACTTCGGTGATGCGAAAGGGCAACCGTTATTACAGAAACGAGCTCTTCAGGGAAGCCCTTGGGTTTTTTCAGGAAGGGGTGGAGAAAAATGAGAAATCGGTCGTACCTCATTTCAACGCAGGCACCGCTCTCTACAAAATGGAGGATTACGTACAGTCAATAGAATCTCTCACTGCAGCCCTTGAACGGACCAGTGATAACGAAGAGATTACTCAGATTCACTACAACCTTGGCAACAACCACTATCTTATTGGGAACTACGATAAAGCGGCTGAACACTACGTGCAGGCCCTCGAAAAGAACCCCTATGACCTCAACACGAAGTTCAACCTCGAGCTTGCGTTGAAGAAGCTCTCCGACCAGGCCTCCCCCTCACAGGAGGAGACAGAGGATGAGAAGGGTGAGGGAGGTCCGGAACAAACTGAAAATGAGCGAAGCGAAGAGGCCGAACACAAGGGCAGCTCTGGTGAACAGGAGCAGACAGCTGATGAATTTTCGCGTGAGGAGGCAGAGCGGCTCGTTGATTCGGTGAATAACGACCAGTCGAGAATTATCAATGAAATAATACAGAACAGAGCTGGGAAGGTACAACATGAGAAGGATTGGTAAGGTACTGTTTCTCTGTGTATTGGTCATGGGGACTGCCCTGGCCGGGTATGCAGATGAGAGGATAGTCAATGTATTTGCCGAAGTGGACGCCGACGAAGTCGGTCTGCTTGACACCTTCAAACTGACGGTGACCGTTGAGGCCGAAAACATCAAGAGTATACCAAAACCAGAGGTTCCAAAGCTGCAGTACTTCAGCATTGTAAACGAGAGTACACGAACACAGTCAAGTATATCCATTGTTGATGGAAAGGCTTCCCGGAGAAAGGTCATCTCCTTTGTCTACACCGTGAAGCCTGAGAAAAAGGGTACCTTTACCATTGACCCGGTACGCATACGCTATGGGGGAGAGGTTTTCAAGACCGAACCTCTGCTCATCACCATTGTGGAGGGCAGGAAACAGGGAGAAGAGGGGCGCTTCATGTTCCGTGACGGGACTGCTATTGACATGGAGAAACTGCGCAACGACATATATGTTCAGGTGAAACTGGAAAAAACCGAACTTCTCGAAGGAGAACAGCTGTTCCTCACCTACATCCTCTACTCGCGTCTCGATATCGATTCCATATCCCTCAAACAGAATCCTAGTTTTCCCGGCTTTTATATAGAAGACATTTACAATGCCACCAGGCTCGAGTACCGGCGGGAGGAAGTAGACGGCAGAATCTATACTACTTCCCTGATTAAAAAAGTTGTTCTTTTCCCGCTCAAAACCGGCAGCTATGCTCCAGAGCCCCTCGTTCTCGAGGCCACGGTCATTGTAAAAAGTGATGACCTCTTCGATGTATTCGGCCGACCCTTCACCTTCGAAATCGAGAGCACACCATTCGAGATCAATGTGAAACCCATTCCTAAGACGACCGGAAGTGACACATTCAGTGGAGTCGTAGGGAGCCTTGATGCTGCACTGTCCACACCCGTTTACACCATTCGTACAGGCGAGTCCATGGCCTGTTATCTCACTCTGAGGAGCACCGGAAACCTGAATGTCATCAGTGACCCTGGTCTCATTCTTTCATCCAGGGGCAGGGTATACCTCTCGGAGACTATGCGGGATACGGTGGAAGAGGAAAAGACAGTCTACTTTGTGAAAAAGTTTGAATACACTATCATTCCCGAGGAAAACGGCAAACTGGACATCGGCACAGGTGACATAACCTACTTCGATACAGCAGAGATGCAGTTCATAACGCTCACTGCAGAGCCCTTGCAGTTGACTGTCACCGGTGAAGACATCGTGCAAGAGAAACCCATCAGAGGCGGGAGGAAAGTATTCGGAACGGCTACCCTGCAGTTTATAAAGGGCGACACCAAGTCTCTGAAGAACGTTACGGCATCTCCTCTTCAGTCACTCCCCTATTTCATATATCATGTTGCACTGACGGTCATTACCGCTGCCCTTTTCCTGATAATACTGAAAAAGGAAAAACTCGAGAAAAATGTGGTGCTTCTCAGGATGAAACGCGCGCACTCGTCAGCCCTTAAGCTTCTCGACACCGCATCGAAACACATTGAAAAGGGAGACCTGTCCGGTGCTGCAAACATCACATACAGGGCACTGGCAACCTATGCAGCAGACAAGGCGCGGCTCTCCCCCCAGGAAGTGACCGGTAAAACTGTGGGCAGGGTGCTCAACAGCATTCCCGGCATCGACGCATCGACAAGCCTTAAGTTTCTCAAGCTATTCGAAACCTGTACGATGATCAAGTTTTCAACAGGCCAAACAGAGGACACTGATCTGCTTCGGGACTTACGGGATACATCCTTTAAAGTCATCAATGAGATGGAGAATGGGTGGATAAAGAATCAATAGTATCATTTTCACCCTGTGGGTAAGACAAACCAACATGCGAGAATTGAGGATGGAGTATACATGAGACGATTGCTTTTTCTTATCGTACTTGCCGCAGCCATGCTTTTCCAAATTGCGCAGGCAAGCCTTGAAAACGCAGAGATCTACAACAGTGCCAATGATTTCTACACGAGGAAGGAGTATCATGAGGCCCTTGACCTCTACCTGGAGCTTGCAAACAGGGGAATTCAAAATCCCCTGCTCTACTACAACCTGGCCAATACCTATTTCAAGATAGGAAACACCGGGTATGCGGTTCTGTACTTCGAAAGGGCGCTTCTTCTGAAACCCTTTGATCGAGATATACGGGCCAACCTGAACCATGTGAGATCAAAACTGGAGGACAAGATACGTCCCCTCTACGATGAGGGAATATTCAGACTGCTGAGAACGCTCTTCTCATTTCTGAGTCTCAAGATTACCGTATATCTGGAGATCCTTCTGTTTACCACACTCATCGTCCTCCTGCTCTCCTTCCTGTTCCTCCCCCATTCACGGATCCGCCTGAAAAATCCCATCATCGTAATCGGCACGATTTATACAGCGATACTCATTGGTATGATCTCGCAGTACGCCTATGAGAGAAAATTCCCGCAGGGGATAATTCTCCAGAAAGTGCTCGATGTAAAATCATCGCCGCTGGTGGAAAGCGAGACGCTGTTTACGCTTCATGAGGGAACCAAGTTCAGGCTGATCGAAGGCCGGGGAGAGTGGATCAGATTTTCAACACCGGATGGAAGACAGGGGTGGATACTGCAGGAGAGTGTCGCACTCATACATGAGAAATAGCTGCCCAGTACACTCACAACAGGCTTCGCAGCCATGGGAGATCATCTTTCATGAGCATCTGTAAATCCGGAACATCCCTTCCCATGATCCCGTGAAAAACCAGTTCTGGAATGTCCACACAACACTCCGCGCTGTCGATGAGCACCGTGTCTGAGGTGGCAATGAGATCCCGGGCATGCTGTTTCATAATGATCATGTCCGGGCTTTTGACCGCTTCCACTCGGGAGGGGATCCCCTCCCCGTCCATCTTTTCCCGTAAATAGGCAGCGAACTCACCACTTCTGGATACGGGGTAATCGAGATAGAAGTGAAACATCAAAGTACCGCTCAGATTTTGTCGCAATGCCCCTACGATGAGGTCTGCGGCGCGGGGTGTCAACTCACCGAAAGAGTAATTACCATACACCCCCGACACATCCCGAATGAAGCCGTCAAGGGCCCTGAAGACCAGCCGGCCCTGCAGATAACTCTCAACGGTGATGAATACATTATAGCAGTCGATGACACAGTATTCGTGCTGTGCAGAGGCTTCGCTCCACCTCCTTTGAATCCTGTGTTCGCATATCCCGTGCGCGAAGACGCCTCGATACAGGACCATTCGCTCCTGTGCGGCCATTCGATACCTGTTCCCAACAAGTTCAATAGATGCCTTCCTGGGATAATCCCGTTCCAGAAGGTACAGAAGGTCCCTGGCCGCCGCTTTAATTTTTTTATGTAACTCCATAATAATTCATTATATTATAGAGCGAATGCCCGGTTCTCAACAAGTCGAAGTTCATCATATCGTACAAAACACCTCTATACTACCTGTTGAAGAGAGGGATGCACGCTTGTTTTACCCAATAGGCCGGCGGGGAACACTCTTTCTTATAACTGTGCTGCTCTTTATGCTTTCCTCCTCTTCCCTTCTGATAGCAGGCGGTAAAAAAAAGAGCTCCAAAGAGAGTGAAATCCAGTTCTGGCACTCAGTTGGTACCCACAATAAGGTGGTGCTCTCTTCGCTTGTAGATGGTTACAATCAAAACGGGCGGCAACAAAAGATACATTCGGTATTTCAAGGTTCCGAAGGCGACCTGTACCTCAAACTCCTTGCCCAGGAGAACATGCCCGAAATCGTACTCCTCCCCATTCAGTATCTGCAGGTATTGCGAGACCGGGCCATCATCACCGATATTTCCCCCCATATATCAAACCGAATCAAAGATGACATCGATGAAAAGTACTGGCGTTCGCTCACCATCGATGAAGGCATCTACGGTGTTCCCTTTTCCTTTCACAGCAGCATATTCTACGTGAACCAGCACGTACTTCGCATATCAGGAACGGGGCGTGACAGGGAGCCAGACACCTGGGAAGAATTCGTGCCCATCGTACAAAAGATCAGGGACTACACAGACGGGAAATGGGGCATCTATGTACCCATGGAAAACCTCAGCCATTTTATTACCTATGTTGAGAGCTTCTCCGGGGTGAAGGTTGTGCAGGAACAGCGCCTTACAGTGAATTCGCCCCAGGCAGTGGATGCCATGAAGACACTGCAGGACCTCGTTTTACGATACCAGGCCATGCCACCAAAGCTCACCTCATCGGAAGCAGAGCAGCTTTTTTTCAGTGGAAATCTGGGTATTCGGATGGCTGAAAGCTCCCATCTCGTCTACACACAGACCAACCTTCCCTTCAACCTTACGGTCTGGAGCCTCCCCTCCTCAGCTGACATACCGCCCCATGTTACGGGCAATTGTCTGGCCGTCACAAGCAGGGGTCTGAAAAGGGTACGAGAGGTTTTCAGGTTCATCGACTATCTCATCAATTACGAGAATTCCATCAAGTGGCACACCCACACCGGCTCACCTGCCATACTCGAGAGTGTCAGGGATTCCCTTGACCTGCTCATCTTTTACGAAGATAATCCCAACTACATGACACCCATAATTGAGCTCGAAAGGGGAGCGGTGTTCTCACCCCGGTACGATTATTACAGTATCGACGCTGTCATGCGGAGTGCACTCGATAGAATCATGATCAATGGAGAGGACCCCCGTCCAATACTGGACGATATGCAGCGGGAACTGGATCTGATGATCATACCGTCGCTGTAACAGCTGTATGTCGAGATAGAAAGATCGGTAAGGACGGCCTGTGGCGGGCTGCGTGAACCCTCAGGTGCCAAGAAGCTGAAGCAGGGTCTCAGTGCCTACGAATATCTTCAGTAGCCTCTTGCGCAACTCCTCGGAGATATCGATGAACTTGACACCCACATCCCATGTTTTGATGCGGTAAATGCCTCCACCCTTGAGCTCCTTTTTCCGAACGATATAACCCCGCGAACTCTCCTTGTTGAAGAGGCTGAGACGTGAAGAATCCAGTATGACTTCATCCCCGATGTCGAGGCTGAAGTCGCCATAGTCGTGTATCTCGATGCCAAGACCACCCTCACCAATGCTCTTGACAAGGGCAGGTTTTCTCACCTTGGAACTGAGGTTCGTAATGCCCGCAACCTTTGCAACCACTAGTCGAGGATTCTTGCGAATCTTCTGAAACTCCTCGCTGTATTCACAGAGCCCCTCAAGCTCATAGGAGCGTGTGTCCTTGAGTATATAGGGCTCCTTTTTAAGAACGGCTTTTAAAAGGTAGGAGAAGGCTCGTACCTCGCGGGCGGATGACGCGTCGATAAATATGCGATTGTCCGATGCGAGCGACTGAAGCCGGGCAGCGCGGTTTATACAGTTGCCCACCAGGGTGTACTCCTTTCGCTGGGAGGAACCGACAAACCCCGTAACAGCCTCACCCGTTCCGATGCCAACACCGATCTCCAAAGGAACCTCACCTATGCTCACGAGCTCGGGGATGAGCCTGAACATCCCGATCCGAATATCGATGGCGGCACGGATTGCATTATAGACATCGCTCTTCTTGTTATTCGGCAATCCCCAGACTGCCATGAGTCCGTCGCCCATGAACTTATCCACCATGCCGTCGTACTGTTTGATAACGGCGACGGTCATGCGGAAATAGATATCCAGGAGCTGAAGAACCTTCTTAGCACTGTGTTTCTCGAGCATATAGGAGAATCCGCGCAGATCAACAAACATGGCTGTGACTTTCTTTAATTCACCCGCAGGGTTGATCCTTGCTCTCTCTTCCTTCAGTCTGCTCTCAAGATCAGGAGGAATATGAGCTACAGGCATAATCTACTCCACCCTTTTAGGGTATTGACTTTTTGCATGTGATGAAGTCCATGTCATGAGCATGCACATACAAGTATTTCGCGCTTCTGTTAATATGAAAAAAGATTT
>CBFDDP010000104.1:0-11602 GCA_965603595.1 uncultured bacterium
CATGGGGATACCCGAGAACCCCTGCCTGACCCTCTGAAACGAGACCTTCGGCCAGGTGTCCCACCCTCTTCCACGCCTCTTCGAGAACGCCGAGCTCGATCTTCCCCCTTGGGAGGGTTCCCGTTAATCCGATATAACTGAAGGGATCAATGCTTTTCAGGATCAGTGCTATGATTTCACCAAGTTCCGCTATACCTTCTCTTGTTATCCCCCGCTGCGTGATCCACGGGGTTCCCATGCGAATACCACTTGCTTCTGCGGTGACCATGTCGCCTGGAATGGTGTTCTTATTGGCGACGATTCCACAGAGATCGAGGACCCGCACAGCAGTATCACCCCTCAAGGGGTAACCGCTTTTCGTGGGTAGGTCGTTTAGATCCACGAGCAGGAGATGGGTGTCCGTTCCGCCGTAGGCGAGCTTGAGCCCCTTTTTCTTCAAAACCTCGCCGAGATACTTCGCATTATCGACAATTTTTCGCTGTATTTCCTTGAACTCCTGACTCATGGCGATTTTAAAGGCAACTGCCATGGCAGCAAATTTGTTCACATGCGGTCCACCCTGTTCCCCCGGGAACACTGCCTGGTCGATACGCTCAGCATATTCTCTCTTCGTTGTCATAATGATTGCACCGCGTGGACCAAAGAGTGTCTTGTGCGTGGTGCATACAGTCACATCGGCATAATCAATGGGGTTGGGGTAGGCCCCTGCGACCACGAGACCTGCAGGATGGGATATATCGGCAAGGAGTACGGCACCCACCCTGCCGGCGATTTCCTTGAACCTCTTCCAGTCAGGTGCCCAGGGATAGGAGGTGTACCCGGCAATGATCAGTTTCGGACGCTGCTCCTTTGCCAGTTCTTCAATCTCATCATAATCGAGCATGCCGGTCTTACCATTCACTTCGTATGAGACGATCCTGTAGTTCTTCCCGGAACGATTGAACTCGCTCCCATGGGTGAGGTGGCCGCCGTGCATGAGTGACAGACCCATCACCGTATCCCCCGGCTTGACGAAGGCATCATACACGACCGTATTCGCAATGGATCCTGAGAGGGGCTGGACGTTTACGAAGATGTTTTGCGCGGGGTTTTTCTTTGTGGCAAAAAGCGCTGCGGCCCGCCTTCCCGCCAGAGCTTCAACAAGATTTGCGTACTCACAGCCTTTGTAGAATCTTCGGTCCGAATAGCGACGGTATCGGGGAAGCTGAAAACCCAAATCGAGAAGGGCCTCCACATGCTCACCCTCCATCATACTCGGTATATACCCCTCTGCGTAGATGTTGCTGAAAGCGGAGCCGAGAGCCTCAAGCACGGGTGGCGGGCAGATACTTTCTGAGGGAATGAGGATGATCTTCCCTGCTTGGCGAGCTTCCTCGGAGGTTATGAGTTCAGAAACTTCCGGATCAATCTCATCGAGATACTTGTTGAATACATAATCCGAATAAGACATACTGTTTTTCCGATGACTTGTTGCACCCTTTAAAATTGTAAAGGCCTATCCTGAGTATGTCAAGAATTTAATCATAATATTTTACTGATTATTTAATATTATTAGTAAAATATATGGTATAAATAAATAATCCCTAGATTTTTTCGAATTATGTATGATTCCAACAAATGGCTTTGAAAAAAACCCTGTATATGCTATGATGGGCAGTAGTCCCACATATGGTGTGTTTTAGAATCCTTTCAAATCGAGGAGGCAGGAGTCATGGACCTGCAAGGAAAAACAGCAATAGTAACCGGTTCTGGGAGGGGAATCGGAAGGAGAACAGCGATAACGCTTGCCGGAGAGGGGTGCAACGTGGTTCTCGTTTCGCGTACGCAGAAGGAAGTTCAGGAAGTGGAAAAAACGATACGAAACAAAGGGGCAGAGGCATTTCACCTTGCGGCTGATATTTCGAAAAAGAAGGATATCGAACATGTAATCAACCAGACCCTGAAAAAGTACGATTCACTGGAAATACTCGTAAACAATGCAGGAGTGCATTTCGCCTCTCCCTTTCTTGAAACGACAGAGGAGGATGGGAAGCCAATATGTCGGTCAATTTGAAGGCTGTATTTTTATTGAGCCAGGCCGCATTGAGGGTAATGAAAGACGGAGGGTTGGGCTATATCATAAACATATCTTCAACAGCCGCTCTGGAAGTTCCTGCGAGAGCATCGGCGTATGGGATCTCTAAGCTCGGGGTCAAAGGGCTCACACAGGCTCTCTACGAAACCGGAAAAGAATGCGGCGTGAAAGTGAGCGCGATTTATCCGGGTATGACCGATACCAAATTGCTGCGAGACATCAATCTACCCGTCGACACAGGCTGCTGGATGCTTCCAGAGGACATTGCAGGCTGTGTTCTGTTCCTGCTCAAACAGAGTGACAGGATAGTCATCAGGGAGCTCATTGCGTGGGCTGCACGTCACGATAAAATTTAAATGTTGCTGAGAAGAAGAGTCATTATACCTGTATCTTCGATAGGCTGTCCATGGAGCATATCAATACATACATAAGGGGGAAACAATGATAGAATTTTTACGTGATCAAATCCGTAGCACCTATAAGTCCGCTATTGGCAAACCGCGCAATGGGGTAACAACGCCGGCTCTATTACTTGACCTCGACGTTGCGAAAAAAAATATCAAGTTTATGACTGACCGTATGCGCACATTACCAGCAGAACTCAAACCTCATATCAAGGGTCAAAAATGTATTGAGTTGATCAACCTTCAAATTGAAGCGGGTGCTATCGGTGTTTGCACTGCCACCGTGTGGGAGGCTATTGTCATGAGCCGTGAAGACATTGAAGATGTGCTCATTGCGAATGAAGTGGGTGGTAAAGATAAAATACAAGCACTTGCAGAGGCTGCAAAGCTTGGTAGGCTGAGCGTGGCAGTTGACAACATCCAAAATGCCGAGGATCTGTCAAATGCAGCCCGAGCTGCGGGCAGTGAAATTGGCGTCTTAATCGACGTTGATGTAGGCCAGGGGAGGGGCGGCGTTCGCTCCGTTGAGGGAGCGGTGGAACTTGCACAGAGCATAAGCAAACTTTCAAATCTACGACTCCTGGGTGTCATGGGATACGAAGGCCACTGCATGCTCGAACCGGACCGCGACGTACGTATTGCAAAGGCAAAGAAAGCAATGGACTACCTGGGAGAAGTTATTGACCGGCTTGAAAAGGAAGGCTTTGCATGTGAGGTTGTCTCTGCAGGTGGAACAGGAACATATGACATTACAGGGGCTGACCCCCGGGTCACTGAAATTCAGGCGGGTTCATATGTTTTCATGGATAATTTCCATGGTAATCTTGTACCCGGATTTTCACGATCGTTAACGGTATTGAGCACGGTCATTATCAAGCATGGCAACACCATCGTTATGGATGCCGGCAGAAAATCCGTCGGTATAGACTTTGTACTGCCCTCCATGAAAGATTTTCCTGACTACCAGACGCGTGCCTTTCATGAAGAGCATGCGCTGTTTGACGTAGACGACAGGTGCAAGCTCATGCGTGGTGATACGGTCGAGTTCATTCCGGGCTATGCACCATCCACAGTTAATCTCTATGATGCCTACCATGTCGTTGAAGATGATGTGGTGGTTGATATTTGGCCAATCGTTCCCAGGGGGCCCGGCCATTTGGGCTTGCTGAGTGTTTAGACAACCGAATCCTGAACAGTCATGATTCAGAATTATCCATAGTGCTACATCCAGTGCATCTCACCGGCTTCTTCAAAGATGAGCACGTCATTCATAAAAGAAACGGCCTTCCTCAGGCCCTCATCGGCCGACATCAGAGGGTCCTCGTATTCTATACTCAGAACACCGTCATATCCAACAAGCTTCAAGGTGCTGATGAATTTCTTCCACCACAGCCTGTCGTGACCGTAACCCAGGGTCCTGAATGTCCAGGCTCTGTTCATAATGTCAGACTGCGGTTTCCAATCGATGTTTCCGCGCCACTTCACGACCTCTTCGTCGATCAGAACGTCCTTTGCATGCACGTGCACGATAGCATCTCTCAACTTTTTCAGTGCAATCAGAGGATCAACGCCCTGCCAGAATATGTGACTCGGATCAAAGTTGCATGCAACAACATCCCCAATTTCATTTCTCAACATCAGGAGTGTTTCAGGATTATACACAGCGTCACCGGGATGCATTTCAAATGCCAACTTGACTCCGGAATCCTGCAGTCTCATTGCCATTTCACGCCAGAATGGAATGATCTTCTTTTCCCACTGCCACTGCACGGCCTCTCCAAAGAATGGAGGCCAGGGGCAGGTAATCCAATTGGGGTATTTGGCATCCTCCCCTGCACCCGGACAGCCTGCAAAACCATTGAGCACCTTTACATCAATTTTTTCAGCGAGCTTCATGCCATTGATTATTGCTTTTGCATGCTCAACCGCGATACTTTCATCTGGATGCAGCGGATTCCCATGTACCGCCAAGGCGCTTATCTCCATATCCCTCGCTGTATAGGTATCAACGAAACGTTTTAACGCATCCTTGTCTTTCAGGAGAACTTCGGGCTTGCAGTGCGCATTTCCAAGATAGCCGCCTGCGGCGGGTTCCACGGCCCGCAGTCCCGCATCCCCAGCCTTCTTCACTGCAACATCCCATGTATCCTTGATAAAGCAATTCATCATGACCCCGAGCTTCATGGCTGCACCTCCTTTCATACACACATCACGCAAGACATTCCTGTAAGGATTTTATGAAGTCCTCTGTAGGTTCAGCATTCTTCGTGAAGCTGCATCATGCGAAAACATCCATCCTATTCCGGATATCTTCTGTGCGGAGGACGTATGTTTCCATTGTTTCCAATCTCCAGAAGAATACCCAAGGTAGGTTCAGTATCCAGATAGTAGAACTCATCCTCATCATATTTCCCACTCTGTAGAACCTCAATCCCCTTTTTCCTGTACTCCTCGATCGTTTCCTGGCAATCGTCAACCCATTCCTTTATATGATGTATGCCCTCACCATGCTTTTCGAGAAAATCAAAGTACACATTCGGACCTTTTATTGGTTTGATGAGCTCAACGTGCCGATCGCCAACCCAGGTCAATGCCAGGAGTGCCGACCATTCTGAGGGCTTTCCCCTGTACATTGGCTCTCTCATTTCCGGGGGACCAAACTCATAGATGTCCCAGGGCCCTGCCCCGAAGATCTCGGTATAGTTCTTCAAAGCCTTATCCATATCCTCAACAACGATGCCCACCTGAATTATCTTCCTCTCTTTCATACTACGCTCCTCTCAATTGGTATGCTCCCAATGTATGGTATGAAATGATCTCAGCGTGATGGGAAATAGACCGTACCTCTTCATTCGGGAAAGGTACGCTCCGGCTCACGTATCCTGCCGTTGTTGCCAATTTCGTACAACACACCGATTTCAGGCTCAGTATCCAAATAGTAGAACTCATCCTCATCGTATTTGCCGTTCTGGATAACCGAAATGCCTTTTTTCTGATACTCCTCGATGGTCGCAGCACAGTCGTCGACCCACTCTTTGATATGATGTATGCCCTCACCTTTCTTCTCTAAAAAATAGGTGTACACGCTTTCACCACTGAGAGGTTGCATGAGCTCGAACTGAGTGTTTTCAAAACTGTTCCGACTCAGTGGTCGAGATCGATCTTTAAAAACCAGTAAAAAAAGAGAAGCGCAGCAGAAATCACGTGATTCGAACTACGCTTCTCCTCATCACATAACTGTCTCACGAAAGTTCACTCGTGTGTATTTACCTTGCGGCCTTTACCTCTTCCCACAGGGTTACCCAATCATCCATGGTTGCATATTCACCGGGCTCCAGCGGTATTGGACCATTGAGTATGTTGTCGGAGAAGAATTTGGGCAGATCGTCATACGGGAAGTAGCCGTAGAGCTCTGAATCGAGTAAAGGTGGAGCATCGCTCGTCACACATCCCATGTACATCTCTGCGAGCTCAATCTGCGTATCCGTTGAAAGCATCTGATTGATCAGAGCATACGCTCCATCGAGATTAGGAGCGTTCTCGGGGATACCGTAGCTGTCGAGAAAGATGAGAGTGCCTTCCTTCGGGATGCAGCCCCATATATTATAGCCCTCGGCTTTTGCTTCTCCGGCTATCATGATATTGGCGCTGAACCATCCATCCGCCTCACCGGAAATGAGCAGCGATTTCGCTTCGCCGAATGAACTGACGATAGCCCGGGCACCCCTCTTCATCTGCGTAAGCAAATCTTGTATCTCTGCGAACTCCTCAGGAGTCAGGAGGCTCGGATCACCGGATACGCCGATAGCTCTGGCAGCCTGGGTAATCTGTCCCAGAGCATCATCGAGCATAATGTATTTCCCCTGCCACTCGGGCTTCAACACATCAAACCAGGAATCGATGCAATCCACTCTGTCCGCAGCATAGACGAAATCGTTCTTCCCAAAGGCACAGGGTACACCCCATATCTTGCCCTGATAGTTAAACTGCTCAAATGCCTTCAGAATTTCAGGATGAAGATTCTTGTAGCTGGGTATTCTGCTCGTGTCGATTGGCTGCAGAAGATCGTTTACCACCAGCTGCTCCATATTGGCCTGATTCGGGGTTATGACATCGTACTCTGCACCTGCCTTGAGTTTCGCAAAAATTTCATCATTGCTGCTTATATAGGTCATAGTAACCGTCACGCCATGCTTCTCCCCAAATTCAGCAAATGTCTTTGGGAAATCATACCCTTCCCAGCCGATCATCCTGATGGTGCCGCTGATCTCACCTTCTCCGGCCTTTCCGCCTCTGGCAAATGCACTGACAGAGACGATCAGGGCAAATGCAATGAAAGCGGCTGTACTGAGAATCAACAATTTTTTTCTGTTCATAACGTAATATCTCCTTTTTCTTTTTTTCATGTGCTCAGAAGTTGCATACGGTACATTTTCTTGATTTTAAAACTCATTTCAATGCGTTTTTTATGTGCCTATCACCCCCCTCCTTTGATTTCCTTGACTCAGCTTTTCAGTCAAACCACCTCCTTTACAAGTAATGGATACACGTTGCATATGTGACTCATCGAAGAGTTCTTATTTTTGCATATTTATTCGCAATGATGATCAAGGTCATTGAAAAAAACAATACCATGGTTGCAATCGAGTTTATTGTTGGTGACACACCCCTTCGCAGCATTCCCCAGATAACGATTGGGAGCGTATTTCTCTTCCCAATGATGAAAAAGGTGACGAGGAATTCATCGAATGATAGGGCAAAGGTGAGCATCATGACCCCGATTATTGAGGGCCTGATAAGCGGGAATGTTATATACTTGAATGTCTGCAGCGTGGTCGCCCCAAGATCCTTCGCTGCCTCCTCCACCGAAACATCGAAACCGGATAGCCGTGAATTCATGACCAGAACCACAAAGGGTATACAGAATATGCAATGTCCAAAAATAACCGTTAAGAGCGACCTCTTGAAATCAATCGCTGCGAAAAATGACAGAAGCGAAATGCCAAGGATAATGGCGGGAAGGGTTATCGGTATGAGAACGGAAAAGGATACGAAGTTTTTAAATCTGAAATTGTACCTGGTCAGCGCGAAGGATGCCATGGTTCCTATGGCAACCGAAATCGCTGATACTCCCAGCGCTACGTAGACGCTATTCCTGAGCGATGACAGAAACCTCTTATCATTGACCACCTCCCTGTACCATCTTCCGGTAAAGCCCTCAAAAGGGAACTTGAGCGATGATGTAGGGTTGAAGGAGTACAGTATAATCACGAACAGTGGAAAGAGGAGATACAACAGAATGATGATAGTGACAACATCAAGGACTCCAAAACGAGCACTTTTCGATCGCACCTAAAATTTCCTCCTCAGCTTGAGCATCGTGGTTATGCCGATGAAAAGGTTTATCAGCAAGATCAAGATGATAATCATGAAAAAGGCGAGGGCAGAGCCGAAAGGCCAGTTATAGGTAAGTCCGAACTGGTCCTGCATGATTCTTCCTACCATCAATCCCTCGGTCCCGCCTACCAGCTGGGGTGTGACATAATCTCCAGTGGAAATGGTAAAACTGAAAATAAACCCTATGATAACCCCGGGCATGCTGAGCGGAAGAGTGACTTTATAGAATGTTTTGAACCTGTTTGCCCCCAGGTCTCTTGCAGCCTCTATCAAATCGACACTTATATTCTGCATGGAAGAAAAAATCGGAAGGATGGTAAATGGAGTAAGTATGAACACAAGGGTAATGATAATCGCTGTCGGACTGAAAAGTATAAATCTGAGAGGCTCCTCAATAAGACCGAGATACCTTAAAACCTGGTTGATAAATCCATTGGCCCCGAGAATGGTCCTCCACGCATACACTCGTACGAGGTAGCTGCTGAAAAGTGAAATCAGGATCAGATACAACACGACATCCTGCAATTTTTTATACTTGAACGTTAATGAGTATGCGACCGGATAGCTGATCAGCACACATATCAAGGCTGTTGTTATGCCTACTCTGAGTGATCTGAGTATCGTAATGGGGTAGAGTTTTTTTGAGAATATGTAAAGGTAATTATGCAGGGTGAAGGTTGGAACGAGACCTGTTGATGTCTTCAACCAAAAACTGTAGACGAACAGAACGAACATGGGGGTAAAGAAAAAAAAGGTGAAATACACAAAGAGGGGAGAAAGAAGCAGAATATGTTTTCTATTTTTTTTCATAGCGTTTCAACCACATTATTTTAAGATGCTTTACGATGCATTCATTCCAAAAAAACATTAACATCTTTACGGGCAAAGCCGAGGACAACTCTATCCTCAATGTTATTCTCTTCAGCAGCTATTTCACTTTCCTCTTCAGTAATATTTTCCTGTGCTATCAAGGTTATATTTTCAGAAATATGCACATAGTATTTGACGATCGAACCAAAGAACACGATATCTTCAATGCTGCCCTGCACTTGATTATCGAACGGCTTGCTCACCGCTCCAGTGACCCGATTGACCTTTTCGAGCCGAATCGCCAAAACGACTTTGTCACCAACCTTCACATCACTGTTCCGATTTGCCACAATCTGCAGGCCGTCGAAATTGATTACCAGATGATCTTCATGAACTTTTTGCACCTCTCCGTCAAAGACGTTGCTTTCCCCTATAAATGTTGCGGAAAATCTTGAATTGGGGTGGCTGTATATTCTTTTTGGTGTGTCAACCTGAATGATCTCTCCGAGTTTCATCAAGACGATTCTATCCGACATGACCAGGGCCTCTTCCTGATCGTGGGTTACATAGATAAAGGTGATCTTCAGCTTTTCCTGAATTTTCTTGAGCTCGATTTGCATCTGTTTCCGTATCTTTAAATCCAGGGCTCCGAGAGGCTCATCGAGCAGCAGGACCTCGGGCTCATTGATAAGCGCACGCGCTAAAGCTATTCGCTGGCATTGACCACCGGATAGCTGATTTGGTTTTCGAGGTTCAAATCCTTCCAGTTGAACGAGCTCGAGCATTTTTTTTACATTGGCCTCAACCTCGTCCTTCGGTCTTTTCTTTAAAAACTGGCTGAATGCGATGTTCTCATAAACAGTCATATGGGGGAAAAGCGCATACCTTTGAAAAACCATGTTCATCGGTCTTTTAAAAGGCTGAAGATCTATGATGTTCTCTCCATCCAACAACACCTCGCCGGAATCAGGTGTTTCAAACCCGGCGATGATTCTCAGCAGTGTCGTTTTTCCGCATCCACTCGGCCCAAGCAACGATATGAATTCCCCATCCTCCACTTCCAGATTGAAGTCCTTAACGGCAGTGACTTCACCAAAAGTCTTGCAGATATTATCAATTACGAGAGCCCTTGTTCCCTTTTGCATCATCTAGGTCTTCCGTTTCGAACAGAATTTTGAGTTGTCAAGCAATGCATCATTTCCTCAAAGCTGGGTGTTTGCCATTCCCCCATCCAGAACAAGAATCTGTCCCTGCATATACCTCGATTCATCAGAGGCGAGAAAGATCGCAGGGCCCACACAATCTTCCACTTCCGCTTTCCGGCCGAGAGGAGTTTTTCTCACAAATGCTATCCTCTCCTTCTCCCAGAAACCTTCCGGCAGAATGTCCGTGCGCACAATATCCGGAGCAATGCTGTTTACATTGATGCCGTATGGGCCGAGTTCCGTAGCCATGGATTTCGTAAGCATATCGAGACCAGCCTTGGACACGTTATAATCAATGTGGTCTATCTCAACCTGAAATCCATTTATAGAAGATATATTAATGATATTTCCCTTTATATCACTCTCTATCATTTTCTTTACAACGTGCTGACAACACAGCATAACGCTGTCGAGATTAACCGACAGCACCCTTCTCCACTGCTCGAACTGTAACCTTAAAAAACTCTCAAAATATGCGATACCCGCATTGTTTACCAGTATGTCTACCCGATCGAATATATTCCATGCGTCCTCTATAAATCGCTCAATATCCTGCACCTTTTCTAGATCGAACTGTAATGGTTCAGCCCTCCTCCCCAGTTTCCTGATTTTTTCAACAACTTTTTCCGCCATATCTTTTCGAGTTCTGTAATGTACAATGACATCAGCACCTTCCTTTGCGAATCCAATTGCGATACCGCGTCCTATCCCACGTGAAGCACCCGTAATCAACGCAACTTTATCCATCAATCTCATAGAAAACTCATACCTCAAACGACAGTATTAAACCATGCATCATGGAGTAGATTACATTGTAAATACATTCTTGTCCACCATTGAATCAACCATTTATCGCGCAGGCACTGGCCAGGGTCCGAGCTTTCCATCAAGAGTCAACAGGTGCATGACATAGAGATTTTCCTTTTTTATACGGGCCTTGTTCTCGCCGATCCTTTCATAATCGGTATCCACATAGAATATTCTCCCATTAAGCTCCGGAGATGCAATACGCAACAACTTCATGGCAGCCTGAGCACATGCATCGGGTGGCACCTCAGCATCCGAGCCCATCATCTCTCTCACGTGGGGCTGCCACTTCTCCTTTTCAGGTGTCGAAATGAGATATTCGGTCATGTTCGTATGTACAAATCCCGGCATAATGGAGAATACTAGCACCGATGATTCAACTGCTTCGAGTTCCTGAGCGAGACTCTCACTCAATCGCAGCAGTGCCGCTTTCGAACAGCCGTAGCCCGTTCCGCCCGGATTAGGGCCGTTCGATCCGCCGCCGCCATCCATGTTTATGATAATCCCGGCATCCCGTTCCATCATATGGGGCAGCACAGCTCTGCAACACAGCATGGAACCGTACAGGTTGATGGTGACATCCTTCCACCAAACTTCGGGATCGGCCTCCCAGACTGGCCCCACATATTGGAAACTCCCGGCGTTGTTGAAGAGCACATCGATGCTGCCAAACGTATTGAGGGTGAAATGCACCATCTTTTGAACCTGGGTCCAGCGGGAGACGTCCAGTCCTCACGACTAATCCGGTGCCACCCCGATGTGCAATTTTTTCAACGGTCTCGTGCAGCATGGCCTCGGTGCGCCCGCAACAGACCACATTGGCATCTGCCCTTGCAAACTCGAGAGCCAGCTCTCGACCGATGCCACTCCCCGCACCGGTTACAATTGCAGTCCTGCCACGTAAT
>CBFDDP010000105.1:0-11556 GCA_965603595.1 uncultured bacterium
CCGATGGAAAACGTCAGCCTTCTTGCAAACATGCTACCCGGGCCAGGATATTTTGTCAACAATAGAACAAATTGCTGACTTCTAACAGTTTTCAGGGTATTTCTGAAAATAAGGATGGGCGTACCTCAAAAGAATCTTCAATGCGAAACGGTGGTCGAGCAGGCGCTTTTTTACAAACAGTTTTATCACCCGTCTCCTGAATACCGCGGTGAGGAGTGAGGTGTTTTTTATTGGGATGTGGTGAAAGGAAATAAGTAAATTACACAAAATATACTAGTACGAACTATTATTACGAAAATAATAATATAGTTCTTCTATCACTCACCGCGATGCCACACGCGCATGTGGTCCCTGTCCGTATCCTCGAGGTACTCTGGAAAGAACTTCTCATAGAAACCGCTGTCGAGATGGTGGATCTGAGCGAGTATCGGAATGAACATGGCGTTTTCATACTTCGGCATCCTTCCGTATCTCCCGTATATATATGAACAGAAAGCTTTTGTGGCCTCTACGATATCGTCATAAAAATCCGGAACAGGGAGATTGTATCCCTTTTCGGTATATATGCCCCTATCCCCCCACTTGATGTCGGCGATCTCCATAACAGCCTGATCCGGATCCCTGTATGGCGGACAGTACCCCTCCAGCAGTTCGTCTATACCCACGGGATTTACAGCTGCTCTCGGGTAAAGCTTCTCTTTCGGTTCTTCAAACCTCATGCCCAGTGCCCTCATCACGGTCATCAGGTCTATCGTGTGCATCATGAAGGAACCGAGTCCCATGGCAGTGGCTGCGAGGGAGAGGTTCTGCATCGCCATACCTGCTTCGAGATTGCACAGCCAGGGAAGCATAGCCTCGTACTGAGCGATCGTCATCACAGGACCATTCAAGAATCGGTTCTCTATCCATTTCTCCACCCCGGCAGGCCGGTCCTCCACCTCATCCCACAGCTGCCATCTGAACTGCGCGAGCCCTGTGAAGAGGAGATTGATATATTCCCTCGTGGTATCGGCTACGGGGATAAAGAGCGTGGTACCCGGGAGGTTGACCATGCTTTCGAATGCCGATCCGATAGCCTCCCGGGGGATATCGATTCTTCCCTCCTTCAGCTTTACAACATTATGCCTGTAATCCAGCAGGATCTTTTCTCTGTCCTGGGCCGTTCTTACCCTTACCCGCTCCTCAGGAATTACCTCCTCTGTTGAACAGGCCCTGTAGTAGAACACACCGTCATCGTTCGTGAAGAAGAGGTGCAGCGTGAGGGAAGCGCACGGGCTCGCTGCTGTTCTCCCAATGACAGTAAGATGTCCGAGGAGGTGCCGTATCTCCTCTACAGTGACGCCTGTTATCCCGCTCGAAGCAAAGCAGAGGAGCGCAGTTTCAAGCTCTGTGAGAGGCACGGGCTTCTCCTTGGAATCGTACCGAAGCCCGGCACGTCTCGAGGGAAGTCTTCCGCCCTGAGGGAATCTCCTCGTCCGCCTGGTAAACATGGTTTGAAAAAGAGGTCGGTCAAATGATACAGACATTGTGGGTCACCTCACTTATTGCATAGTCTATAACCCGTAATTACGGAAGATCTCGTCATAAACTCCGCTCTCCTTGATCTTCCTGAGACCTTTGTTGAAAAGCGAGGCCAGCTCCGACAGGTCTTGTTGAAATGCTACATAGAGCTGTCTCGAGATTTTATACCCCGGAACATTATCGATATCTTCGATCAGTAGCTTCGCCATCAGATAAGCAGCGACTCCTTGATCCATCAATGCAAGATCAAACTTCCCCTGCCGGAGACCGTAAAGGAGACTCTCGCTGCTTTCAGTTACAACCTTCAGCTCTTCACTGAGACTATCAACAGCAGGGTCGTAGCTGTACCCGGAGAGCACACCTGTCTTCAGACCCCCCAGCTGATAGGCCAGATCGACCCTGCCGTTGAGATCTATTGAGAATCCGGTTCTTCTGAAAAACAGCGTGCTCGCGGCCCGCAACTGTTCCGAGAAGAGAAACCGAGCTTTCCTTTCGGGGGTAGTTGTAATCTGGAATATCCCGTCCGCCTTCCCTGAATCCATCATGGCCATACATTCATCCCAGCCTTGGAGGGTCGTTTCAGCTGTGATACCGTGTATCTTGAACGATTCTGTAATTATATTGTGATCTACCCCCCTGACCATTCCGTGCTCCTCAAACTGATACGGCGGGTAGGGATCTGCAACCAGTCTGGCCTTGGAAATCATGTAGCATACCTCTCAGGAGAGTATATTACAGGAGTAATGATGTGAACTGCGGAGAGTGATACTCTGCCTGTCTACCGACAAAAAGACAAAAACGAGATCATATGATAGATGCGGTTATTTCCGTAAGACTTTTCGATCACTATACCTAAGGCAGCGTGTCACGTTCAGTTCCGCAAATAGTTTGACTATCGGATAGTAAGGTTGTTGGCCTTCACTAACAGCCAGAGATTAAAGCTCCGAGGGATCTACAATAAAAATCCGAAGGATCTTCACTGTCAATGTCCACAGGCTTTAGCAAGCTCGACGAGCTCCGGATGGACTACCTTGCCATTCTCCGTTACCTTTTCATTATCACAGCTCACCGAACAATCGAGTGATATTCCGTCTATATGGGATGCAGCCACCCTGGGCTTCCCTCCGGAGTACATCGGTCCCTGATAGCCGAATCCCCATTCAGTGCACCCCCACACCCTTTCATCTTCAGTCGTAGTAAATCCAAGCCTGGCATTGGGATTGAAACCGTAGCATACATGCGCTGCAATGTACATGTTCGGATCGTTCAGCCCTTCGAACCAGTTTTTAACTATCTCGGCCTCCCTTCCCCCCTTGATCTCCCTGATTCGTCCCTCCTCGACCTCGTACGTTATGGGTTCCGATACGATACCGATATCAGCCTCACCGCCGCCTGATATGGCACCGTCAAATACCATTCTTCCGTTTATCGTCTCCTCCTTTGGCGCCCAGCCTATCTGTCCTGTGAGAAAATGCCCCCCCGGCGTCTCCGCAATGTGCTCATTTGCAAATGGACGGTCAGGGTGGTTTTCAAACGAAATATCCGTTCCCGCAGCATTCGTGATCCTCATTCGCTTCGCCCGCTTCGTGATCTCGACAACCTTATTCTGGAATTCGATCTGTACACCGATATCCACCTCCCCTATACACCGGATCAGCTGGTCAGTCGAGAGGCCTCCGAGCATGAGGTTTCTCGTTCGTCCGTTGGTAACCGCTCTCTCCCAAGGTGTCCCGTAAAGCAGCCACTGGTTGTTCAGCTCTATCCACGCATCCGCTTCTGGGCATGCCGCAATGAGCGGAGCAGGGAGATAGGGGTCCGTTGCCTTGCCGTACCCCTTGGGAGTTGTATGCCATGCAACCATAACCTTTGCGCCGAGGGCTTCACCCGCCTTTGCCATCTCCTCGGCAACCCTGAAGTCACTGATCGAATCGATGGTGATAAGAAGGTTCTCCCCTTCCTTTACCCTGGCGATCTCCTTTACTGTCTTGAATGCTGCCTTGAACAGCTCGAGATCCTGTCGTGTCGGCATATGCTCTCCTTACATTTTTTTCTTTTGAAAGCTTTTGAAAAGCCTCTGCACATTCGGTGCAAGCCCCGCGGGAAGCAATACTATCACCAGTATGAAGATGAGGCCAAAAAAAATGCGGAAATAACGCTCAACAGGGACAAGAAGCTCGGGGATGAGTATAACAAAGAGCGCGCCGAGAACAGGACCAAAGAAAACGCTGCTTCCCCCTATAAGCGGGATGAAGAATATGTAGAGAGTCGTAAATACTTCGATATCGATTGAAGATATAAAGCCTGTATAGTTTACGTACAATGCACCGCCAAATCCTGATATAAACCCCGCGATGCCGTATGCGAGCAGTTTGTATCTGAAGGTATTTATTCCTACCGCCTGGGTGAGCTTGTCATTTTCGGATATCAGCGTCAGAATCTTGCCTGTTTTGGTTCCCATGATCCAAAAAAAGAACGATGCTACAACAGCGGTCATCAATATGACTATAACGTAGAATGTCTTGTATCCTATGAATTCTGTTATCCCGCTGAAGTACAGACCGCTTCTACCTCCCGTAAAATCCTGTAAGGCATTGATGAGCTGAGGAAACATGATCGCAAGAAGGAATGAGGTCATGCTCACATAGAAGCCCTTGGCACGAATGGTGGAAACAAAAAGGATAACACCGACAACAGGTGCGACTGCAGAGCTGATCAGCATTGTTGCAAGCAGGGGCCATCCGAATATCTCATTCAGTACTATCGTCCCGTACGCGCCGATAGCCATAGTCACTGAGTAGCCGAAAAATGGCTGACCGCTCTTGAAAAAAAGAAACCACGCAACATACCCCTGGATGAGAAAGAGATAGACATACCCCGTCACTTCCTGAAGGTAGCCGCCTCTCAAAGCAAACAGCAGCGGTATAAGCAGTATACCGATTGTACCAATATTCTCATATCTTTTCATAATGACCTTTCACTGCCCAGTATGCCCTTAGGAGCGATGATTAGAACAATAATAACTATGAGGTACAGTATGACACTCTGCCACTCTCCGCCGAGGAGATAGCCCGAAAAGCTCATCACCATACCCATGATTAGGGCGCTGATCAGACCGCCCCATATATTACCTATTCCCCCAACCACTGCAACGATAAATCCCATGAATCCCAGATCCCATCCGCTGGAAAGCTGCAGATTATACAGGGATCCCCAGAATATAGCACCTATGCATGCCAGCGCACATCCAATCCCGGAGGCAATGCTGAAAACCTGCGTTGTCTTAATACCGACGAGCTTCGCCAGCTTGAGATTCTGCGAGGTAGCCTGCCACGACTTCCCTATCTCCGTATGCTCCTCCATCAATCTTATTATAATGAGCGTAATAATCGCAAAGAGAAGCGCTATTATCTTGAATCCCTCGACAGAGAATCCCGCGAAGCTTATGGTTCCGATACGTGGAAGCTCCAGAGATATATTCGGGCGAGGAAAAATTGCACGGAGCATCCCCTCAAAGACAAATCCTACCGATACAGTAATGATAAAGAACAGGGTGGAGTCACCCCCCCTTTCGCTAATAGGAGTGAGGAGAACCCTCTGGATAACGTATCCGATTATGAAGCAACTCACTATGCCGATCGCTATGGCAAGACCCATGCTATATGAAATGAAGTACCAGGTGATAAACCCTCCAAATACACCGATCACACCTATAGCAAAGTTCGGAATCCCTGTTATACCGTATATTACGGCAACACCGAGCACGGGAAGTGAAAGTATACCCCCCATGATTAAACCTGTAATAAGTCCGTTAAGCAGCATGCGTATACCCGCTCTTATTTAGTTCATGGTGAACAATGTCTAATGTATCAACAACTATACAGGTAAAACCTTTTTCAGGAATCATCAACCATACTGAACTGCTTTTAAGACTACTGCACATCATTTATAGGATACGTTGTTTTTCTTATATCAGCTGATCGATCCCAGATAGAGATCCTTGACTACGTCCCGGGAGAGATTCTCCTTCTTTTCATCAAACCTGATCTCTCCTGCTTCCAGGCCAAAGAGTCTGTCGGCAATATTCAGTACCTTGATATTCTGTTCGGAAAGAACAATGGTCTTCTGCGTATCCTTCCTGATCTTTTCAAGCGTCTCAAAGAATTTGGTAACGAGTTTGGGAGCCAGCCCTATAGATGGTTCATCGATGAGCATCACTCTTGCATTGGACGCTATGCCTATTCCGACGGCAAGCATTCGCTGCTGCCCACCGCTCAGCGTATTTGCTATCTGCTTTCTTCGCTCATACAGTATCGGAAAGAGCTCATATACGTATTCGATGAGCCCTTCGCGCTTGCTTCGGGCACTGAGAATTACGCTCACCTCGAGGTTTTTCTTTACTGACATGAGGGGAAATGTGTTCCCCTCCTGCGGTATGAGCATCAAACCGAGCTGGCGTCTCTTCAGAACGGGCCATCGCTCGACATTATGCCCCATGAACGCGATCTGCCCCTCAGCGATCTGAACTGAGCCCGCTATCGACTCGAGGAGAGTGGATTTTCCAGCACCGTTCGGTCCGACAATGCCGACTATCTCTCTGTCACGGGCGTAGAAATCTATCGATTTTATGGCGCTGATATTACCATAGCATGTCGTAAGCTTCGACACCTGTAATATTATCTTGTTCACTGCCTACCCCTGTTACTCAAGGTACACATCATGCACATCTTTGTTGTTTTTGATATCCTCAGGCACCCCTTCAGCTATCTTGCAACCCTCATCAAGTACAAAAATCCAGTCCGATGCCTTCATTATTGGCCCAATCTCGTGCCCTATCTGGAATATCGTATAGCCATCTCCCTTGAGGGTCTCAATAATCTCGCATATCTTTTCAGTCTCCACCGGTATTAAGCCCCCTATGAGCTCGTCGAGTAGTATCAGCTTGGGCGATGTCGCAAGCGCCCTCCCGAGCTCAACAAGCTTACAGTGGAACGGTGCGAGGCTTGCGACAATCTCATCCTTCTGCTCGGTAAGTTCTAAAAAGTCGATGATCTCTAATACCTTATTCGTTCTCACCTCGCTGCTAATCCTATCCTTGAGAAGGCCCGCTCTGATATTGTCGTAGACGCTGAGGTTCGGAAAGAGGTTCTTCTGCTGGTACGTCCTTGCGATGCCCTTCCTGCATATATCGTACGGTCTCACGTTCGTTATATCCTCGCCGAAGAATTCGATCTTCCCTGAATCTGTAGGAAGGGCACCGGTAATGAGGTTGAAAAGGGTGGTCTTCCCTGCGCCGTTTGGTCCGATCATGGCCCATATCTTTCCGGTCTCGAGCACCATACTCAAATCTTCCAGTGCATGGATGCCCCCAAAATTCTTGTAAACATTGGATACCTTCAGCACCTTGTATTCTCCTCGACCACCCTTTTCTTCCGGTTTGCGGACTACTTCATGGCTGGATACGACTCATTCGACTCGAGCTTCTTATAGCCCTTCAGCTCGTCGAGTATCTCGACCATCGTCATCTTCGGGGTCTGATAGACTTCAACGAGCTCCGGATGGAGACCGAAGCTCGGGTCGAGATCTCCCGCGCCTGGCACGAACTTTATGATTGCGCCCTTTGCGCCTGAGTTGTTTCCGTATCCGTCGAGCGGTCCCATCGGACTTATACACACGTTCTGGAAGGAGGTTTTCTGCATCAGATCTATGATCACATCAGGATCCTTGGTCTGCGCCTTCTCGTACACCTCCTTGATCCAGTAGATCACCTGATAGTAGTTGTTCGTGTATGCCTCGGGATACGCTTTCTCACCGTACTTTGCTTTCCAGCGTTTAACAAAATCTTTCCACTCCTGGCTTGTCGGATCATGATCTGCAAGTGTGTAGATGTTCTCTGCTCCGTACGCACCCGTAATCTTCGCTCCTCCCATATTCGAGTACGTGGTACCATAGAGCATAATCCTCGGCATCGCACCTGCGTCCCTGAGCTGTTTTGCTACGCTGAACCAGCCCGCTCCTGTATACGGACAGAAGATTGCATCAGGCTTCGCCTCCTTGACGATCATCATCTCAGTGGTGTAGTCTGTTTTGTCAAGCGGTGTATAGATCACCGGGCTAATCTCAAACGGTTTTCCGTTCTTCTCCCAGTACGCCTTTAGCCCCATACCATTCGAGTATCCCCAGTCATAGTCACCGGCGATGATCCCGACCTTTTTCGCGCCCATATCTTCGAAGAATTTTCCTGCCAGCTGGCCTGCAAAGTAATCTGCGTACCCATAGTAAAGAATCCACTTGGAAACCGGAACTTCACCAGGGGGCATATACTTACTCATTGACAGGTGTCCTCCAACGAAAGCAGGAATCTTGTACTTCGGTGCCTCGACGCACACAGGGCTTATCGTCGTTTCAAGCGCACACCCTCCCATAACGTCGGGCTCCCAGGTTCCGACCTCTCTTTTGAGCTTCCTCTGAAGAACTGAGGGTTTGGTCTCTGTGTCGATCACCTTGTACTCGATCATCGAAAACCCATCGATACCGGCTGCGTTGATCTCCTCAACAGCAAGCTTCATCGCCCTGTCGTACGCCGGACCAATGTTACCCGCAGCGCCTGAGAATGCCACAGTACCGAGGATGCGTATTGGCTCTTCCTCCTCCTCCGACTCAGCAAAGAGCATACCTGCAGAGAGTCCAATGACGAGTAGAGCAGCAACGCAGGCATAAATAAACAGTTTACATCCCTTCCTCTTCATCATTTTTGTAACCTCCTTTACATTTTTTCATGACGCAAACGACATCAGCATAGTAAGCAAAACACGACTACCTCGTATGCTCTCTCTTTACGGCTACCACCCCCTTTCTTCAACGCAGGGTTACAATTTTTCGGCCTTGTTCACAGAATCACTTGCCCATGGCCTTTGCAATACCGACCAGTTCCGGATGTACTACCTTCCCCTCTTTTGTCAAAAGCTCCCCGTCCAGCTCCACGGTCGAATTCAAACATATGCCGTCGGCATGGGATACCGCTTCCGGGAGGCTCCCCTCGAACATCGGGCCCTGGTACCCGTTTCCCCACTCGGTGGACCCCCACACCCTCTCGTCCTCGGTGCAGAGACCAGTGAGGATCGCACCTGGATTGAAGCCATAGCACACATGTGCAAGGTTGTACATACCCGGATCGCCGAGCTTCTTCAGCCAGTTCTTTATGATCTTCGCCTCTTCCTGGCCGTTTATCTCCTCAATCCTCCCCTCCTTTATGACCAGCTCTATGGGATGAGCGAGAATACCGAGATCCGCCTCTCCGCCTCCGGAGAAGGATCCGTCGAAGACGATCAGGCCGTTTATACTCTCCTCCTTCGGTGCCCATCCGATCTGTCCGACGAGGAAGTGAGGTCCCGCAACATCGGCACGGAGCTCGTTTGTAATCGGTCTCGAGGCGTTCTCAAAAGATACATCTGTACCGGCCGGGGTGGTGATTCGCATCTTCTTCGCCTTGTGCGTGAGCTCAACCACCTTGTTCTGAAACTTCTCCTGCAGATCCATGTCGAGCCTTGCGATGCACCGCGTTATCCGCTCAGGGTCAAGCCCCCCGAGAAACAGGTACCTCGTTCTCTTATTGCTCATAGCCTCGATCCACGCCGATGAGTACAGAAGCCACTGGTTGTTGAACTCTATCCAGACATCGGCGGCGGGAATGGCAACCTTCAGAGACTCGGGAAGCTGCGGGTCAGCGACCTTTCCGTATCCCAGCGGAGTCGTATGCCACGCGAACAGAACCTTTCCTCCGGCAGCTTCTGCCGCTTTTGCAACCTCCATGGGCGGTCCCATATCCATTACAGAATCACAGGTGATAATGACCGATTCGCCCTTCTTTACACGGCACATATCGAAAGCAACGATATGCCCTGCCTTGCCCAATTCTAGTTCAAAACTCATCTTCCTTTCTCCTTCATTTTATAATATTGTCTTTTCTTTTTGCGCTTCATAAGCCAATCTGCTTGTTGTAATACCCATACTCACGAAAATTTCTGCAAGTTTCAGTGCTGCCACGGCAGGATCTATGACCGGTACATCGAGCTCTTTCTGAAGCCTCCGGGCAAGCGGGGACATCCCGGTGCAGCCCAGAGCAATCGCCTCAGCCCCTTCCTCTTCGATCGCTATCTTTGACTCTTTCAGTATTGCCCTGTAGGCCTTCTCCTCATTGTTGAGCTCCAAAACAGGTACATCTGCGCAGCGCACAGAAGAAACCCTGCTTTCGAACCCGTATTTGCTGATATTCTCCCTGATTTCGTCAGCAGTGCTCTTTAAAACCGTGACAATAGAAAACCTCCTGCAGAGGCTCATTGCAATGAGGTAGCTTGCCTCTCCTGCAGACGTCACCGGGATCCGAACCGCCTCACGAGTCGCCCTCACCACGGTGTCCATCGCACAGTCCAGGCTCACCGCATCGAATCCCTGAGCTTCGGCCTTTTTCACCTCCTCTATGATATAAGGGGCAGCCATTGCCTCATCATAGGCGGATTCGATTGAGACAGGCCCGTGAGGAAGACAGACGACTTCCACTTCCGTGCCCCGAAGAGCCGCCTTTTTACGCTCCTCGATCTGACTATCCCTGAACTCCTCTGAGGAATTGGGTATCAATACTTTTATCTTTATTCCCATTGCTTGTTCTCCCCACTTAATTTTCCAGTAAAACTACAACTTGCCTGTTTACAGAAATAACAGATCACACAGATACACTCTTTTTAAGAACAACAGTATCCTCTTTGTTCCAGCCAATCGAGATAGCATCCTTTGAAAACTCATCCTTAAGAATAGATTTATTCTCTACTCTTATTCTCAACTCCTGGCCGTTACTGAGCGATACATACACTTCCGAGCACGAACCTTTGTAGAGTACATTGGTCACTTCTGCGCGAAAGGAGTTGTCGCATTCTATCGCCTTTTTCCCTATTTCTACTTTTTCAGGCCTCACTACTAAAAGCACCTTCTCATCAGCTTTATGTCCTTCCTGTTGTGGAATGACATACTCTATTCCTTCTGAAAGCAATCCTTTTACTCCGTTTTTATCCTTATATACCTTTCCGCCAATGATATTTGCCACTCCTATAAAATCTGCATACGCAATAAAAGCCACGAAAAGCCCCCGATTTGCTCATCATTTATTTCCGCCTGCTCTTCCCGATGGAAAACGTCAGCCTTCTTGTAAACATGCTACCCGGGCCAGGATATTTTGTCAACAATATAACAAATTGCTGACTTCTAACAGTTTTCAGGGTATTTCTGAAAATAGGGATAGGCACTCCTCACCCCCGGGTAATTCTTCTTTCATTGATGTGTAGATGTGTAAGGAAATGAAAATCAGGAGGCCTTCAGTGCACCCTTATCGAAGGGTGGAGCATTGTTGCGTTTCAGGCATTCTATTATTTTTCGCACTTCTTGAGGATCAGTTATAACCGCCATCACTCGTACCACAGGCATTCTCCCTAAATGCACATCCTGTGGGTCGCAGCTTGGGCATAGATACCAGCTTTTACAAGCTATCTCCGCCTTAGCGGCAAAAGGACGGAAAAACTCATACCCACATTTGCTATCGTTATATACTATGCATCTTCAGAATATCCTTCTGGAATAGCGCCATATCGGATATACTCCTTTCACAGCAGCTCATCCAACCCCAGTTCCTCGAGAACCCAATCAAGGCTCATGGTGACTCCCTTTTCACGGGAGAGGGAGATCATCTGATGTATATGATGCTTCATGAGTTCGACGAGTTCCGGCCGCTTCTCAGGATCCCGGGCGGCTTCCCGGGGGGTAAGCCCTCCCAGCGCGGGGATGTTGTCCTCCAGGAAATTGGTATAATGGTTACGGTAAAACTGCTCCAGCACTGCCTGCTGAATCTCAATGGGGACCTCGTCCTTCTCTTCCAGTGGTGTGGTGGGGCGACGGTCCTCCTCTTCCAGTGGTTCTGACTGCTCGCCAATCTGGTCTGCGAAATCCTTTATCTCTTCATGAGAAAATTTCACACGGTGTCCGAAGTAC
>CBFDDP010000106.1:0-11333 GCA_965603595.1 uncultured bacterium
CGGGCATCTGAATATCGAGCAGTATTACGTCAGGAGAAACTTCTTCAACAGTTTCAAGTGCTTCGGTTCCGTCCTTGGCCAAAAATATTTCGTAATCAAAATCTGAAAGCACATTTTTGATCATATTTCGAATTTGCTCTTCGTCATCGACAGCTAAAACCCTTGCCTTTGATTTCATGTATTTATCCCATCCAGAGGAGAGTCAATCGCTATCTAATATTTCACGAACCTTTCTGCCGAGATCATGTAGAGTAAACGGTTTTGGAAGGAAATTGATGCCTTCTTCTAATATCCCATGGTGAACTATTGCATCATCAGCATATCCTGAGATATACAACACTTTCGTATCTTCATTTATTTGGTTTACTTTTTCGGCAAGCTCACGACCATTCAATCCAGGTAAAACTATATCGGTAATCAATAGATCATAAATATGAAACTCTTGCTTTTCAATAACATCCAAGGCGTCCTCACCACTTTTAGACTGAACGACTTCATAACCAAAATTTTTAAGTCCGTAAGAAATCATTTCCCTTACCTGTTCTTCATCTTCAACAATAAAAATGGTTTCAGTGCCAGTCGTTTTTTTCACTTTTCCTATTGAAAGTTGTTCCTGTTGTATTTTACTAAAAACACGTGGAAGATATATTTTGAATGTTGTGCCTTTTTTAGGCTCACTATATACCCAAATATTTCCTCCACTCTGTTTTACAATACCATACACTGTAGAAAGACCAAGACCTGTTCCCTTGCCCTCCTTCTTTGTTGTAAAAAATGGCTCAAAGATTTGGTCTTTTGTCTCTTTATCCATACCAACACCATTATCACTTATAGCAAGCATTACGTAGGCACCCGGTTTCGCTGAAACATGAATACTGGCATACTTTCTATCCAGATAAACATTTTCTGTCTCAATTGTGAGCTTACCTCCTTGTGGCATGGCATCTTTTGCATTTATTGCAATATTCATGATAATTTGATCAATTTGACTTGGATCAGCTTTTATGTTCCCAAGTTTGGGGTCCAATTTTGCAACTAAATCTATATCCTCACCGATTAAGCGTTTAAGCATTTTTTCCATGTCTGTAACAATGGAATTGATATTGATAACCATGGGCTGTAAAATCTGCTTACGGCTGAAGGCAAGAAGCTGCCGGGTTAATGAAACGGCTCTTTCCCCTGCTTTTCTTATCTCCTTAACATAGGAAAGTAACGTTTTGTCCTTCTTTAATTTCATCTGTAAAAATTCAGTGTATCCCATGATAGCCGTAAGTACATTGTTGAAGTCATGGGCAATTCCACCGGTCAATCTTCCTATCGCATCCATTTTTTGAGACTGTAGGAGCTGATTTTCAAGTTCTTTATATTCAGTCAAATCATGTCCCATGCCGATAATCCCAATGATTTTTCCCGAAGTGTCCCGTAAGGGTATTTTTGTCGTTAAAACTTGTCTAGTTATCCCCGAGGGAAATGGAATGGGTTCGTCTTTTTGAATATATGGTTTGCCAGTTTGAATGATATTTTGTTCAGTTGAAAAAAAGATTTGTGCGATATCTTTTGAGTAATAATCGAAATCGGTTTTTCCGATAAGATCACCAGGAGTTTCTGCTCCCATAAACTGAGCAATTCTTCTATTAGCTACAGTAAATCTAGATTTATTATCTTTGACGTAAATTAAATCTGGTAATTCGTCAATTAGTGTTCGTAATAAAATATGCTCTTTATCAAGTGCCTCTTCCGCTTGTCTCCGCTCAGTTATATCCTCCACCATACCAATACCAAATAATGGTTTTCCATCCTCTGCCTGCACAAGGGAACCAGTTAGATGGCCCCATATTATCTTTTTATCTTTTCGAATATATCGTTTCTCAATGTTGTATTCTTTGCGTTTCCCCGAAATTAATTCTTTGAAAAGTTTCAAATCGGTTTCTACGTCGTCCGGATGAGTAAAATCAGCGAATACCATTTCACTAAGCTCTTTCCCACTATATCCTAACATATTCTGAAACGCTGGGTTGCTTTCTATTAGACGTCCATCTAAATCAACACGCGCAATACCAATTGCTGAAGACTTGAAAATCACTCGAAATCGTTCTTCACTCTTTCTCAATTTTTCTACCATCTGTTTGCGTTCGGTAATATCTAAAAGCGAAGCCACAGCAATTTTTGTATTTGGAATCAAACCGAATGTTGCGTAAATATCTTTAATATTGCCATTTCTATCTATCATTCTAAATTCATATTTTTTAGGCGGTAGTTTTGGGTCACTTAATCGTAAACGACGGTATTCTTCCATTTTCTCTAAATCGTCTTTATAAATAAAATCCCTCCAAGTTTTTTTACCCTCCACTTCGTCCTTTTTATAACTCACTAAATTTTCAAACTCGGTATTTATCGTTGATATTAAGTCGTTTTCATTTACAATACATATCGCTACCCCATTATTTTCAATAATAGTTTTATATTTTTCCTCGCTTCTCTGAAGTTTTTCATATGTTTGCTGACGCTTTGTGATATCAATAATAATCCCTTCCAGATAGCGTAGATCTCCTTTGGAGGAATGAACAGCGCGCCCTTGCTCCCAGACCCATTTAACATCTCCTTCCTTAGTTATTATTCGATAAGTGATGTGGTATCGAGTTTTTTCCGTCACTGCTGAATTAACTATTTCCCTAACAGATCCCCTATCTTCTGGATGTATTATTTCTTCATAAGATATCTTTTTATTATTGGTAAGTTCATTGGGTTTGTAACCTGTAAGCTCAATACACCCATCACTAAAAAACTTCATAGTCCAATATTTATCATTAAGACATCGGTATACAACGCCCGGAAGATTACTCATTAAAGTGAAGAGGGCTTGTTGACTATCAAGATGTTTTTCTGCTGTTTTTTGGTAATCGTCTTTGATTTTTTCTAATGAAGCAACGCGTTTTTGGAGAGTGGTTAATTCATCTATGAGTTTTTTTTTGGTTTTATGTTCGTAACTCACTCATAACCACCAATATATTTTAAAATATCATGCTTTTGTTTATTATTAAAAACTGAACCATAATTATATTCTATGATAGATCTAACACATATATCAACTTTTTCAGAATAATACAATTAGACGGGTGATGATTATTGAGAAAAATAGTAATATAATATATACTAATAAGCTAATAAAACATTATGGTGGTTGTTGGTGTTTAAGCAGGATCAGCGAATCATTGTAATTGAGCCTGATCGGTATACAGATCGAATAAAAGATCTTGTTTTGCGTATGGCAGAAGATTTTTCACTTGATATAACGGTTGAAATAAACGTTGACAGGGTAAATAAAATTGCTAAAATTAGAGTAGTATTGCATAACTTCTGAGATACGGATCACCGGCACGAACCGACCCGTATCGAAGATGACATTGCTCGAGAATGAGTGGTGTCTTCTTCGGTGCGGGTCTTTTTTTATGTCTAAATGAAATCATCACAAGGAGCATCCAATGAAGAAGTGGGTTAAAAAGCTTTCTTATTTTGCTACCGGTGCTGCGTTCATTGCAGCTGGGATCATGGTAGGCAGGGTCACGGATGTATCTGCCTAGTGGCCTGTTGCCATGGGAGTCATAGGGTTTGCTTTGAACGCAATCGGTGGATTCTTCGTACAGCCTGACCAGCCGTAACGATCCATTGCCCTACAAACCGAGAAAGCCGTGCTCATATCCAGGATGTCCTGCGCTCATAGCATCAGGGACACAATACTGCAAGAGACATGAGATAGCAGAGAGAAAACGATATGACAAACAACGCGGCACAGCAGCAGAAAGAGGATATGGATCACGATGGCAGAGATATCGGAAGGCGTATCTTATGGAGCACCCATTGTGTATCAACTTCGAAGAGTGTCACAATCCTGCAACGGTCGTTGATCACATAGTACCGGTGAGTCGTGGAGGATCCTTCTGGGATCCGAACAATCATCAATCGATGTGCGAGTTCTGTCATGACAGAAAGACGGCAAAGGAAGACGGACGATGGGGGTAGGGGGAATGAAAATCGCTGCAGCCTCTCGCGCCAAGACCGGTTGTGCAGGTTCATGCACAAAATCGCTTTTTTGTTAGGGGGGGTCATTGACAAAAGGAAGAAAACCAAAACCTACAGAATTAAGACTTTTTGAAGGAAATAGGGAACACAGGTCTATTCCGACTACACCGAAGCCACAATCAAAATTACAATATGCTCCACGTTGGCTTGATCCACTCGCAAAGAAAGAATGGAAAAGAATTTCAAAGGAACTCTATGCTTTGGGATTATTGACAACCATAGATAAAGTTGCCCTCGAGGGATACTGTCAATGCTATGCAAAATGGCATCAGGGTAAAACTTACACTACTTCAATTTATCCTACTGCAAATGAAGCCTTGGACGCACTTCAGGAATTAATACGGCAAATCAAGAGAAACGTCACACCGAACAAGGGAAAAATAACTATTTCACAATTTGTAAAACTCTATCTCGAGAAATATATAGCTACCAGGAATATTGATAACGTCACCAAATACAAGCTCGAATCATCATTGAGAAACCAGATTATATCATTTATCGGCCACCTTCAACTCAAATCCCTCGATGGTGAGATAGTTCAGGATTACCAGAATGCGCTTCTTGCCAAATACAAATCCTCTACTGCAAGAATAGCGTTTTTTAATTTCAAGCGCATGATACATCGTGCTATTATCTGGGGATATGTCTTACATGATCCTACCCTCGGCATGGATAGCATTAAATATGAAATAGCCAAGCCTGAGATCCTCACACCGGAACAGATTATCAGTGTAATCTATAATGAACATATTGACTTGAGAGATCGGTGCATAATAGGAATACTCGGATTTACCGGAATAAGAATATCTGAATGCATGGCCTTGATGAAAGAGAAGATTTTATTTAACGAGCATATAATACGCATTGACTTCCGGTTCTATAGTGGAGTAGTGAAACCAGTTCGACCAAGCTCTAAGGGCAAACCCCGGACGGTGCCGATACTTCCCGATCTCGAGCCGATATTGAAAGAGTGGTATTTGAAAGTCGGGGGGAACAAATGGTTATTTCCTGGCTATACAGGCAAACCCCTTAATCAACAATCATGGGCAAAAAAACGTTTTAAATCTATCCTCAGAGCATGTGGTCTACCCCTGATAAATCCCCACGCCCTACGTCATGGATTTGATAAGATGTGCAGTGACAACAATGTGCCGCCACGCGAGCTCATGCAGATAATGGGACACTCCACACCGGAAATGACATTCGGCACATATGACCGTGAGAGTGTGGAGAGGCTTGTACAGGTAACACGACAAATAAAATATAAGAGGTGATAAAAGATGAAACGGTATAGATTTTACTATTACGTAAGATGGTGGAAGCGGGAAAATAAACGAGTTTTCCTTAGATTTTCCCTTAGAATCCCGATGTCAAAAGGCTGTAACTTCTTATATTATTTAGATTAATGAAAAAAGATACTCATTACCATGAAATGACGGAGTGTGCATCAATGACCGCATACTCCTCGAAAAGGTCTTCTCACCCGTAGAAGGAAGTATACACCAGGGGATTTTCTAGGCCTGAGGCTTATCGATCTCCAGCGGTTCGATACCCGATTCCTGCTCAGTGATCCTGGTCACGTCCTTGTCGACCTTTTTAAACTCGCTGTACGCCGAGTTGTACATGTTTACCGTGGTCCCCAGGTTGTTGCCGAGCCTCCTCATGAAGTCATCGTATGATATGAGGTGCTTCTGTAATTGTTCCACACGCTCCCTGATCTGCTGCGCCGATTGCTCGATCTGAAGCGCCCGCAATCCCTGCAGAACGGTCTGGAGATAGGCGAAGAAGGATGTGGGAGAGACAATGATGACATGTTTATCCTTGAAGGCATACTCGATCAGGTCGCGGGTCTGGGCCTTGATGGTGCCTATGCGATTTATAAGTAAATCATAGTATATGCCTTCAGAGGGAATGAACATGAATGCAAAATCCATGGTCTTCTCATGTGGCCGTATATACTTCGCCGTTTCATCGATACGGTTCTTTACATCCTGCTTGAACTGTTTCTCGAGCCGGTTTCTGGCTGCAGGGTCCTGCTCCTCGACGAGCCTGTTGTAGTTTTCCAGAGAGAATTTCGAATCCACTGGTATGATTCGGTCCTTGACAAAGATGACCGCGTCAACGGCCTCACCATCTTTGAACCGGTACTGCATCTGATAGGCTGCCGGCGGAAGTACGTTCTTCAGCAGAGTCTCCAGAAAGTACTCGCCCAGTATACCTCGCTGTTTCGGGTTGGTGAGCACATTTTCCAGGCTTCTGAGCTGTTCTGCGAAACCAACGACCTGCTTGTTTGTCTCGTCGAGCTTTGTCAGCTTCTCAGTAACTTCCTGAATGATTCGGGAACTCTGGCTGAACTGCCTGTTCAGATTATCACCCAGTGTCTTGTTTACCTCAGTGATCTGGTTCTGAAGCAGGATGAAGGCTTGATCATCCTTTCTGCCCCGATGTATTCTCAGCAGAAAGAGGATGACAACAGTGAAGCCAAGTATAATAATTACTATAAGAAAAATTATACCGGTAGCCATGAACTCTAATATAATGAAAACGAGTTGTGGTTGTACATCACTTTCATGAGACAGAGAGGTTGTTACACTTGCTGAACCGCAATGCTATTCGTGCACTTCCAAAATGTGAGCTTCACAGGCACCTTGATGGAAGCGTTCGGCTCGAAACGATAGCCGAGCTCGCCGCTCACCACAACCTGGACCTCGGATGTTCCGATGCAGAGTTGGCCGAAAGAGCAACCATCGGGGAACCCATGAACAATCTGCAGGAGGTGCTGCAGAGCTTCTCGATCACACAGAAGGTACTCTGCTCCTACGACGCAATCAAGCGAGTTGCCTTCGAGAATGTGGAGGATGCCCACCGGGATGGTGTCAAGCTCCTGGAGCTTCGTTTCGCTCCACCTTTTATCTCAGCCGGCAAGAATGACCTGGGTAACGATGAAATCATCGAAGCAGTACTCGACGGCATTGACCAGGGTATGGAGAAATACCCTATACAGGTCGGCCTCATCGGCATTATTCCCCGCCCCTTCGACTATAGCGTCAACCATCGAGCAACCGAGGACCTCATACGTTATGCCCGGGGAGGATACAAACATGCGGAAAGAATATGCGGTTTCGACCTCGCAGATGATGAATTGAAGATAGCGCATGAGGAGTTTGTGACGCTCATCAACAGGGCTGCCTCTGCAGGGCTCGGCATTACCGTCCACACAGGTGAAAACACCGATGCTCGATGCGTGAAGAAATCAATGGATCTTTACAAACCCCGGCGAATAGGACACGGTATACAGGCCATGGGTGATGATTCCCTGTTGAACAGGATGCGGGACGAGGGAATTATGCTCGAGCTTTGTCCCACATCCAACTGGCTCACACACTCTGTGTCATCCATCGAGGAACATCCGCTGCCTCTGTTCTACAGGAGGGGAATCCCCCTCTCAATCAACTCGGATGATCCCCGGCTTATGAACATAGACCTTGTACATGAATATGAGATCTGTGCCAGGTATTACGGATTGGGGAGTGATGATTTTAAGAAGATAAACAGGGAGGCTGTATCGCATTCCTTCCTGTCGAATGATATACGGAAAGAGGTGCTGAAAACTTGTTTTTAAGTATAGAAGATAAAGATACAGTAAACCGGTTACTCGTTGGTGTCTGAAATGTCGACGCCTATCTCCTCGCCGAAACCAGCCTCGCTGGCCTCCTCCGCGGGAAGCTTCTCAGCCGCTTCCTGCAGTTGCTGTATCTCCTTCGTATCAACCCTGGATGTTCGTGAATTGAGATAACCCAGCGTAAAGGCCGTAATGAAGAAGAGTGCGGCAAGCACAGTGGTCAGCTTTGTCATGACGTTACCCGTCTGTGTACCAAAGGCTGACTGGCTTCCCCCCCCGATAAAACCGAGACCACCGCCGCTTCCAGGCTGGATAAGTATGATAATCATCATGAGGACCGCAACGACAAAAAAGAGTGCGGTGAGTGCAACAATCATAGATGATACCTTTCAATCTGTGAGTATATGAGGCATAAGCACATATACTATACTATTTTTTTCCGAAAATGTACAGCAAATGAGTGTCCATGTCAGCATGGCTCAAGTAAAACCTATAATATCGCAAAATGAATCTGCCTTCAGAGAGGCCCCCCCAACAAGTGCACCATCGACACTGTCCTTTGCCATGAGACCGCCCATGTTATCCGGCTTCACAGAGCCCCCGTACAGTATACGCAAGTTGTCCGCGATATCCGGGCTATAGATGTCGGCAACTGTCTTTCGGATATAGGCCTGGACGGTGTCCGCATCTTCCGGTGTCGCAGTTTTACCAGTACCTATGGCCCAGACAGGTTCATAGGCAATGGTTATCTGTGCGGGAGCGTCAACATTTTCCAAACCCTTCACCACCTGGCGCCCAACCACCTTTTCCGTGTTTCCCGCTTCCCGTTCTTCGAGGAGTTCACCGACACAGAGAACCGGTTTCAGACCCGCCTTGAGTGCGAACAACACTTTTTTATTGACGAGCCTATCATCCTCACCGAAAACATGTCTCCGTTCGCTGTGTCCGAGGAGTACGTGGCTACACCCCACAGAGAGGAGCATGTCTGCTGATACCTCCCCTGTAAATGCCCCCTCCTTTTCGAAGTACATGTTCTGAGCACCAAGTTGAATCCGGCTGTCCTGAATGACCGCCGATACGTCGCTGAGGAGAGGCGCAGCGGGGCATATGAGTATGTCCCTATCCTTGACATCAGCAGTTTTCTTCGCCAGGGCCATCGCCAACTGGGTGCCGGATTCTCTATTCAGAAACATCTTCCAGTTTGCAGCAATGAGTGCTCTTCTCATTATATCATCCTTTCTTTCTGAAAAAACACAGTCCTTACCAGTTTGGACCGTAAGGACTGTGCTGCCTAATATTCAACTCTTCGCTACTGGGGTGATTATTTGTCTGCCAGGGCCTGAATACCCGGAAGATCCTTTCCCTCCAGGAATTCGAGTGACGCACCGCCACCTGTAGACACATGGCTGATGCTCTCAGCGAGTTTAAGCTTGTTCACAGCAGCAACAGAATCACCACCGCCGACGACTGTCGTGGCCTTACTCGAGGCCAGGGCCTTGGCGATCTGATTGGTACCCCGGGCAAACTTTTCGATTTCAAAAACGCCCATAGGGCCATTCCACAGGACTGTTCTGGCCTGTTTGATCTCCTTTTTGTAAGCCCGGACAGTCTTTGGGCCAATATCGACTCCAATCATATCAGGCGGAATGGCGTTGGTATCAACGGTTTTCACACGGGCGGTCTCCTCCACCTTGTCCGCAACAAGATGATCAGCAGGAAGGAGCAATTTTACTTCCCTCTCATCCGCTTTCTTGATGAGCTCAAAGGCAAGGCTGACCTTTTCGGCCTCCATGAGTGAATGACCGACCTCAAACCCCTTTGCCTTGAGAAAGGTGTAACTCATTCCGCCACCGATAATGAGTACATCAACCTTTTCGAGAAGTTTCTCCAGCACTCCAATCTTCGTAGAAACCTTGGCACCACCGATGATGGCTGCGTATGGTTTTTCAGGAGCGTGCAGGAGTTTTCCCAAGAAACTGATCTCCTTCTCCATAAGAAAGCCTGCAAGGCCCGGTAGATGATGTGCAATGCCCTCAGTGGATGCATGGGCCCTGTGTGCGGTACCAAAGGCATCGTTCACATATACATCCGCATACTCAGCGAGAGCCTTGGCGAATTCGTCATCGTTCGCCTCCTCCTCCTTGTAAAACCGGAGGTTTTCGAGGAGAGCAACATCACCAGTCTGCATGCCCGAGATGATCTTTTTGGTCTCTTCACCGATGCTGTCCCTGGTAACAATAACCTCTTTACTGAGGAGCTCTGAAACCCTTTTTCCCACCGGAGAGAGACGAAGCTCTTCGGAGACCTGCCCTTTGGGCCTCCCGAGATGGCTCATGAGGATGAGCTTGGTATTCTGCTTCAAGATGTGTTCAATGCTCGGGAGTGCGGCCCGAATCCGGGTATCATCGGTTATGTTTCCCTCCTTATCGAGGGGTACGTTGAAATCGACCCGCATGATTACCCGTTGTCCGGAAAGCTCAGCATCCCGAATACTCTTCTTGTTGATCATGAAGTGGATCTCCTGCACTAGATTAGTTTACCGATAAGATCAACAACCCTGTTGGAGTATCCCCACTCGTTATCGTACCAGGAGATGAGTTTGACAAGCTTTTTACCAACCGTCATGGTCGCAAGTGAATCAAAGATTGAAGAGTACGGATTTGCCACAATATCAGAACTCACGATGGGATCATCGCAGTACTGCAGTATGCCCTTCATCGGTCCGTCAGATGCCTTCTTCATGGCTGCATTGATCGCATCAACGCTCGCGTCTTTTTCAACCTCAGCAACGAGGTCGACGAGGGAACCGATTGGTGTTGGAACCCGCAGAGCCATTCCATCAAGCTTCCCGTTGAGATCCGGGATGACTTTGCCGATCGCTTTAGCAGCACCGGTTGTGGTCGGGATGATGTTCAGGGCAGCTGCCCGGGCCCTGCGCATGTCACTGTGAGGCGTATCGATGAGGCGCTGGTCGCTCGTGTATGCATGCACCGTGGTCATCATTCCGCTCTTGATAGTGAAGTTATCGTGAAGCACCTTGGTGATGGGTGCAAGGCAGTTCGTAGTACAGGATGCATTTGAGACGATTTTATCTTCGGACTTCAGCATCTCCTCGTTCACACCGAGA
The DNA here is from genome assembly GCA_965603595.1 of uncultured bacterium. Classification (GTDB taxonomy): domain Bacteria; phylum Spirochaetota; class B62-G9; order B62-G9; family DRHN01; genus JAGLSF01. The sequence continues at coordinate 10,830 of CBFDDP010000106.1, forward strand.
ACGATCGTTCGGTCGATCTCATCCTTTGCGGGGACCGTAAGAATAACCTTCCTGGCACCGGCTTCCAGATGCATTGCGCACTGTTCCCGCTTCCTGAAGACACCAGTCGACTCTATGACAAGATCGACACCCAGGGCCTTCCAGGGAAGCTTTGACGGATCCTTCTCAGAAGAAACCTTGCTCGTTTTTCCGTTTACCTTGAGTCTATCCTGATCAACTTCCACCGATCCGTCGAACTGTCCGTATACGGAATCGTACTTGAGCAGGTGCGCGAGCTGATCGGGTGTAAACATATCATTGATAGCCACTATGTCCACATCAGTTCTTTTCGATGCGACGCGGAAGACGTTCCTTCCTATTCTTCCAAACCCATTGATAGCAACTTTTACTGCCATGCCACTCCTCCATTAGTAGTTTGATAGTTTTCCAGTTGAAGGAGCGCCTGGGCGCTCCCGCTGCAATTGCGTGCAGCCTTGTAAAGCGGTTAAAGTACCTTTAACGCAT
>CBFDDP010000107.1:0-11211 GCA_965603595.1 uncultured bacterium
GCTTGGCGGCAGAGGTTTTTGGCTTGACCGCCTTGGGCTTCGGTGCCGGTGTCTTTGCCTTTTCCCCTTTTACACCCGAAGCACTGCTCTTTGCCTGGGTCTTTTTTCCCGCCGGCTTAGGGGAGGATGCAGACTTTGTACCCGTGGTGGCTGTCTTCGCTTTTGCAGGTTTCGGTTTAGGTTTCTCCGCCCTTTCGGCCTTTGGCGCCTCTGTCTTCGTCGTCGTCTTCGCTGCTGCCTTTGGTTTTAGGGTGCCCGCTTTCGAACCTGCAGGTTTGCCTTCAGCAACCTTCTTCTCAGCGGAACTGCGGGCTGCAGGAGCTTTTACCGGTTTTTTCGGCGCTGCGGCAGCTTTGGCCTTCTGCTTCCGCTCTGCGGTCTCCTCGACATCGACAAGCTCGAGAAGGGAGAGTTGGGCGCCATCGCCCTTCCTGCGTCCGATTTTTAGTATCCTGGTATATCCGCCATGGACATCCTGATATTTCGGTGCAATTTCATCGAAGAGTTTAGCCACAATGTCCCTGTTGTGCAGCCGTTTGAGAACGATTCGCTTGCTGTGAAGTGTATTCTGTTTAGCCCTGGTGATCATCTTCTCACTCAGGCTTCTCAACTCCTTCGCCTTTGCCGCTGTCGTCTGAATTCTCTCGTATTGGAAAAAGGACTCGATCATGTTGTTGAACATAGCATTTCGGTGTTCACTTTTTCTATTCAGTTTTCGGCCCTTCTTGAGGTGTCTCATACTTCAGTCTCCACTTCCTTCTTTCCCAGTCTCTCTTCCAGAATATCCTTCATTCCGAGATTCAATCCGTACTCTGCGAGCTTGTCCTTTATCTCCTGCAGTGATTTTTTCCCAAAATTCTTGGTCTTTGAAATTTCCTCCTCCGAACGCTGTGCGAGGTCTCCGATTGTCCTAATATCGATATTTCTCAGGCAGTTGGAGGAGCGCACTGACAGTTCCAGCTCCTCCACGGGGGTTTCGAGAATCGACATCATCTTTTCCAGCTCCTCGTTATGCCCCTCATCCTCATCCTCATACTCTTCATTGAAATTGATAAAATGAAGGAGATAGTCTTTGAGAATCTTGGCTGCGTCTGCAACGGCATCTTCGGGCAGTATTCTTCCGTCGGTCCAGACCTCGAGTATGAGTTTGTCATAGTCACCACGCTGACCGACCCTTGCATTCTCCACCCTGAAGTTTGACTTCGTTATGGGTGAGAAGAGTGCATCTATCGGTATGGTGCCTATTATTTCGATATCGTCCATATGTGATTCTGCAGCCTCGTAACCGCGGCCAAGGTTGATCTGAATATCGATGGTAATTTTTGCGTCCTTCGCGAGGTTCGCAAGTACAAGATCAGGATTCATCACCCTAATATTGTCATCAACAGCGATATCGCCTGCCTTGAACTGCCCCGCACCTCCTTTCACCACAGTTACCGTTCTCATTTCCGCTTCATCGTTCAGCTGGACGCGAACGTTCTTCAGATTCAGAATGAAATCGACGGTGTCTTCAACCATTCCGGGAATGGTATCGAACTCATTTGTTATGAGTTTCATACTGTTTGATTCGGGATTGTATGCTTCGATACGAATGGCAACGATTGCGTATCCCTGCAGTGCAGAGAGCAGCACCCTTCTGAGAGAGTTGCCAAGCGTCGTACCGTAACCCCTCTCGAGCGGTGATGCGATTATTCTCCCAAAATCCTTGGTATCAGCCTCATGCTCGATGACAAGAGATTTTGGTCTCTTCATCCCCTTCAAGAGATTTTTATGTGCCATTTTAAGATTCCACTCCTCCATTACTTGGAATAGAGCTCAACGATCAGCTGCTCATTGACAGGTAAATCTATCTCCTCACGTTTGGGGAGATAGAGAAACTTGCCTTTGACATTGTCAGGGTCAACCTCGATCCATGACACCGTTCCGACACGGGATATGTCTTTCAGCGATTCAAGCACGGGAATCATCTTTTTACTTTTTTCCCTGACCGCTACCTCATCGCCCTCCTTCACAAGATAGGAAGGGATATCGACTTTTTTATCGTTTACTATGATATGTCCATGCCGTACAAGCTGCCGTGCGGCCTTTCTCGACGACGCGAAGTGCATCCTGTACACCACATTGTCGAGACGCTGTTCGAGAAGGGTCAGCAGAAGTTCTCCGGTCACTCCCTTCTTTCTCGACGCGATCTCGAAGTAGTTACGGAACTGGTTCTCGAGCAGTCCATAATACCGCTTTACCTTCTGCTTCTCCCGAAGCTGTACGCCATACTCCGACTGTTTACTCCGCCGCCTGGGCTGTACTCCAGGCGGTAATTTCTTTTTCATGATTTCACACTTACTCGAAAGGCATCGTTCGCCCTTGAGCATGAGCTTTATTCCCTCCCGTCTGCACAAGCGACAAGAGGGTCCTCTGTATCTACCCATGAGTCCTCCATACCTCATTCAGTATGCTGCTAAAATTAAGCTTCGCAAGTTAAGCTATGAAATCTAAGGGTGATATTCGCCGGCTTCACCCAATCTCACCCTCTGTTATACGATGGTTCACGCTTTAATCAGACCCTTCGTCTCTTCCGGGGTCTGCATCCGTTATGGGGAATGGGAGTCACATCCTTGATCATGTTAATCTTAAGACCCACAACCTGTAGGGTTCTGATGGCAGACTCTCTGCCCGAGCCGGGCCCTTTCACATAGACATCAACCTCTCGAAGACCGTGCTCCATGGCCTTGCGTGCAGCATTCTCCGCAGTGATCTGCGCAGCAAAGGGTGTGCTCTTCTTCGCGCCCCGGAAATCCAGGCTACCCGCACTCGACCATGCCAGTGCATTTCCCTGCGTGTCAGTGATCGTTACGATGGTATTGTTGAAAGTTGCCTGAATATGCACAATACCACTGGCGATATTCTTCTTTTCTTTTTTCTTTGCTTTTGTTTTGACAGCCTTTGCCATTATATGTCTCCCCTACTTTTTCCTTCCGGCAACGGTTTTTTTCTTACCCTTGCGTGTTCTCGCATTAGTTCGGGTTCGCTGTCCCCGCACCGGCATTCCACGTCGGTGCCGGAAACCCCGGTAGGAACCGATATCGATAAGCCTCTTGATGTTCAACGCAACTTCTGACCTGAGCTCGCCCTCTATCTTGTAATCGCTCTCTATGATATTTCTGAGCTTGGCGATTTCCTCGTCGGTCAACTTGTGCACACGCGTGTCGGGGTCTACACCGGATTTTTTGATGATTTCCTGCGCCCTTGTTAGCCCGATACCGTAAATATAGGTGAGCGCAACCTCAGTTCTTTTATTGTTTGGTAAATCAACACCCGCAATACGTGCCATGGATCTCCCCGTTCCTCCCTATTTTTGTTTCTGTTTGTGCTTGGGGTTTTCGCATATGATACGAACGACCCCTCTACGCCTGATAATCTTGCATTTATCACAAATTGGCTTCACAGATGCCCTGACCTTCATTTCTCGTCCTCCAACAGAAATCCCGCTATGCCGGGTCCAAGGGCTGCTCGCTCACTTGAACCTGTAGGTGATTCTGCCCCTGTTCAGATCATAGGGGGAAAGCTCCAGACTCACCTTGTCGCCGGGCAGTATACGTATGTTGTGCATACGCATTTTTCCCGAGATATGGGCAAGCACCACATGTCCATTGTCCAGCTCGACTTTGAACATGGCATTTGGAAGAGGCTCTCTCACTATTCCCATAACAACGATCGCTTCTTCCTTTGACATGAGCCCCCTCTTCCCCATAGATAGTAGAGTCTATTACAATGCACAATGCTTAAAAATAAGCGTTACACCATATAGTGTCAAGACGTCATCGCCGGATGTTAAGGCTACAGGTTTCTGCCCCTCAGCTTTCCGCCCTTCTTCATGAAGCCCTCATAATGTCGCATGAGCAGATGAGATTCGATCTGCTTCATGGTATCAAGATCAACACCCACCATAATGAGCAGGGACGTCCCCCCCATCAGAAAAGCCATCTCCGACGGCAGGTTGAGCCACCGTTGAATAATAGTCGGTATGAGTGCAATGAGTGCAAGGAAGATCGAACCAGGCAGCACGATACGGTTCAATACTCTCTGCAGATAGGTAGATGTATTTGCGCCGGGCCGTATACCGGGAATATAACCGCCGACCTTCTTCAGATTGTCCGCAATATCTATGGGATTGAGCTGAATCTGCGTGTAAAAATAGCAGAAGAAGATGATCAGCAGGGCGTACAGTGTCAGATACAACACATTTCCGGGAGAAAGCAGTGCTGCCAATTGATCAAGCCAGGGTGCACGCGCGCCCAGTGTCTTCGCTATCTGTGCGGGGAAAAGCAGCACAGAGGAGGCAAAGATGATCGGGATGACTCCCGACGGATTGATCTTCAGAGGAAGATAGGTTGCCTGAGCAGAGTAAACCTTCCTGCCAACGACCTTCTTCGCATGCTGAATGGGTATGCGCCGCTGTCCCTGCTGCTCGAGAATCACAAATGCGACAATTGCGACAAAAATGCCGAATGACGCGATGAGTACGATGGGATTGAGCTCACCGATCTTCATCTGATCGTACACCTGTTTAGAGGCCACCGGTACACGGGCAACGATACCGATGAATATGAGAATAGATATACCGTTTCCGATTCCCCGTTCGGTAATTTGTTCGCCGAGCCACATGAGGAAAAGTGTTCCCGATGTAATCGCAACAACGGCGGTGACCGTAAATCCAACACCCGGATTGACGATCACATCGGGCTGTGACTTCATGAACACGGTGAGCGCGAAGCCCTGTATGGACGCAATCACCACCGTACCGAACCGGGTAATCTGCTGTATCTTCTTCCTACCGACTTCACCTTCTTTTGATAACCGTTCCAGCACAGGAACGACAACCGTGAGAAGCTGCAGAATAATAGAAGTTGAAATGTAGGGCATTATCCCCAGTGCAAAAAGGGTAAACCGCCTGAGTGCGCCTCCGGCGAATAGATCGAGGAAACCGAGCAGACCGGCACCCGTCTGTGTGAAGAGCCTCTCGAGGGCAACCGCGTTTATTCCTGGAATCGGTATATAGGTCCCGATTCTGAAAATAACGAGCATCGCAAGCGTGAAAAACACCCGTTTACGAAGCTCCGGAATCCTGAATATGTTTAATACAATATTACCCTGATTCGCCATTGACCCGTCCTACCTTAGTATCTCCACCTTGCCGCCCGCATGCTCCACTGCTTCAACAGCTTTTTTTGACGCCCTGTGCACCTTTACATGGAGCTTCTTCGTTATTTCGCCTTTCCCGAGAAGCTTCACAAATTTCATTTTCCGATCTACCAGTCCCTGTGCTAGCAGAATCTCATAGTCGATCACATCACCTTCATTGAACCGCTCGAGGTCCCGAAGATTGATAACCTGAAAGGATTTTTCATATTGACTGTTGTTGAATCCACGCTTTGGTATTCTTCGGGCCAGAGGCATCTGGCCGCCCTCGAAACCGATCTTCATGCTGTAGCCGGAACGGGATTTCTGACCGTTGTTGCCTCGTCCTGATGTGCAACCCCGACCGCTGCCCGGACCTCGGCCGACTATCTTTTTCTTTTTAACTGCCCCACCGGGCGCACCTAGTTTCATTTCTTGACCCTTTCGACGTCAACCAGATGATTGACCTTGAATATCATGCCATTGATAATGGGATTGTCATCCTGCACCACGACGTGCTCCCTTTTCCGGAGCCCGAGCGCCCGAAGGACTTTTCTCTGTTTCTCAGGTACCCCAATGAGACTCTTTGTAAGCGTTATTCTCAATTTCTTAGTACTTGCCATCTAGATTCACCACTATCATCCAAAGAGTTCTTTTACTGTTTTACCTCTCGCTTCCAGCACTTCACTGAGGTTCATGAGGCTTGTGAGTCCATTCATGGTCGCCTTGACGATACTCAATGCGTTTGAGGACCCGAGAGACTTTGACAGAATATCCTTGATTCCCGCAAGCTCGATAACCGCTCGAACCGGTCCACCGGCGATAATACCTGTTCCCGGAGAAGCAGGCTTGAGAATCACTTTTCCACTCTTAAAATTGCCATATACCTCATGAGGGATGGTATTACCCTTGATGTTTACCGTGACCATGTTCTTCTTCGCTTTATCAACACCCTTTCGAATGGCCTCTGACACCTCATTGGCCTTGCCAAAACCGATTCCCACATGCCCGTTTTTATCACCAACCACCATGAGTGCACTGAAGCTGAAACGCCTGCCTCCCTTCACAACTTTGGCAACACGGTTGAGTTTCACGAGCTTCTCTGTGAATTGATCATCCTTTTCTTCCTGCATTACCCTTTCTGCCAAAACCAGTCCTCCCTGTAACTCCTTAGTACATACTCCTGAAACCGACCCCCGCAGCCCTCTGCCCTAGGTTTGCTATACCTTCACACCGCCTTTGCGCCACACTCCGTAGGTTACTAAACTTTTATACCCCCTTGCGCACCTCTTTCGGGGGGTCTACTATACCTTTATGCCCCCCTTGCGAACCCCGTCTGCAACGGATTTGACTATTCCATGATAGAGAAAGCCGTTTCGGTCGAAGACAGCCTCCTTTACCTTCCCCTTCTTCAGCTTTTCCGCAAGTTTTTCACCAACGGTAAGCGCACCCTCTGTGCTGCGCTTCACGCCAGCCTCAATATCTGAAGCCGAGCAGAGTGTAGCCCCAGTCTCATCGTCGATGGCCTGTACGAATATATGCTGATTGCTCCTGTACACGGAAACCCTGGGCTTTACCTTCGTTCCATGAATATTCTTACGTATTCCCTTCTTTCTTCTCGTCCTTCTCTCATATTTGTCCATTCTAGGTTTTCCCCATGTGTGCGTACTGACCGCACTTCCCTTTTATCCGCGAATTCACCGGCTTTACTTAACCGCAGTTTTTCCGGCTTTGCGCCTGATATGCTCATCCGCATACCTGACACCCTTGCCCTTGAAGGGTTCGGGCTTCCTGAACTTCCTGATCTCTGAAGCGCACTGTCCCACAGCTTGCTTGTCAATACCTGTCACAATGATCGTGTTGGGGTCTGGAGTCTGTACATCGACTCCTTCGGGTATAGCATAGGTGATTGGGTGGGAATAGCCGAGGTTGAGCTGAAGTACCCTTCCCTGTGCCTGAGCTTTATACCCGACACCAACAATCTTCAATGTCCTGCTGAAACCCTCTGTTACCCCCACCACCATGTTGCTGAGCAGAGAGCGTATGAGTCCATGCTGTGCCCTCGACTGCTTGTCTTCACTACCCGGCAGGACGATGAGTTTCCCATCCTCAATCTTGATAGAACCTGCGAACGCAACTTGCCTTTCCAGCTTTCCCTTCGGTCCCTCCACCTTCACAATCGAGTCTGTGTAATTAAACTGAACCTTTTCCGGTATTGCAATGGGCAACTTACCTATACGCGACATATTTCTCTCAATCCTCGTAAGAATTCTGTTTCCCTCTACCAGATATAGCAGAGAATCTCACCACCCACGTCCTGTTCACGGGCTTTCTTGTCGGTCAACACGCCCTTGGATGTTGATACAATGGATGTGCCATAACCGTTGAATATCCTGGGCAGCTCATGCTTTCTTCGGTACATGCGCAGGCCCGGCTTCGAAGCCCTCTGCAGATCATGGATCACACATTCTCCCTTTGGTGTATACTTCAGATAAACACGTATGTATGATTTTCTGTCATCATCGATGAGCTTGAAATTCTTGATATAGCCCTCGTTCTTGAATATCTTGATGATCTCCATCTTCAGCTTACTCGCCGGTATATCTACCTTTTCCTTTTTTCCTCTGTTTGCATTCCTTAAAACTGTCAACATATCGGCAATTGGATCTGACTGACTCACTTTTTAAACCTCTCAATAGATATTTTATGGGGTTCTACCAACTCGACTTTGTCACACCAGGTATCATCCCCTCACTGGCCAGTTTACGAAAGCAGATTCTGCACATTTCAAACTTCCGCAAATAGCCCCGTGGACGCCCGCAGATCTTACAGCGATTGTAGCGGCGCGATTTGTACTTCGGCGTTTTCTTCGCCTTTGCGATGAGAGATTTCTTTGCCATCCTTACCTCCTATCGGGCATACGGCCTATCTGACATAAGGCTCTGTGCATGCGTCCTTTAGCGACCCTGGGGCCTATTTGCCGTGCAGTCGTCTATCGTCCGTATGGCCCCCCTGCACTATGGACGCTTAGCGGCCATAGGGCATACCGAATGCTTCGAGCAGCTTATGCGCTTCCTCATCAGATTTCGCACTGGTACAGATCACCACATCCATACCATGAATCTTTTCTACCTTATCGTAATCGATCTCCGGGAAAATAATCTGCTCCTTTATGCCAACGGCAAAATTCCCCCGGCCATCAAATGAATTCTTTGAAACACCCTTGAAATCCCTCACCCTGGGGAGAGCGATGTTTATGAAACGATCGAAGAATTCGTACATCCGATCTCCTCTAAGTGTTACCCTGCATCCGATTTCCATATCTTTGCGAACTTTGAAGGATGCGACCGATTTCTTTGCCCTGGTTTTGACGGGCCGCTGACCGCTGATAAGTGCCATCTCCTCGAGTGACGTTTCGAGTAGTTTCTTGTTCTCGATGGCCTCACCAAGCCCCATGTTCAACACTATCTTTTCAAGCTTCGGGACCTGCATGATGTTTTTATAGCTGAACTCCTTTTGCATGAGGCCCACAATCTCTTCTCTGTATTTGCTTTTCAACCGTGGTACCATTGGGCTCTATCCTCTCCGTTCACTACACCTTATCGAGTATTTCACCGCACTTCCCGCAGATCCGGACACGACCCGAGTCCTCGAGCGTCTTCTTCCTGATACGTGAGGGTTTGTCACATTTTGGACATAAAACCATGACATTGGAAATTTGCAGGGGCGCCTCGATATCCATGATGCCGCCTTTCTGGTTCTGCTGCGTGGGGCGCTGCGTTTTTTTTACTATATTTAATCCTTCAACAATTACACGCTTACCACTCTTGTCCACGAAGAGGACTCTCCCGCTCTTGCCCCTGTCTTTTCCCGTGAGAACCTTCACCCTATCGTTTTTCTTTACCAGAACATTCATTCTTTCTTCCCCCTGCGTATCGTTGCGCGCTACAAACGCCGCAGATACTAAAGCACCTCAGGTGCGAGTGAAACAATTTTCATGAAGTTCTTGTCACGTAGCTCACGCGCGACGGGACCAAATATTCTTGTACCCCTCGGGTTCATCTGCGTATCAACCACGACCGCCGCATTGTCATCGAACCGTATGTAGCTGCCGTCCGGACGACGGATCTCCTTGTTGGTTCTGACTATGACAGCCCTAACCTTGTCACCCTTTTTAATCTGAGCATTGGGAAGGGCATTTTTCACTGAACACACGACGATATCACCGATGGATGCATATCTTCTTCTTGAACCACCGAGAACCTTAATGCATAGGAGCTTCTTTGCACCACTGTTATCCGCCACATTCAGGTATGTCTCAGACTGTATCATACTCTTCCCTTTATTTAGCTCGCTCTATGATTTCCACCAGCTTCCAGCACTTCGCCTTGCTGATGGGTCTCGTTTCAACAAAACGAATGGTATCACCGATGTTACACTCATTGCGTTCATCGTGAACCTTGTACTTCCTGGATCTCTTTATGTACTTCTTGTACATGGCGTGCTTTTTGAGCATTTCCACGCGCGCAACGACGGTCTTATCCATCAGGTTAGAAACGACTGTTCCAACTCGTACTTTTTTTACTGACACAGCTACCTCCGGGTTGTTTTCGTTACTTGCTCCGGATGCCGAGCTCATATTCCCGCAGCATTGTATTGATACGGGCGATGTCACGTCTCGTTTCCCGAATCTTCAGTGCATTTTCAAGCTGTCCCATCAGCTTATTAAACCGGAATACCCGATAATCCTTGGTCAGCTTCTCCTTGAGCTCATGCAGCTCCTCGATGGTCATCTCAGCCAGATTACGTTTCATAATCGGTCCTCTTAAATGGTCATTCTCTCCACGAATCTGCACTTAATGGGCAACTTGTGCGATGCGAGCCGCATGGCTTCACGTGCCATCTCCTCGGAAACACCGCTCACCTCGAACATAACCTTTCCCGGTTTCACTATGGCGACCCAACCCTCAGGAGCCCCCTTTCCCTTGCCCATTCTCGTCTCTGCCGGTTTCTTCGTGTATGGATGATCGGGGAACACACGTATCCACACCTTTCCACCGCGCTTCATGTATCTGGTCAACGCAACACGGGCAGCTTCGATCTGACGGTTGGTGATCCATCCCGGTTCCAGTGCCGAGAGTCCGTACTCACCAAAGTTGAGCAGGTATCCCCTCGAGGCAGAACCTCTCATCCTGCCGCGCTGTTTTTTTCTGTACTTGAATTTACTGGGCTGTAACATGGAATTCCCTACCTATTCTCCTGGGGCAATCAGGTGCCAACAGGACTCTTCTTCTTTTTCAGGAGAACACCTGCATCCTGTCTGGTATCCTGTCTAAAAACCTCTCCCTTGTAAATCCAGACTTTGACACCGATCGTACCGAAGGTGGTGTTTGCCTGGGTGAATCCGTAGCTTATGTCCGCCCTGAAGGTATGCAGAGGTATCATACCGTCTTTGTAGGTTTCGGTTCTGGCCATCTCCGCACCGCCAAGCCTGCCTGCACAGTTGACTTTGATACCCAGTGCCCCAGCCTGCATACTGGTGGCGATGGATTTCTTCATTGCCCGCCTGAAAGCAACCCTGCCTTCGAGCTGTCGGGCAATGCTCTGTGCAACGAGTTCAGCATCGAGCACCGGATTCTTCACCTCTTTGATCTTTATCTGAATATCCTTGTCAGTGAACTTTGCCAGTTCCTTACTGATAGCCTCGACTTCTGCGCCTTTCCTTCCAATGACAATACCTGGCCGCGCTGTATGAATGATAACATTGATCTTTTCGGGGTATCGAATGATTTCCACCTTCGACACCTCACCATTTCGAAGCCTTTTCTTTATGTACGTTCTAATGGCGATATCCTCGTGAAGATTCTTCGCGTATTCCTTCCTTGAATACCACCTCGAATCCCAGGTGTTTATAATCCCGAGACGGAGGCCAATTGGATTAACCTTTTGACCCATTACTTCCTCCGATTATGCTATACCTCTTTAATATTTCGCCGAAGGCGACCAACGGGAGTGCCCGTGGTACGACCAACGGGA
>CBFDDP010000108.1:0-11087 GCA_965603595.1 uncultured bacterium
TACATGTGTGGGATGCCAAGGCTTTTTCCGACTACGAGAAGTGGGCGAATGTGTACGGCGTTGAACGGTACATGGGAATCGCCTCCCCTGAGGTAAAGCGTTCATTGGAGAACAGGGGAAAAGCCGAAAGGTTTTCCTTTGCACTTTATCTTCCCATGGATGCATTTGCACTCCATGACACACACAAACTTCTCACCGCAGTGGATGAAGCCCATACCTATAAGTACGACACGGTGAAAATGTGGTTCGGGCCGCGCTTTCTCGACTTTGCCAATGCGCGTAAACCATTTGCCATGTCACTTCCAGAATTCGATCAGGTTTTCTCTCGTATCGAGGAGTATGCACTTCCGATTGATATACACGTCGCTGATCCCGACATCTGGTACGCGCGGAAATACTTGGATGTCAAACGCTACCGTACAAAGAGACAGGCAATCGATGAATTCATATCTGTACTGGAACGCCACCCCGGGCTTCGGGTAATCAGCGTTCATTTCGGGAGCTTGCCTGAACCGGAGAATTTGCCTCTCCTGGCCTCTCTTTTGGACAGCTATGCAAACCTGTACGTTGATACAGCCTCAACTAAATGGATTATCAGAGAGTTGGGGCGTGATCCGGGGGAAGCTCGGAAGTTTATGATCAAATACCAGAAGAGGATACTCTTTGCAAGCGACCTCTCCCTGGGATGGGACGACACGGCAGAAGGCTACTATGCAAGGCGATACTGGGCACAGAGATTGTTTTGGGAAACAGATGTGCAAAATGAGAAGCTTCCATTCCCCGATGAAGACAGTGAGGGCCAGTCCACGGTTATTAATGGATTGGGCCTGCCCCATGATGTTCTGGAAAACATCTACTGGAAGAACGCTCAGGACTTCTTCAGCACAAACAGGTAGAATAGGAAAGGCCGGAAACGATCCTATCGATAATCTTGTATGGCCCTGTACCGGGCAAGCCTATGCCCAGATACCGGGTATGGGTTTTCCGCAGTATGTGCACATTCCGCCCTGTACATTGATCTCGCCAACCATATATCCGGCCCGCCGTACGATCATCTTTCCGCATCTCGGGCAGATGGTGTTCTCTCCCTCATGCCCCGGAACGTTTCCGATATACACATAGTTGAGCCCTGCATCCCGTGCGACCTTTCTGGCTTTTTCAAGCGTGGCAACCGGTGTGGGGGGAAGGGTCTTGAGCTTGTACAAAGGATAAAAACGTGCGAAATGGATCGGCGTGTCCTCGCCCAGTTCTTCCCTTATCCAGCGGCACATGTCCCCTACCATTGACATGTCGTCGTTTTGTGTAGGGATAACAAGGTTCGTGATCTCCAAGTGTACTCCCTCTCTTCTCAGCGTTTTCAACGTTTCGAGGACCGGATTGAGATGCCCGCTGCACAGCTCCCGGTAGAATGTCTCAGTGTAACTCTTCAGATCGATGTTGGCTGCATCGAGCACGGCGCACAGGTGCTCGAGAGGCTCCCTGTTGATAAAACCATTGGAGTGCATGACATTCAGAAGGCCCGCCTTCCTAACGAGCATGGCCGTATCCAGCATGTATTCGATAAATATGGTTGGTTCCGCATAGGTATAGGCAACTGAATGAGCTCCCATCTCCCTGGCCTTCTGAACAACCATCTCTGGCGGCACGTCGTAGCTGTACACATCTTCAGGAGAAGATTGTGATATCTCCCAGTTCTGGCAAAATTTGCAGTGAAAGTTGCATCCAACGGTCGCAATGGATAGGGAAGCCGTGGATGGCAAGACGTGAAAAAGTGGTTTCTTCTCTATCGGGTCCAGATTGAAGGCGCAGGGGTTCCCGTAGACAAGGCTGTAGTATTTTCCTCCCCGATTTTCCCGCACCCCGCAATAGCCCCTCTTTCCCCTTGGTACTCGACAGTGGCGTGGGCACAGCTCGCAGCGGATTTCCTTTTTATCAAGTGGTGTGAAGTAGGGGGAGAGCTTCGTATTTATAAAACCCTTTTTTACTATCTGTGCCTGGGTGAGTTTTGGCCAACCGAGCAGGCAGGAGAGGGAGAGCGCACAGAAACCCGTCCCGCATAACTTGAGAAAATCCCTTCTCGTTAGCTGGAAACTGGACGAGTCCCTATCCCGCCCCGACTTTTCCATGATGTTATAGTATCCTGTAATGGGTTTTTCGTCCACACCTGAGTAAGGGAGAGCCTTTTCCACGATCAGCTCCCCATACGCCAAGCATTTTAACGTGCTATCATGGGCAGAATGAGCAGAGAGCCCCTTGCAAAATACTCGGATAGTTGTAAAATTTACCCAAGCAAGGACCTCAGAAACAAACGCAGTGGACTGTTTCTATGAAAGTCACACGCCGCGAGTTTATTAAAAGCTCCCTCCTCATGGGGGGATCCTTTCTCCTGTCCTCCTCGCATCTCCATGCCATCCCTCGCAGTAGAGACAAAAATTGGACCCCAGCATATGAGAGATTGGAAAATGAAGGGCAATTGATATGGAGGGTCGAAGAAGCATACTCAATCTTTGAAAGCTGCAGGTGCTGTCCGAGGCAGTGGGATGAGTTCGTAAATATGGATTAATCAACCTTGACTTCAAAACCATGGCGACCTGGAATATCTACGAAGGGCAGCGAAAGAACTGAAACCCTGTCAGAGACCCTTCCCCTCAAAGTGTCTCTGCTCATCATGGGACTCAGCGGCATCGTTGCCCAGATTGTCCTGCTGAGAGAGCTCCTCGTCACCTTTTTAGGCAATGAACTGATTATCGGAATCATACTCGCCAACTGGATGATCCTGGAGGCGGCAGGATCATTTGCAGTCGGTAAAGCAGTAGAAAGGGCGAAGAGGAAACTCGAGCTCTATGTACTGTTCCAGATATGCTTTTCCATAGCCCTTCCCTTCTCCATTTACCAGACCAGAATAATAAAAAATATTTTGTTCAGCACACCCGGAGAGGCTGCGGGTTTTGCTCCAATACTTTTCTCATCATTTCTTATCCTGCTGCCCGTGGCACTTCCCCACGGTGCCCTCTTTACATTGGGATGCAGAAACTACTCCCTGCTCTTCAGAGAGGACGCCTCCTCTATTGGAAGGGTCTATGTGTATGAAACGATAGGGTCTATTGCAGGCGGACTGCTCATAACCTTCCTTGTGATTCAAAATTTCCACTCCTTTCAGATCGCCTTCGGAACTTCACTGCTCAATACGCTTATCTCCGTATTCCTGCTCTGGCCGAAGCACGGGTCAGCAGGCGGCCCTGTTCGAAACACAATCCTTCTGTTTTCGATCTTCCTCACCGTGGCAGTTATGGGTTTCCTCTTTTCACCACTGTCCTCAGTGGTTCATGTCTCCTCCATTAGGAAGCAGTGGCGAAATCTCAATGTACTCCACAACGAAAACTCCATCTATGGGAACATCACGGTCACTGAACGGGGCGAGCAGTTCACCTTTTTCACCGATGGGATTCCATCCATAACCACGCCTGTTCCCGATATCGCCCAGGTGGAAGACTTTGTCCACTTCTCCATGCTCTTCCATGAAAACCCCGAATCAGTATTGGTTCTCAGCGGGGGAGCCGGCGGCATGATTAACGAAATCCTCAAGCACCCCGTGGAGCAGCTGGGTTACGTGGAACTTGACCCGCTCCTGCTGAAATTGATCGAAACATACGAAACCCCCTTGACCCAATCGGAGCTTTCGGACAGTAGGGTGAGAATCCATTACACTGACAGCAGGTTTTTCGTCCAAAGGACCACGGATCGATATGACGTCATCTTCATTGGCCTTTCCGCACCGCAGGAATTGCAGACAAACAGGCTGTTCTCCCGTGAATTCTTCTCCATGGCTAAGGAGAGGATGAACCGGGACGGAATCATCGCGCTCACCCTTCCAGGTTCGCTCACCTACCTTGGTCCAGAATTGAGAGATTTAAATGGATGTATCCTTGAGACCCTTAAAAGCGTGTATAGGCACGTGAGAGTAATCCCGGGCGATGTTAACCTCTATTTCGCCTCTGATTCAGAGAAACTGGAAACCGTTACCCCCGAAGAGATGATACAGCGCCTCGACACGAGGCAGATCAATTCCAATCTTTTCACCCCTGCCTACATTGAGCACCGACTTCATGAAAGATGGCTCACATGGTTTGCCCAAAACATGGAGAGAGCCGAGACCCATATCAACTCCGATTTTCATCCCCTGGGAGTCTTTTTCAACCTTGCCTACTGGAACGCGCTCTTCTCCCCCTATCTCACAGGCTTCTTTACATGGATCGAAGGGTTGAGTCTTACGCTGTTCGCAGTCCTGCTAGCTGTCCTGACCCTCCTGTTGGCACTCTTATTCATGAAAAGACCCTGGACGGGAAGAATTTCTCTCCCCTATGCCATCTGTACTACAGGATTTGCAGGTATGATATTTGACCTGGCCATCATCTTTACATTCCAGACCACCTTCGGGTATCTCTACTATCAGATCGGGATCCTGGTAACGATCTTCATGGTGGGGGTGGCAATCAGTAGTTTCTCCATTACCCGGTGTCTGGACAGAATTGAAAGGCGCTCTCTTGTATTTTTAACAACAGAACTGTGTCTCATTATATTTGCCCTTGTTCTTCCCCTTGTACTCATCCTCCCGTCCCTCTCTATAGAGAGGGAGTCCTCCTCGGTGGTTTATTATACGGTTTTTCTCTTGATGTCCTTCTTCTCAGGGATTTTAATTGGATTTGAATTTCCGCTGGCAAGCCAGCTCTTGCTCGATACCGATAGGCGCGAGAGTGGACTTGGGCACACTGCGGGATTGCTGTACGCCGCGGATTTGCTTGGAGGGTATTTTGGAGGACTCATAGGCGGAGTGGGCCTCCTGCCGATTTTGGGATTGAAGAATACCTGCTTCATCCTGGCCATGATCAAGGGGAGCAGTTTCCTTTTATGTTTGCTCCACTACAAAAGAAAGGGATGATCTTTGGGTCATTTCTACAAACCGCTATCAATTACGGAAACATAGTGCAGGAGCTGGCCGCAGCTGCAAAACACCTGGGTATGCCCGTCAATATCGTTGGAGACGCCCGAGAGGAGTTTTCATGAGCATCGAGGAGACAGCAGGAACGAGGGACAGCGAAATCATCGCATGGCGACCACCGATCCGTCAGGCTCGATCCGTTCGACGGCTTCCACCCCTCCATATGCAATCGCTTTGATCGTCGCTTCCAAAGTTGCGCCAGCCTCGATATGTCCCACATTCCCGGTCTCCTTCGCGATCGCCAGGTCGTAGGGATAGCCAACCGAGGGCTCCACGCTGACCAAATGCTGTCCGCGCCAGCCTCCGACCGATCTAAAGAGTGCTAGGTGAGGAATGACATCCGTCGGAAAAACCATGCCGAAGCCAACCTGTGCTTCGGCGTCTGTGACGGCAAACCAGCCGGAGGAAACGTTTGGAAGATACTGGAAATCAGTAACCCCAGACTTGGCAGGCGGCATGGTTCGGAAATCAACACGGTCACCTGCTGGTGTCGTGACGCAGGGCCATTCGTACTCGGTACCAGGATTGAACTTCAGTGTGTTCCAGGGATCGGTTGCCTCTATGATGCCGCGCCGCGCCGGGATGTCCAGGCGAGTTGCGGGTGAAATTTCAAATGCACAACAGATATAAAATGGAATTCACAAGTAAAGATCTGACCCCGATAGATTTCCTGCGTCATTAATTCATCACACCCGTGAGTTTCACCCCGATCGGATTACCGGACACCGCGCACTTATTCAATTTCGTGCCTTTTATCAGCGTTTCCAGCTCTGAAGGAGTATACGCCGCGTTGATTGAAGTGACAAGGCCCTGCCGCATTTCCCTGGGCTTTGAATTGATCCAGAGAAACCATTTGATAAGAAAAAGCATGTCTCTTCGCAAGTCGGAGATAAAAACCCGACCGCCCCTTTTCAGGACCCGCCGGATCTCGTCGAACGTTTTTTCAGGCTCGCTCCACTCGTGCAGCGAGCCGTTCGTGAATACCGCGTCGAATGTCTCGTCCTTGAACGGCATTTTATCCCCGCTGCTTTGTACGTAGTCGGCCCTGTCGGAAAGACCGTACTCTTTAGCGTTTCGTTCGGCGACTGATATCATGTCCCCACTGATGTCAAGCCCTATGAGAAACGTACCGGTAGTGTATTTCAGCCATTCGAGGCCGAGATAGCCGGGTCCTGGCCCCAGTTCCAGTGCCAGTCCGTTCTTTATACCGCTCTTTATGACATCCTTCGTTTCTATCCACCCCTTGTCTCTGAGCTTTCTCTGCATTTGATCGTACATTTGTACGGTGAATTCTCCCTGGATCCCTTCGTCCGTTTCGATAACTCTCTGTCGCGTCATTTTATTACCTCTGAATCTATAAATCCGAGAGGTTGTTCTTCATCACCCCTCTATACCTGTGACGAAAAAATTGCTTCATTATTGCAATATATGGGGACACTATACTTCAGGACACGTACTAATTAATGCAGAAAGTGAAAAAGGCGTCAGCCTTTTTGGCTTTCTGCAAAAAGATTACGCTCGAAGAGCGTAGTCTTCGGACACGATAAGCAGCGGTAACGGTCCGGATAACAGTCCGGTAAAGAAGCACAGTAGAGTTGCTCCGGATACGGTTTATTTTCCCTCTTTCAGTAAATCACGAATTTCCGACAGTAATACTATTTCAGTCGACGGTTCCTGCGGGGCCTTCGGCGCTTCTTCCTCTTTTCGCTTCAGTGAGTTGATTCCCTTGACACTGATAAAAAGAACGGATGCGACGATTAGGAAGTCGATAACCGTTAGTATGAACTTTCCATAGCCGATTACCACAGCGGGACCCCCTCCCGAAGCTTTTTTTATGGTAAAGGCCAAATCGGTGAAATCCACTTCGCCTAAAAGCACTCCGATTGGAGGCATAATCACATCACCGACCAAGGATGACACGATTTTTCCGAATGCGGCGCCTATAATGATGCCGACGGCCATATCGACGACATTGCCTTTTACTGCAAAATCTTTGAATTCTTTCATCATACCCATGATATTTCCTCCGGATAGATATGGTTGATCGTGAGATTATTGTCGTAAGGCTTCCCGACCTGTAACAACCTCCCCCTTCATGTCTCATAGCTTGTTTGATTCGTACCCCGTACGCGCCGAACATTCGCTGTATTGACTGGTTATGCGATTGTAACAATTTTTTACTGTCATGAATTCATCGTGAATTCATTTCCACGGTCTGCCCCATGTTGGTCCGCCCTAGTGACTGGGCCTACCAGGTTCACAGGCAAGCTCCTCTTTTGATTCGGACGGCATTCGTGTATCAATGATGTTTTATGGCGCCACAAGCGACCCTCTATATGTGTTTGGTGCAGGCCCGTTATTGCACCGGTATCTTCCGAACCCACGCCGGATACGGGGGATGGAAGAACTATGGTTCATCCTGTTGTTTGGCAATGAAACAGAATATCAAGGGAACCTTTGTCCCTTGACTTTTAGTCCTTATATGAGGTAGGTTTCCTTTTCTTCCGGTCATTATAATTCTTGAATAGATACGTCGGCCTCCTCTCAGCGATACACTTTGGTTCGAGCGATTTGCACCATCAGGGCTATACTCAAGACGCAAATGCACACAATCGACGAAATTATTACCCCCTGTGCCGGTGTCTTACGCTCTGCTGTTCGCTTTATCAGTATACCGATCACCGCCCAATCCACTACAAGCGCATAGAACAAGTCCTTGCGGTTGAACAGCATCCATAGTGCCAGTCCGGTTCCTATCCCTATCATAAGTACGGCCCAAATCTGCTCGCTGAGGCCAAATCGATTCCATTTATAGGCTACCAGAAGTACAGTCACGTTCGCTATGGTCGCTACGGTAATCCATCCGAAATACATACTTATCGGCATATGGACCAGATACTTTTCTGCCGGCCCTGCTTGTGATCTACCGATATTCAGCCTTCCGTAGATTATTGCTAATGTCACCAGCAGAATCACCATGCATACCAATGACAGGGGAAGCACTTCATATTGCCATGCAAGGATCCATCCTATATTGGCTATACAGGTAATGATGAATAGGATACTTATACTTTGCATAAAGGAGTCGGTTTGCCCTGGCATCCTGATCGAGTGAATAAGGCCATAGGTGACATAGATCGCCAGCAGAATATAGATGACTCCCCAAATTGAAAAAGTTAAGCCGGACGGAACGAACAAGTTGGGATATTGATCGGAAAGTTGCCCAGTTGTCTTCCCGCCCAGAGGGACAGTGGTTGCCAGCGCGTTTACTACCACCACCGCAAGAAAGAAAATGATGTTCATGACGGCCAGTAGAAGATGTAATTGTGACTTATTCATAGTGCCTCCTTATGAAGAGCACATAATAAAAATGCGCACGAATCCGCTTCAAAGAGCCTGACTCCCCGACCTGTGGAAACCTAACTATTGAGTATACTGTATATATGAAGTAAAGCGCCTGCTGTAATCTTTATTAATTCGGTTCATCAATCCCACATGGGGTACTATACATCAATAAAACGTTTTATTATCTGATTTTACTCCATATTTCTCCATATGTTAAGTCATTTAGATGGTGTTTGACGCATTTTTAAATACTGACATCCGCATCTAAATGATAACGGATATTCTTTAAAAAGTACTTGTACCCCCTTTATTCCATTATTCAAGTTGATTGAAACAAGCACTGCTCTTTTGCTTTTGATTCATCTAAATGTAAAAAATGGGGATACATAATGGTTACTACAGAAAGCGAATAAGGCGTTAGCCTTTTCGGTTTCTGCAAAAAACAGTGCTCGAAGAGTACTTTTTTCGTATTCACTCGAGGGGGGATATGCAGGTGCGCCATGTCCGCTACTGCGACTTGTTAAATGATTAATTCAACAGGAACGCGCACATACTAGTTTACTGTACGAGCCTGGCATCCATCATGATTTTCGCATTCAACAGCCGCGATATAGGACATCCGGCTTTGGCGCTGTTTGCTGCCTTCTCAAAAGCATGCGGATCAGCGCCGGGAACTGCCGCGGTCACATGTAATTGTACTTCAGTAACGGTAAATCCTGCATCTGTCTTCTCAAGCGTCACAGTTGCGGTAGTGTTAATGCTCTCTGCCTTCAAACCATCTTCTTCCAATTGAGCGGAAAGAGCCATCGAAAAGCAGCCGGCATGAGCGGCAGCAATTAATTCTTCAGGATTAGTGCCCTTTCCTTCCTCAAAGCGTGTGCTGAAAGAGTACTGACTATCATAAAGAACGCCGCTATCCGTTGAGATTGTGCCTTTTCCGTCTTTCAGGCCACCCTTCCATACAGCTGAAGCTTTACGTTTCATAATTTCCTCCTCTGCATATAATATAATCCTTTACCTATTGATAGGATTTGTTATAATTCCCAAGACACAAGAATATCCACACAACACATGTGAAAAGACCGCTATGTAGCAGAAATCACTTTTCAAACGCAACTTACTACCATCTTGCTTCCATCCTACATAGAAAATACCAGTATATCAAGAAAACTGGAATAGCTGAAAGTTGTGGAAGGATTTATGTGAAAAATAGCGGGCATACCTCACCCTCTGGGGATTTATTTTTAATAAGCCAAAATAATAATTAAGAGGCTTCTAGTTCCGTCTTATTATCAAAAGGTGGAGACTTATTCTTCCTGAGGTGGTTAAGTATTTTATGTACTTCTTCAGGGCTGGAATAGCGGCCATAATAACGTATAAGATGTTTATACTGAGGAGGAATGTGTGTTGTGAGCTCTGCAATAAAATCGGTTGCCGTGAAAAGCTAAATATTTTTCATGTTTGAAATATACCCTCAAAGCCTTAGGTATCGTCCAAACGTATTGCCTGTGAGGTAATCGGAGGAGAACATCGTTCGCCATATGCTCAGAGAAGAGGAGTATCCTTTTCTGATGGCAGCTCGAACAGAGATACCATGCTTTGCATGAGAAAGGTCGAAAGTAATCATATCCGCACTCAGGGTTAGTACAGCGTATCCTGGCTATGCCTTTGGAATAATCGCCACAGTCCATAAATTCAAGGACTGCCTCCTTGATCCTTATGATACTGAACTTGCCGTATTTGTCTGCGTACTTTTCCTCGTAGCAATTCTCAAACTCCTGGAAGTGGTTTTTCATTATTTCAGGGATTTTAATTGCATTTGAATTTCCGCTGGCAAGCCAGCTCTTGCTCGATACCGATAGGCGCGAGAGTGGACTTGGGCACACTGCGGGATTGCTGTACGCCGCGGATTTGCTTGGAGGGTATTTTGGAGGACTCATAGGCGGAGTGGGCCTCCTGCCGATTTTGGGATTGAAGAATACCTGCTTCATCCTGGCCATGATCAAGGGGAGCAGTTTCCTTTTATGTTTGCTCCACTACAAAAGAAAGGGATGATCTTTGGGTCATTTCTACAAACCGCTATCAATTACGGAAACATAGTGCAGGAGCTGGCCGCAGCTGCAAAACACCTGGGTATGCCCGTCAATATCGTTGGAGACGCCCGAGAGGAGTTTTCATGAGCATCGAGGAGACAGCAGGAACGAGGGACAGCGAAATCATCGCATGGCGACCACCGATCCGTCAGGCTCGATCCGTTCGACGGCTTCCACCCCTCCATATGCAATCGCTTTGATCGTCGCTTCCAAAGTTGCGCCAGCCTCGATATGTCCCACATTCCCGGTCTCCTTCGCGATCGCCAGGTCGTAGGGATAGCCAACCGAGGGCTCCACGCTGACCAAATGCTGTCCGCGCCAGCCTCCGACCGATCTAAAGAGTGCTAGGTGAGGAATGACATCCGTCGGAAAAACCATGCCGAAGCCAACCTGTGCTTCGGCGTCTGTGACGGCAAACCAGCCGGAGGAAACGTTTGGAAGATACTGGAAATCAGTAACCCCAGACTTGGCAGGCGGCATGGTTCGGAAATCAACACGGTCACCTGCTGGTGTCGTGACGCAGGGCCATTCGTACTCGGTACCAGGATTGAACTTCAGTGTGTTCCAGGGATCGGTTGCCTCTATGATGCCGCGCCGCGCCGGGATGTCCAGGCGAGTTGCGGGTGAAATTTCAAATGCACAACAGATAT
>CBFDDP010000109.1:0-10920 GCA_965603595.1 uncultured bacterium
AACCGTCACAATGACGTTCCTGCCGTCCCGAATCAGGTCGAAGGTGGCTGGTTTGTTGAAGAGGGAGGGGATATCCCTTGTGTACTTCCCGTTCCTAGGTGTTTCCATAGTTCAATATAGGGAATGAATGTTACAGGAGCATTGCGGGAACATGAAAGTTTTGTAATGTAAGGGCGGCTTTGGCCTACAACACCCGCATCACGGCGAGGGCTATTTTCGCAAGCGAGAGGGGGCTCCCGTAGAAGACCAGGTAGCGATCTTCCCAGACAGGTTCGAACTTCTCCTTGAACTGCCGAACACCCCTGGAGCGGATGACCCAGTTCAGATGTTTGGTAAGTTGGTAGAATGCCTTGTCGGCAAAGCCCTTTTCGGGTTTCTCGGTGACGCCTGCCATGCCCAGATAGAAGGTGCGTTTTCCCTCCTGCCTGAGGATCTGCATAAGGCCCTGAAATATGTAATCCATGGCCCCCCAGTGTACGTCTTGTCGGTGTCGCATCATATCGATCGTTGCCTCGCCTGGTCGGTATGAGGGCACCTCGTTGACAAAGGCAATGACCTTTCCCGTCCCGTCACGAAGGATGCAGAGGTTCGTCGCAGCAACGTATGCCCGATCAAAGCTTCCCTGTATGAACTCGATCTCCCGGTGGCCGGGCATCCCGAGCCATTCCCGTGACACTTCTTCGACTTCCTCGATAAGGGAGTGAGGATGCGGCGGTTTGTGGCGGATCATGCTGAACCCGTCCTTCTCAAGCTTCCGGCGTATATACCGAAAATATTTCTTCTGTGCCGTTATCTCGCAGAAGCGTTCCAGATCCACCACCGCACCCTCACCGATTTTCATAATGGTGAAGCCGAGTTTCCGGTACAGAGGTATGCTTTCGGGCATGAGTAGAGCGACGGTCCATCCGTTGTCCGTACAAAAATGCAGGAACGAGCTGATAATCTCCTCTTTCTCGTTTTCGGGCCCTACCGGATCGCCGAGACACACTGCAACACCCCGGGCATATCTGTAGGAAACGAAGGACATGCCGCTGTCGGAAAAAAAGAAGGATTTATCATGCCACGCTTTGAAATAATCATAGGAGGACCTGCCCCATTTGTCGATGATCTTCCGTGCACTAACACGCTCGCTGGGCAGGGACACAATCCGATACACCACCGGATGAAAAAGGCTGTACGCGCCGAAGATCGCCGCCATGATCCCGAGCACATGAAGCGAATGTATGAACCAGATCGCATGCCTGCTCGAAGCTATAAGATCGGTGTTTCCGACAGTGCTATACTCGCGGAGTGTTCTCACAAGTGCCTCGGAAAAGGCGAAATTGCGTCCGAAATCATGGGTGTCAAGTAACATGAAACCAGCAGTGCCGTACGACACGGCGATGATGGTGCACAAACCCACCAGTGCGACGCCCTGTAGTATGCTGCGCTGCTGGGTTCGAACCATGAATCTTCTTCTGAAAACGAGCAGAAGTGTTAAAGTCACCATGGGTGAAACAGCTGTGAGCCAGACCTGTCGCTGGACCAGATGGGTGAAAATGGCTGCCATGGAAGCAAAGACTGCGATCCACCAAGCAACCCTGTGACGCTGATGGAGCCTGAGTGCGAGGTATATGAGCATGAAACCGAGTATGAGGTTTAGTGTCCGGTTGACATGCAACAACCCGAAGGGGAGCAGCAGGCCGAAAAGATCCTGATGCTTCGGGAAACGTGTCAGGAGCACCTTCAGGATGCTCACCAGTCCATTGGCAAGTATTGCAGCGGTGACGATATATACCGGCCGTTCACTCCTGAAGGACTCTCGGTACTTGCGGATCCATCGTCGTTCCCCGAAAAAAGTACGAGGTATACCTGAAGAAATAGAGTTGGAATGTTCGTAAAGAGGCTGTTCGTCTGCAGCCATGTGCGATCCTCAACACCTTTCAGTGGTATCACTTCGCCTATAAAAACAGTGCAAATACGGAGCACAGTAACAGATTTTCTCCCCGCACCTAATATGCTGTCGTATCAAAGTGGGACTCCCTTCTTTATTACTCTTCACTATATGACATAGGAGAACCCCCTGTCAAGAATAGTAACTCATACAATTCCTCGATGCGCTATTTTGTTGTATTCTTCTAAAGATCTAATATACACTGAGAGTTTAATAGGACCCGTTACCGGGATCGCAGTGGCTTGGCACAGTATAATGAAAGGGGTTTCATATGAGTTTCAAACGGATTGAAAGGACGTTCATCCGGTTTGTGGATTGAAGCCGATGTCATCAACGTAAAACTGGTGAAAAAACTATTCTATAAAAATGTGCAGGTTACGGTGCATGGCTAGAGATGGTATAAAAAAAAAACTGATCCACATTCTCCTGCCTCTGGTGAGCGCCTCGCTCTTTATTCTTGCTCTCCATGTGCTCTTTCGCGAACTGCACAACTACAATTACCGGGATGTGGTCCGGTATTTTCAGAAGATTCCCCGCCTGCGCCTGGCCCTTGCTGTTGCATCCAGCTTGATGAGCTACCTCATGCTGACATTCCACGATGTGCTGGGTCTGAGATATGCGGGCCACTCCCTGCCTTATGGTAAGATCGTTTTCACCTCCTACACAGGCTATGCTTTCAGTAACAGCATAGGGTATTCATTTCTCAGTGGCGGGGCAATACGGTACCGTTTCTACTCGGCATGGGGACTGAGCACGCTTGAGATCGCAAAGGTCATCGTCTTCTGCTTTGTGACGATGCTACTCGGCTATTGTACAGTTGCAGGTGTGGCTTTCACAGTGGGGGGTGAATCGATCCCGTCGGCACTTCACCTTCCCATACACCTGCGTACGGTAAGACCGATCGGTGTTATTTTTCTAACACTTGTGATGCTCTACGTCGCATTGACGATGATTATGAAAAAGCCTTTGGTTATCCGTAAGATACAATTTGCATTCCCCAAGACCAAGCTGGCGCTATTGCAACTGAGCGTCTCTTCCATGGAGTGGTTTTTTTCTTCCGCAACTCTCTACTTGCTTCTTCCTCCCCGTACCGGTATCTCCATCTTCGGTTTCATGGGCATCTACCTGCTCAGCCAACTCGCCGGATCGGCGAGTCAGGTTCCGGGGGGGCTTGGCGTGTTCGAGGTGGTCATGGTGCTCTTACTCTCCGCGACTGTCACCCATTCGCAAATTATTGGAACATTGCTTTCCTTCAGGATCATCTACTACTTCATGCCCCTAGCGATTGCGAGCCTCATGTTCGGTACCTATGAGCTTCTCAAAAGAACCGCAGCTAAAAAAGGTATGACAAATACTCTTGTCAGTAGAGTGACGGCACTCACGCCCCAGGTGTTTGCACTACTGATCTTCTTTGGAGGGGCGCTGCTGCTCTTTTCCGGTTCGGTACCGTTTCTTACAAATCGGGTGAAGTTCATCTCCCGACTGCTTTCCCTATACACGATCGAGATAAGCCACTTTTTGGGAAGTATTGTCGGTGTAAGCCTCCTTCTGCTCGCCCTGGGGCTCCTGAAACGTCTCAATGCGGCTTATTATGCTGTCACAGCCTTACTCGCGTTGGGTATAGTGCTCTCGCTTCTACGGGGCTTGAGGTACGGCGTAGCCATTATGCTTTTACTCATACTTGGTGCCCTAATCCCTTCACGGAAGCAGTTCTACCGCCGAACAGCACTCACCGAGCATCGTTTCAGCCTAGAATGGAGCATTGCTATTTTTCTCGTTATCTTCACGAGCATCTGGCTCGGTCTCTTCTCCTACAGGAATGTCCGGTATTCAGGCGAGCTTTGGTGGCAGTTCAGCCTGAAAGGCGACACTTCACGTTTTCTCAGAGCGAGTGTTGGCGTGGCCGTTGTACTGCTTGCGTTTGGGATCAGCAGGCTTATGCGCCCCGCTGGGTACAGACCCGCACTCCCAAACAAAGAGCAGCATGAGAAGGCCCGTGCAGTGATTATGAATTCTGACAATCCCAATGCTAACCTTGCACTGCTCGGTGACAAGGCTTTTCTGTTCAGTAGGTCAGGGCGGAGCTTCATTATGTACGGCGTGCATGCACGGAGCTGGATCGCGCTCGGCGATCCCATTGGGCCCGAGGAGGAGTGGAGGGATCTCATACTGGATTACCGCACTGTATGTAGCCAGTACGGTGGTCTTTCCGTCTTCTACGAGATTGCCGAGGAACACACAACGCTCTACCGTGATCTTGGCCTCTCCCTGTTCAAGTTCGGTGAGGAAGCGTGGGTCAACCTCCCAAGCTTCATCATGGGGGAAGGAGCGCGAAGCGATTTTCTCCACACGATCAACAGCATAGGGAAGCAGGGATGGACCTTCGAAATCGTTGCTCCTGAGAATGTTCCCGACATCCTTCCAGAATTAAGACGTATCTCCGAAGAATGGCTCGCCATGAAAAACGCTGAAGAAAAGGGCTTCTCCCTCGGCTTCTTTGATGCCGATTATCTGGCCAGTTGTCCCCACGCCGTATTAAAGCGCGGTAAGGAAGTCAGCGCGTTCGTCAATATCCTAACCGATACGGGAAGGGACGTATTCTCCCTCGACCTCATGCGTTACGGGTCGAATGCGCCGGAGTATGCTATGGAGTTTCTCTTTCTCAAGCTTATCCAGTGGGGGAAACAGAACGGTTACATCTGGTTTAATCTGGGCATGGTGCCGCTTAGCGAGCTGAAGGACAATGAGCTCTCGCCGGTGTGGGACCGAATCGGAACCTTCATGTTCCGCCACGGCGAGCACTTCTATCATTTTCAGGGTTTGCGGGAGTTCAAAGAGAAGTTTGATCCTGTCTGGAAACCCCGGTACCTCGCCCTGCCCGGCGGTCTTGCCCTCCCACGGGTGCTCTTTAATGTGGCAACGCTTATATCGAAGGGAAGGGGTATCGATATCACGGGTCGTGGAAGATAATGTCGTGATCGAGGTTAAGATGTCCTGTCACGCTTTGAAGAACATGCGTACCTTGGCGGCTATCTGACGATCGGTCATCTTATCCGTCCTTTGGACACCCTCTATACGGCTGCCCAGCTCCTTCGATCTATGGAGAGGTCTCTCCAATTCCTTCTTTGCCTACCCGGGTCCGAAGATCAGGATCGACTCAGCATCGTGCAGGAATTCAGTCACCGATTCATAGTATGTATCCAGATGATGTTTGTATTTTCTGTCCCGTTTTCCCTCTGCCGCCACATCCTGCGGACCGTAGGGAGTTGAGGATCTCACCCCACCGGCAAGCCGAACATGTTTCTCGATATCCGACTTGACGATTTGGATCCGCTCCTTACCTTTTTCGAGTAACACAAGAACCGCTTTTCTATGATCAATCCATATACCTAATTTTGTAAAATGATTTTAAACTCGCAGTTAGTATAATAAATCTCGATTAAAGGAGTATTAGATCAAAATTAAAAATTTCTAATGCAAGGATCTTTCTGCGTTCTCTTTTTAGAGGGCCCAGTTACCTACAAAGCGAATTCAGTGAAGGTGAGACTGAGAAAGGAAAACGGCATCGTAACATTGAATATTCATGTAGCTTTCCTGATTCTATCGAAGAACGGAGTACGTCTCTGCTCTACACATGCAACTGCATATAAGTACATTGCTGCTGACCACGTTTGCCAGTCCTGGCCACGTGGACGTCCATCTTGTGCTTTGTACCACTCGTTGAAACCAAAATCCACTGCTGCCTCCCGTGAAGACTGAATCAGATGGGTAAGTGTTTCCAAGCTTCGTTCTGCCAACCTGTATCGTCCAGCTGCAACGAGAGCTGCAATGTAAAACCCGCAGATAAAGGGCCAGATGCCTCCATTATGATACTCACCGGGCTGATTGTATTGAGCGTATCGCGGCCGCCAGTCAGGATCTTGCGGTTTAATGTACGGGAATAGATTGGGTGGCAAATCAACAGACAGCTCTCCACTTCCGCGTAGCGCTGTGCATTCCTCCTCCACCCAGGAGATCAAATTGAGCGCCCTTGTCGGAGTGGCAAGACCTGAAAGAATAGCAAGGCTGTTTCCCAGAAGATCAAAGCGTTCGTTGTTATACACCTTGTAAGACCACAGTGCGTAGTACGGTTTGTGGGGCATCCGCAGGCCCTCATGTACGTGTCGCTGCTGTACCCCGCCCCGAACTGTAAACTTCGTCATGAGCTCTTGTAAAATAGCTGCTCTTTGCGTGTCCCCCAAGAACTTGAGATAGCTATAGACTACTGTGTTGATATAAAGCCCGTAACCAACCACCCACTGTTCGTCTCTCCAGTCACTTGTTGGAAGTTGAGCAACGAGTATTCGATCGTCCGGGCTCTGATATGTCATCCAGGTGAGTGCTCTTTGTACTGCTTTCTGTAAAAAAGTATCTTCACCGGTTGCAAGACGAAACAACGTTGTTGCCAGTAGAAAGAGAGGGGTTGTATCGCTGGCGCCTCGGTCTTCTGGATCATGGACCAGGGAAGGGATATGTCCGTTAAGGCTCTGATTTCTGGCCACCGTTTCCAGCACTCTCCGATGAATACCGATTAATTTTTCGTTTTCGGATACAAGAATCCCCAATGTTGCAATCATCATATCCCGCGTATAGCATTCCGGATATCCCCACCCTGCTGTCCTGGGAAGGCCATGATAGGGACCCTTGCTGTTGTGCAGCAGCACTTCCAGAGCAGATGCTCTGGCTTTATTTATCAGGTCACTGAGTCTTGATTCCATATCACGATACTCCAAGGTTTTCATTGATTAGTGTGAGAAACCGTTTGGTTACAACACGATAATCGAACCTGGAAACAACATATTGTCTGCCCTCCTGCCCCATCTTGTGGCGTAATTTTGCATCCTGCATGAGTTTGAGCAGGTATTTTGCAATGTCTTGCACACTTGGACGATAGTCGACAGTTCTCGGAGCTTGTGATATGATCTGCCTGCTACGTTTATCTTCTTCTCCGCCACTGATTTCGAGTTCCTTGCGCACAATTTCCTGGGTTACACTTGCGAGATATGCAGTCTTCCCATGAACTAGAGTATCGAGCATAGCCATTGCTTTGATACCAATGACCGGTTTTTCGCAAGCTCCAGCCTCGACCTGGGGCATACCAAAGCCCTCTAAATGGGACGGTCCCGCATAGATATCACAGGCCCCAATCAAGTAGGGCATAAAGTTCCTGGAAACCACATTGGTGGTATAAACTACTTTTTTATCAATACCCAGCTGTGACGCAAGCTGTAAATCGAGCAGGTTTTGTTTTATGGTCCGGGGCTGAGGCCATACTTTACACACGTATTTCCAATTCGGAGCTTTGTTGTCGATCATGGTGAGCGCCTGCATCACTTCCTGAGCACCTTTGGATGCAGCATCTCCGCCAACAGTGAGAATCATGATCTGATCTGATTCTACCCCAAGGGCTTCTCGCACTGATGTGATTTTTGGATCCTTTGGATCGCGTGGCACAAATGCATCGGTATCACAACCGACAGGCAGGACTTCGATGTTATCACCGTTGAGGCCATCTCGTATATAGACTTCTTTGACCCAGTTGGAAGTCACAAGAAAAAGAGGAAGTGCATTGAGGGTTTCATGATACTTGGCAACAAAACCGTCTGCCACCAGCCAGGGAACTGGTTTGATACCGTAACGTTTAGGATGTAATACAATATGGGGTGTATGCCCCCAGTACCCAACACCTACAGCGACATCCGGTTTGAACCACCGGTAATACCATTCCTTCTCCTGGGCTGATTCGTAATGAACAGCATGTGCGTCTACTCCCTGCTCCCGAAGTCCGCGGAACAGCATGTCCCCCTGCGTTGGGAGGCCCCCCGGCGGGGGCGGATAGTCGTATAGCATCAGAACTTTCATATTTTAATTCCTCCTCGACCTAACCATAGTGTGAGGTCATTTGTTTTGTTGAAGCACCAGAAGGCTTCTTCTTTCGGTGTGGTGCGTGCTTCGTAGCTTTGCGGTGAAAAACCGTAGATATCAGTGATGATCCTATATTTCTCTTTTAATATATCGTGTGGGAGCAATGTTCGTATGTGAGCTGTTTCAATCGCCTGTGGCAGATAGCTTTTGTTTCCGTCTTCATATGCGAACAGCCAAAGGGACCTGGCTCTAAGCTGTCCTGTCAACCAGAGTGATTGAACAGCGCGGCCGGTTTCCTCGTGCCGGCGATGTCTGGTATATTCCCCTGATTGGCTGTGAGTGATAACTAGATCGAAGAGTACTCCTGGAGGCAGTAGAGACAATAAAGTTTTTTCGATCTTCTGCTGGGACAGTGGTTTTTGCTCAGGGCCGTCATCAAGGTCTCCCGTTGCCCCGGTTGCATTGAGCCGTTCCAGAGCTTTGAGAAACCTGGGAGCTCTATCAGGGTCTGATTTCCTGCATAGGGTGATGATCGTCCAGTGAACATCGGAATGCATTAGAATCGTGCCGCCCGCCCAGAGTGTTTCGTCATCCGGATGCGCTACGATGACAGCGGCGCTCTTGATCTTCGAATTTTCAAGATGATGTGACTGTCCTTTCTTTTTTGTCATTTTCTGTTCTCGGGTATATTTATCTAATGACGGTTATTATGGTATGGCTACTAGCTTGGCGCGGCAATGATACATTGTAATGAGGGCCAAGAGCCAGGCGATGGTAGATTCTGCTCCCTGATTCTGATTCACTCCGTTTGACTGGACACCGTCACGACATCCACCGGTAGTGTAATCGTAGACCGGAGTCTGAAGATCGTTTCGCCCTAAAAACCACTCGAAACAGTGAATGGCCTCCTGCGCCCATTTGGTCTCACCGGTAGCAAAATAGGCCTCTACGCAGGCCTCAACCATTGACCCTGCATCGATGGGTTGTTGATCAAATCTCATCCTTTTACCATTTCTTTTATACCATCCTCGGTTTCCGATCGGTATAAGATGCCCGGAATCATCTGTTTGAATATGTAGCAGCCAGTCAAGGCACTGCAGGCCAGAATTGACAAGACTGTCCTGTTCCTGTGATCGGCCTGCCGCGATCATTGCCTGGGGTATCCTTCCATTTTCGTATGCTACTATATCCTCGATCCAGGGCCATTTTTCTGTCGCGTTTATCTTATATAATTCCCATAACCGGGAGGTGAGCATTTCTTCATAGCGCCGAGTGTTCCGGTCACCTCTGAAACGGCTGCTGTAGCTGACAATACCCAGCAAAACATAGGCGATCGCACGAGGTGAACTAAATCCTTCACATGCACCAAGCGCTCGTTCAAATAGATCCATGGCCATCCCAACCTGACTGTCCTTGTTTGACTGCGCAATGGTAATACCAAGACCCCACAACGCCCTCGCATGGCAGTCTTCAAAATCCGTTTTTTGGCCCAGCTTACGACTGTATGAAATATAATTACGAAACCTTCCTGTCTTATCATCAAAAGCGTAATCGAGAAATCCCAGGTACCTGTAGCTCAAAGTCTCAAGAAGGCTTGCATCAATCATCGTATCACGAGCCAGCATAACGGCGGCCAGAGCCCTGGCATTATCGTCAACCGTGTATCCGTGCTCCCGGCTGGGAATCATAAACTTCGCATGCTGGAGAATGCCGGTATCGTCTGTAAGCAACAGAAGGTGATCGAATTTTATCTCAGGGAGTTCAAGAGGAGTCCCAAGTGAGGGTTTTTCGGGGTAAGCCGGGTACGTTTTTTTCGAGCGTTCCTCCTTTAGCTCTGAAAATACACTTAGATATGCCTTGGCTACCTTCTTCCAGACCATTTCCCGGGTGAATTGGTACGCACGCTTTCTAATGGCGTTTAGTTCAACTGGATGGTCAAAAAGGTTAATAATTTCTTCGGCAATGGCAAGTGAATCAGCGAATGGGACCAACCTCCCCCTTCCATCGGCGAGCATCTCTTCTGCATACCAGTAGGGTGTCGAGATAATTGCTTTTCCCGCCCCCATTGCATAAGCCAGTGTGCCTGAGGTAATTTGCTCTTTGCTGAGATAGGGTGTAACGTAGATGTCAGCACAGATCAAGAACTCGCACAGCTTTTCCAGACTTACAAAACGATTGTGAAAAACGAGGTTTTTATCGACACCCAACTGTCTGGCCCTCTGCTGAAGAGAAATGCGGTAAGATTCGCCGGATTCTCTTTTCACATGCGGGTGTGTTGCCCCGAGAATTAGATATACTGCTTCCGGATAATGAGCAACGACTTCTGGCATTGCATCGATGACGTATTCCACCCCTTTTCCCGGGTGCAGCAGACCAAAGGTGAGGATTACCTTTTTCCCTTCGACACCGAACTGATCTTTATAGTAGTTGGGATCTATGAATGGTGTATCGGGAATTCCGTGCGGTATGAATACGATTCTGTCCTCGTCAACCGAATACTGGTTTTTTACCATATCAAGGCCTAATTTACTCATGACAATGAATCTGTTTGAAATACGGAGCAGTTCCTTCATCACTGCGTTTTTACCAGCATCGGGATTGTGTAAAATGGTATGACATGTTGTAACCACGGGCATTCGCAGGTTTTGCAGTAATGCAAGAATATGACTGCCGTCGGTACCTCCAAATATACCAAACTCATGCTGCAGGCAGACCAATTCAACACGGTTCATATTGAGGAAATCGGCGGCAAGATGATACTCATGCAATTTGTTCTGGGAGACATCAAACCGGACCTGCTTGGGATAATCGTATCCTTTTGGGGTATCGTTCATCGCAATAGTCCAGTACCCTGTATCAGAAGATTCAGTGGCCAATGCCTGTAAAAGGTCTGAAGTGAAGGTTGCTATACCGCACTGCCTAGGTAAATAGTTTCCAACAAGTGCAATGGTTTTGGATTTATCGTTAATTCTCTGTGGTTTTAATGACCATTCCATCTAAGCAACCTGCCAAATGTTTAGGAATTGTTTAAGAATAAAACGATTAATGTGTGAAATTTACTATAATTGGATTTAAGAAGTAAA
>CBFDDP010000110.1:0-10384 GCA_965603595.1 uncultured bacterium
CCCATATGCTCTGCATGGCTCAGCAGTCGAAGCACAAGGATCTCGCATGGGATCTCATGAAGTTCATCGTAACCGATGAGACCACGACTAGGAGATTCTTCAAACTCACAGGCCTGATGCCGCTGGTTGCTGCTCAATACGACGATCCAATTTACGATAACCCCTATAGCAAAACATTCCTCGATCAGATGTCTAGGCTCAAGAACCCGAATGTTTGGAGCTCAGCGAAGAAGTTCGAGATCGAGATCGCCTATATGGAGGAGGTACAGAAGATACTTCTTGACAAGGGTGAGACCAAAGAGGTTATGGAGAGACTCGAAGGAGAACTCGAAGAGATCATAGCAGAGTAGCAATTTGATATAGCCGGAGTACAGGGTATTCATCCTGTGCTCCGGTATCGATTTATATATGGAATGGAGAGCAGGCGTTGAAGGTATGGGGCGAATCGGTATCGAGAAGGGGCATGAGCAACAGGTTGTTTGCGCTCATCCTCATACTTCCCGCTTTCATAGTAGTGACGTTTATAATCATTTACCCAATCATCAATGCATTCGTGACGAGCTTCTTCCGTTACTTCCTCACCGATGCTGAGGGGATGTCCTTTGTGGGGTTGAAAAACTATGCGAGGATGTTCGGCAATGAGGATTTCTGGATCGCTTTTCTCAATACGATGATCTATGTGGGAGGAACAGTGTTCAGTGAGTTCATCTTCGCCTTT
Source organism: uncultured bacterium (assembly GCA_965603595.1). GTDB lineage: Bacteria > Spirochaetota > B62-G9 > B62-G9 > DRHN01 > JAGLSF01. The sequence goes on from CBFDDP010000110.1 coordinate 719, forward strand.
GCACTGGCCCTGCTCATGAACTATCATTTCAGCGGAAAGAACCTTGTGAACGGATTGTTTTTTCTTCCCTGGGTCATTCCATCGGTCGTCGTTGCCCTTATAACCAAGTTCTTGCTCTTCGATCATTTTCACGGGATTGTGAACGTGGTTCTGCGAAGAATCGGCATAATTGAAGAGTTCGTACCCTGGCTCAAAAGCCCTGTACTTGCCATGCCGACGGTTATCTTCGCAACCGCATGGAAAATGTTCCCCTTCATGTTCGTTATTCTGTATGCGGGATTACAGGCAATACCGGGTGAACAGATCGAGGCTGCCAAAGTCGACGGCGCAAATGGTATTAAACGGTTTATTCATGTGATTCTCCCGAACATGAAAGAGATTATCACCCTGGTGACAATTCTCGAGTTCATCTGGCAGTTCCAGTACATAACCATTATATGGACGACCACAAAGGGAGGACCGATCAATAAGACAACTACCCTTCCTGTACTCATATACCGATCCTCTTTCAGGGGAAGCATGAACATGGGATATTCTTCGGCGATAGGTGTATTCTGGCTCGTTTTTCTGATGGGTTTCAGCATCCTCTACATCAGCTATATGGGGAGGCACAGTGATGAGAGGTAGCGGAAGGGTCTGGAAGAGGATATCCAAGCGGGTTCGGCTGCTCATCATTCTCGTGTTGCTCCTCCTGATTCTTCTCCCCATATACTGGATGGTGAATACCTCGTTCAAGTATCAACCGGAAATTTTTCGACTTCCACCAACGATCGTACCAAAAGACTTTACCCTTTATAACTATACATCGATTCTCTATGGCGATTTGGCTTCATCAGTCACCTTCATGACATACTTCAAGAACAGTATGATCGTTGCCATTCTAACAGTCCTGTTTACTCTTGTACTGGCAACACCCGCAGCTTATGGGTTCTCGAGAGTACATTTTCTTGGGAAGAGAACACTTATTTACCTCATCCTCGTTTCTCAGATGCTGCCCATCGTGCTTATACTCATACCACTCTATATAACATTCCTGAAACTCCGGCTGCTCAGTACCTATATTGGTTTGATACTTCCCTATCTCATGTTTACCCTTCCCTTCTCCATTTGGATGCTCAAGGGTTACTTCGATACCATACCTCTGGAGCTTGACGAAGCAGCCAAGGTGGACGGATGCAACAAGTTTCAGGGAATGTGGAAAGTGATTCTGCCCAATATTCGTCCCGGGCTTACGGCAACAGCCATTGTGGCCTTTATTATGGCATGGGACGAGTTCATCATAGCCCTGACCATAATGGACCGTGACGCGATGAGAACTCTCCCCGTTGGTATTATTCAGTCCTTTGTGGGTGAGTTCGCAATAAAGTGGGGTGAGATGATGTCAGCATCGGTCATCACTTCCATTCCTGTCATTCTCATTTTTGTTTTTCTGAGCAGGCAGCTGATCGGCGGGCTCACTGCAGGAGCTGTGAAGGGTTAATATCGATGACGCCTAAAGAGAGAATTACCACTGCATTCAGGAACGAAAAGCCTGACCGGGTGCCCGTCTCACCTGAACTCTGGGACGTGATACCCATCAGGGTATCCGGCAGGCCCTGGTATGAGCTGAGCGCCACATCTTACGGCAAACTGCCCCTCTGGAAAGCACAGCTCGACGCCTACCGTTTTTTCGGCTGTGAGGCTTGGATACCGATTGAACCCGGGCCCTCAGAGCGGCAGAAACGCATGGTACAGGCTCACTCATCCCTTGTCAGCGATGACCTGATACAGACGGACCTTACCTACCGTAGTGCACGCGGCACGCTCCACGAGGTCAGGCACAGCTGTTACGATTACGACCTATGGTCAGTCGATCCGCCTGTCCGGGACCTGTTCAGGGACTTTCCCATCATCGATGAGGACTTCTTCGATGATCCTGCAGCGCTCGATTTTGATGGGGTGGCTTCACGCTTGCGACAGGCGACGGCGTGCTCAGAGAAACCGATTTTGACCATATCCGGCTTCTCGTGGAGACCGCGGAAAAACATGGCCGGTACTGACGGAAGGGCAATCCACAGCTGAATATGGCTTAATGTAATCCTAGATACCCTCATTTCGATTGTATTATTGGGTTATTATGTTAAACTAAGCCGAATTAACATGAATCATGGTCCACCTTACCTGCCCACGACAGGCAAACGTGAGGATGGGAGACAAGGAGTGAAGATATGCGGCTTGAACCCTTACGTGTTTTATCCGATGATGAATTGCGCAGCATTCACGAGGCATCCCTGAACATACTCTCGGGCTGTGGCGTCAAGGTTTTCAACAACCACATGCTCGATTTTCTCCGGGAAAAGGGGCTCGATGTCGACCGCGACAATCAGATCGTTCGCTTTTCGCGCTCTGTTATCGAGGAAGCACTGAGCACTATTCCAGAGACCTTCGAGGTGTTCGGCCGTGAGGGGGAGTTCCGCTACATGATTGGTGACGGCAGGCCGAAGATTGCGGCCGGGCACAACGCGATATTCTGGGTCGATACAGATACAGGTGAAACCCGGCCTTCCACCGTGGCTGACGTCGAGCTGTTTGCACATATATGCGAGCATCTGGAGTGCATGGATATGATCGGCATACCAGTCATGCCACAGGATGTGGATATACCCATGGCATCGCTCGTCTGCGGTGTCAGGGCTGCGATCGAAAACAGTAAAAAACCGGTCTTTTTTTCGACCGATAACGAGAAAGTGAACAACACCCTTATCGACCTGCTTCGCGCCGCCTTCAAGGGCGACCTGCAGACACAGGTGTACGGCATTTCACAGCTCTCCCCCACATCACCTCTCTACTGGGAGGAGTATGTGATCAATGCCATTATGGACACAGTTCCCACCGGTGTGCCCCTCGCCATACTTCCAGAGCCCAATGCGGGGGTGTCTGCTCCCTTTACGCTTGCAGGCCTGCTGAGCATGAACAACGCGGAATGCCTGTCAGGGCTGGCTATGATTCAGCTTCTGAGGCCCGGCGCCAAGGTGCTTTATGCCAATTCATGGACAACCACCGATATGCGAACAGCCGCCGCTCTTGTCGGGTCAACAGAAACAACCATATGCCGCATTGCCGGTGCGCAGCTTGCGCGGTTCTATCACTGCCCCTGCCACACCACTGCTCCCAACTCCGACAACCATGCCCACGACGAGCAGAATGCCTGGGAAAAGACCTTCAGCCAGTTCTGCGCCGTGGGTGCGGGAAATGACCTGATCGTCAACTGCGGTATGTTTGCCACTGGCATGACCTGCAGTCACGAGCAGCTCATCATGGATGAGGAGATATCCGCCATGTCTCTACGGATTGCAGAGGGTGTGAAGGTGGATGAGGACACGATTGCCCAGTCCCTGATTGAGGAAACGGGCCCTGGACCGGCAGGGGAGCGGTATCTCACAGCAGATCACACCATGCGCTATCTGCGGTCGGATGAGTACATTGTACCGCGTGTTTCGGTGAGAGGGTCCCGCACAGCCTGGCAGACGGCGGGAAGCAGGGACACCTATCAGCTTTCGCGTGACAAGGTACGTGACTACGCGAATATGCCCCGTGTTGGTATAGATACAGGCCGCAAGGCGAAGCTTGATGAGATAGTGACCAGCTTCAATAAAGCAGCTCATGAGGAGAATGGCAGATAAAAATATGGCGCACAAATCTGAATCTCTGGAGGGTATGGTATGAAATACCGCAAGGAAGACCTGGCCATACATGGTGGACCCAAGGCGAAGACATCGCCGAATATCGCAATGTTTCCAGGGGGACTCGAGATCGGCGAGGAGGAAAAGAGAGAGGTTATGGAGGTGCTGGATGCGAAGTATCTCTTTCGATACTACGGTCCTAAAGAAGCTCCATCAAAGGTGAAGAAGCTCGAAGAGGAGTACGCCCGTTATGTGGGAAGAAAGCACTGCCTTGCGGTAAACTCCTGCACATCGGCGCTTATTTGCGGGCTTATCGCCGTGGGCGTCGAACCGGGCGATGAGGTCATTGTTCCCGGGTACACCTTTTTCGCATCTGTGGCTGCCATCGTGGCGGTCAAAGCTGTTCCGGTTATCGCTGAGGTGGACAAATCCCTGACCCTCGATCCTGAGGATTTTGAGAAGAAGATCACACCCAATACAAAGGCAGTAGTAGCGGTACATATGCGCGGTATGCCCGCAAGGATCGACCGAATCATGGAGATTGCGGGGAGGCATAACCTGAAGGTGGTTGAGGACGTGGCGCAGGCGAACGGCGGTTCCTTCAAGGGTAAGAAGCTTGGATCCTTCGGTGATGTGGGCTGTTTCTCATTGCAGTTTCACAAGGTGATCACCTCCGGTGAGGGAGGGGTCATGGTATGCGATGATGATCTCTACTACACGAGGGCGCAGGCGTATCACGATGTGGCTGCCTGCTGGAGGAAGGACAGGTTTGCACCTCCCGAGTTCGAGGGAGAGATATTCTTCGGCGTCAACTTCAGGATGAGCGAGCTCACCGGTGCGGTTGCCCTGGCACAGTTCAGGAAAATGGATACCATTGTGCAGCGCATGCAGCAAAACCGCAGGAGGATCAAGGAGAAGATAGGGGGTCTGCCGGGGCTCGATTTCAGGGAGGTCAATGATGAAGAGGGCGATGTGTCCATCTGTCTTGTACTGTATCTGCCCGAGCCGGAGAGCGCACGGGAGTTTGGGGAAGCCCTGCAGGCTGAGGGCGTCGAGGCAGGGACAATCTATGACAGGAGTGTGCCCGACTGGCATATCTACACGCACTGGAAGATGCTTATGGAGAAGATGATGCCCTCCGAGAAGGGCTGTCCCTTTAACTGCCCCATGACGCCGCGCGGAAAAGAGATTGAATACACGGAGGACATGTGCCCGAACACCCTGGGATGGCTCTCACGGACGATTCACATAGATATACCGCCGCAGCTAACCGATGAAGACTGTGATCAGATTGCAGCGGCCATTGAAAAGGTTGCGTCGGTACTTCTGTAGAGACTGATATTTCTGAGACCACCATAGAGGGCCTTCCCTTTCCGTGGCACGGAGAATTAAAGAACCTATTATTGGTATAATGAAAATAGCCGAAATCGATCGCACTGAAATCGAACGCCGGAAGCGTACCGTTACGCGGATGTGGGAGTATCGAAGCATCGATCACATCCCTATCGCTGTCTGGCTCGATGATTTCAGTCGCCATTCACTCAGAGAGCAGTGCGAGGATGGCGGGCTTCAATTCGAAGTGATGGTCGGCTGTCTCAACCGCTGTCTTAAAGCCCTTCCCGATGACTACATCCCCTATGTTCGGATCTGGCCCGGATACATGACCATTGCCACCATGTTCGGCATGGAGGTCCACTGGGGAAACGATCCCAATCAGGCGCCCGGTGCCAGTGGCTCTCTCATCGAGGATATGGAGGAGGTGTACAACCTGAAACGTCCCGATGTTAGGCGTGACGGCCTTATGCCCCACAACCTCAAGTGGCTCGATCACGCCAATCGCCACCTTCCGCCTGAGGTGCATATCACCGGTATCGACCTTGGGGGACCGCTCAACACGGCGAAAGACATGCTCGAGACCAATCTCCTCTACACATCATTTCTCGATTCTCCCGAGGCGCTGCATCACTTTCTCGATCTCGTCACCGAGGTACAGGTAGACTGCATCCGTGAGATCATCTCAGCGGCCGGAGGCATGGAGCGTCTCACCTGCACGGATTTCGACCCCGTCTGGGCCCCCCGGCCATACAAGGGATTCGTGTCTGACGACGTGTGCGCTTCCTTCGGTCCGGACATCTTCGCTGAGTTCAGCGTACCTTACAACAACCGCATACTGAAGGGTTTTCAGGGCGGGAGGTTGCACAACTGCGGCCCGAATCCCTCCGCACACCTCTATCTCAGCCATGAACCAGGTCGGTTCGGGCTGAACTGTTCGTACCGCTACTCCAGAGAGGATATCCTCAAACTGAAAGAGGCATTTCACGGCAGGGGCATTATCGAGTTCAACTTCGACAACGGAGAGAGCCCGGAGGAGATCGTCAAAGGATTCGAGGAGATAGCGGGTGGACTTGCCCCTAATGTCATCGGTATGCCGATTCTCTTCCTCGACCATACCTGGAGTGATGATGACATTCGCGGTATATACGCCGATCTGAGGAAGATCTCCGAGCGATATGCTCGTGAGATACACTGGAAGAGTTAATAAAAATTAGTAGGAACCCACTTTACAACATCTTTTTTCAGAGAAAATTACTAAATATATGTATTAATTACCCGCATTGTGATACAATGGCTGCTCGGAGGGATCAGGGATGAGCGTGGTTCTCGGTAAGTACAAAAGGGTTCTGCAGTATATACAGGAAAACAGCCCGGTTGACAAGTCATGTATTGCCTCAGCACTCGGCATCAGCCTCATGACAGTGAACAAGATCGTGAACAGGCTGCTTGAGAAATCCATTATTGTACAGTGCGGCAAGCAGGAAGGTGGGAGCGGGCGCCGCTCCGATCTCTTCAAATTCAATCCTGACCTGTTTCTTTCAATCGGTCTTGATATAGACGAGGACCGGATTATCCTTGGTGCGGTCGATTCAGACGGGGTGCCCATATCACAGCAGGAATATACATACGAAAGGGATCAGGATCGTCCAGGCTCGGCCGAGAACATCATCATGAGCATCGAAAAATACAGCTCTGCCTTCATGAAGCAAAACAACCTGCTCCCCGAGGCTGTAGCGTCAATTGGTGTTGCGCCTCATGGTATTATAGATACGGAGAACGGCAGGTGCCTGCTGGGGACTCATCTCGGTGGGATCATTGATCTCAATCTTCGTGAAGAGCTGGAATCGGTCTTTGGGGTACCAGTGTATGTCAATGATCCTGCGAGGGCACTCGCCTACTATGAGAGGAAATACGGTCATGGCAGGGAGGTCGATAACTTCATATACATCTTTATGGACAAGGGTGTGGGTAGCGGTATTGTCATTGACGGGAAGATACATCTCGGCGCCAGCGGCATGGCCGGGGAGATAGGTCATCTCATCGTTGCAGAGAACGGTGAGCGGTGCAAGTGTGGCAATTACGGCTGCCTGGAAACCGTCGCTTCGGTAGGGAGCATTATCCGACAGGTGAAGAAGGGTATACAGGACGGTGTGATGACAAAGATTCTTGACTTCTGTGACGGTTGCGTCGACAATCTTGACCTTCTTGTACTCAAGAAAGCTGCGGACAATAATGACAAGTTTTCCCTGAACATTCTCGATTCCATAGGGAGCAATCTCGGAAAGGCGGTATCGGTACTCATCAACCTCTTCAATCCGGAGCTCATCCTGCTGGGGGGACAGGGTGCGGTTCTCGGGCAGCACCTTCTGCAGCCGGTGCTGCGGGTTATGCAGCACTACTCTCTCAATCTCATACATGAGGGTGTCCTCATCAAAATCGTCGAGCATGACCGGTTTCAAGACAGCGTCAGCATAGCTGTTGAGGCCTTTGATAAACTCTTCAACGGTACCGATCAGATGTTACTTCACAGAGGGGCAGAAGGGGGAGGATCAGAGGTAAGCGGTACGCTGACATTTCTCGATAAACTGCTGCATGACATGGTGCCGTCCTAAGCCAGGGATGACAGGTAAAGCGGACCGGGAAGGGATTATTGAACAATTTGTTATAATTATTTATAAATCTATCAGGTATGTTCCATATAAACAATAGTTTATAATATTTTTTAATAATTCATACTAAAAAAGTGGATACAACTGAGATTAACTAATTTTTTATAGAAAATACTTGACAGCTGCCGGGCATCGTTGTTTAATGGTATCCTATTTCAGTTCATAGAGGAGGTGCCGCATGGCTGGTCCTGGTTCCTATATAATCGGTGAAGAGGAAAAGAAGGCGCTTTTGGAGGTTGTGGAGGCAGGGTATCTCTTTCGCTATGGTGACAGGAAGGATCCACAGTTCCTGGCAAAGGTCTGGCAGCTCGAAAGAGAAGTCGGGGCCTATTTCGATATCCCCCACACGGTTGCCTGTAATTCGGGGACAACCGCTCTTTGGATCGCACTCAGTGCCCTGGGCGTTGGTCCCGGTGATGAGGTGATTGTTCCCGGTTATACCTTCATCGCATCGATTACATCCATCATATTTGCCCGGGCCGTCCCGGTTCTCGCAGAGATCGATGAGACACTGACTCTGGATCCAGAGGATGTGCGCCGTAAGATAACCCCACGGACCAAGGCGATCATGCTCGTGCATATGCTCGGTAATCCCGGCCATATCGACGAGATCAGAGAGATAGCCAGACAGAACAATATATTCCTCATTGAAGACTGTGCCCAGGCCTTTGCGGCCACTTATAAGGGAAAGTACGTGGGCAGTTTTGGAGATATGGGAACGTTCAGCTTCAACTTCTATAAAACCATAACCGCCGGTGACGGCGGGCTTGTCGCAACTGCTGACAAAAATCTCTATGAACGGGCATTCGCAATCCACGATCAAGGTCATCTGCCTCTCAGGCAGGGGGTGGAGCAGGGTGCACGCACCGTTATGGGACTCGATTTCAGGATGACAGAGCTTGCCGCCGCGGTACTGCTCGCACAGCTGAAAAAGGTGGAGGGTATACGCTCCGAGCTGAAGAGAAGAAAGAACCGCTTCAAGGAGGGCATACAGGATCTGGAGGGTCTCGAGTACCGGACCCTGCTCGATCCCGAAGGGGAGCTCGGCACGCTGCTGACCGTGTTTCTGCCGGATGAGAAGGTCGCACGGAAGGTTGGGGATGCACTCGGCGGCGGCGTAGTGGCCGATTCGGGATGGCATGTATACAACAATATGGAGCACGTTCTTGCCCGTAAAACTGTCGACAGCCTGAACTGTCCCTTTTCCTGCCCCTATTACCGTGACAAGGGTGGCAGCATGGAATACTCCAAGGGCATGCTCCCAAAAACCGATGCACTGCTGAACCGTGCCATCAATATCAGCATTGGGGTTGCCGATGTTGGCCTGGGTTCGGGATTCGGCGTCACCATTCTCAGTGATGATAACGAGGTGGACAAAAAGATAGAACAATTTAGAAAAACGGTGAAAAAGTACCTCTAGCCGGATATAGGCATGGCCGTTACACTCACATCACGGGAGCGAATAGAGCGCACACTGAACTTTGAAGATGTCGACGTCGTTGCGACGGGTGATATTTCACTCCGAGGGGAACCTGAAAAAGGTCATGGATGATCTGGTTGCATGCGGGATCGATGGCATCAATTCCCTTGACCCGGAAAATGCCATAGCCCTGTTCAGAGCAGTAAAAAAGTACGGGAGGCTCGCGTAACTGCGCGTATGAAGGACAGGGGGATCACTGCCCGCGAGAACTTCCTTCGGGCAATCGAGTTCAGGTATCCGGAGTGGATACCCATTGTCTTCGAGCTTCTCCCTGCGCTCTGGAAGAGGCATGGAAAGGCCCTAGCGGAGCTCGTCCTTCGCCATCCTCTTGTGTTCAGGGGATACGAGCGTGGGCAGATGACGGCGGATTCCCATGATCCGCCCTATAGAGAGGGTTGTTCTTTTCGTGACGACTGGGGCTGTCTCTGGTATAATGCTCAGGATGGGATTCTTGGCCAGGTGATTGAGCATCCGCTCGAAAGCTGGGCAGATATGAAGACCCTTGTCGTGCCCGATCCTG
>CBFDDP010000111.1:0-10324 GCA_965603595.1 uncultured bacterium
TCAGGACAAGCCTCGTGGGCCTGCACAACATCTACAACATTCTGGCCTCCGTGGCGCTGATAACCCGCATGGGCTTTGGCACCGATCTGATATCGAGGGCACTGTCGCGGATGAAGGGGATTCCCGGCCGCTTTGAACATGCGGTGGAGGGAAGATGCTATCATGTGTTTGTCGACTATGCACATACACCCGATGCACTTGCCCATCTCCTCGAAGCAGCGAACTCAGTGAAGAGTGGAAGGATCATCACCGTGTTCGGCTGCGGAGGTGACAGAGACCGCGGAAAACGGCCGAAGATGGGCAGGGTGGTTGAGGAAAACTCGGATATCGTGATCGTCACGTCCGACAATCCACGCACCGAAGACCCGCTCGCAATCATCGATGATATACGTGAGGGTTTACGCAGGGACGACCACATCATCATTCCCGACCGCCGTGATGCCATATACCGGGCAATCGAGCTCGTAAAAGCGAACGATATCGTGCTCATAGCAGGAAAGGGGCACGAGGATTATCAGATCCTGGGTGAAGAGAAGATTCATTTCGACGACTGTGAAGTCGCCGTAGAGGCGGTACGGGATCTGGGAAAGTAAAGGGTTCCACACAGCTGCGTGGTATCATCCCCTCAACTCACTCACTCGTGGTATTAGCTTCTCGAGCAGAAAAAGGCCTTCACCGCCTCAACACAGCGCTCGTTTTCCTCTCTGCTGCCGATGGTGATGCGGAACAGTCCGGTTTTATCCTTGAAGGGATTCATCTTCCGCAGAATGATGCCATCCTTCTCCATGACCGCATTCACGATTTCAGCAGATGTTGCCCCGGTTGGTGTGGCATCAATGAGAATGTAGTTTCCGTGTGTGTGATACACGGTAAGCCCGTCGATCTTCGAAAGCTCGCCCTCGATATAGTCTCTACCCTCATTGGTCATCCTGGCCTTCTCCCTGAGGCCGTCCTGGTCCTGCAGTGCCGCATAGGCGCCGAAAGCGCAGATGGTGCTGACGTTCCATGACATGATCATTCTCGATATGATCCCGATAATTTCGGGACGGCCGAGCAAATAGCCGAAGCGCATGCCTGCAAGCCCATACGCCTTTGACAGAGTCCGGGAGATGACCATATTCGGGTTCTTCTTCATGATCGGTACCTTGGAGTTTTCGAGACCTGAGTACTCGATATACGCCTCATCACAGATGACGATGATGTTGTGTTTCACGAGCCGCTCATACACAGCATCCGGGATAAGATTTCCGGTCGGGTTGTTCGGGTTTGCGAGAATGACGATTTTTGTCTTCTCGCTGATAGACGCTTCTATTCTCTCCAAATCGTATTCCCAGTTGTCACGGGCGTCGATGGTAATCGTATCGGCACCGATAAGGGCAGCGCGTTTAGTGTAAATACCGTAACAGGGATTGGACTGAATGATGGCATCACCTGGTCTCAGAAAGGCCCTCATGGTCATGTCGAGGCATTCTGTGGAGCCATTGCCGAGGAGCACCCAATCGTGACCCAGTCCGGAGTTGAGTGCACCGATCCTTTTCTTGATGTGCTTCAGCGAGTCAGGGTAGCGATGGCACAACTGTGCGCCTTCCACGAGCTGATCGAGCACAGCCTTCTGCGGTGGGAAAGGGCCTTCATTGGACATCATTCGGGACAGACTTCTATCCTCCCATGCCTTCTCGATATGCTCTGAGAAGTAGGGTTCGCAGCCCTCGAGCCAGGGAACCATCAGTTTTTTTACGTCTGTCATAATGAGTTCCTCCCTATATGTACACTTTTATTTCGATGCAGATAGATCACAGCGCGGCTTTTAGTCGTAATCAAAAGTAAAAAATTAACTCGCGCTGAACTTTATTAAAGTTTTTCGTCCCAAAAGGGACTCCCGTTGGTCGTACCACAGGGAATGCCTACGGTACGAAAGGTTCAGAGGAATAGCATACCTATGAGTTACGCGATTGTCAATTAAAAGTTGTATACCTGTCTAGAATGGTTATAGGGGGGTGAAAAGGTTTTCCTCAATGGCAAGTGGAGCAGCTACCGCCTGAGCAGGAACTGCAGCTCGAACCTGAGCCTTCAAATGCACCACTCGAAACGCTTGACTGCACGGCAAAGGAACTGAACAGCTTTGTCACCTTACCGCTGCTGCAGGATGGGCATGTCACAGCTTCATCCTTCGACCGGAGTAAAACCTCGAAGACTGAACGGCATTCCTTGCAGGTGTACTCGTATATGGGCATCGGGTTTCTCGCAGAATAAATGCAGAGGTGTTAATCATGTATCCTCTCAAATATAGAGAAATACCGGATAAAAGGAAACAGGAGAAAATGGGTGTTTTCATCTATGACAACACATTAATGTAAAGGATACTAGATGAAAGGATACCACGTGGAAAGGAGTGAGCAATGTTCAAAAGATGCTGCAGTAACTCCCTTTCCTGTTCAATGCCATTGACCTGGTACCATATGCTTATTAGTGTTTATCATATATTGAGAGGAATCAAAAATGGCAAAAGCAATATGGAACGGCATAGTTATCGCCGAAAGCGATAGCGTCCAGATTGTGGAGGAAAACGTGTATTTCCCTCCCGATGCTCTTAAAAGAGAGTATTTCCATGAGAGTGACACTCACTCGACATGTCCATGGAAGGGACTTGCAAATTATTATCACATAGAGGTGAATGGAGAAGTAAACAATGATGCCGCTTGGTACTACCCTGAACCCAAGGATGCGGCAAGGTACATCAAGGACCACGTGGCATTCTGGAAGGGGGTCAAGGTAGAATAGATTCGAAATGCTTATTCCCGCCGCCACCCGCCAGTCCTCCGGAACAATCGGAAAAAAGATCGGTTTGACATACAGGTCGCGATGTTCTATGATTACGAAGTAATATCTTTTTTAACGGAGTCGGGTAATAACCCGACGAAGTGATATCCTTGTTTACTGAGTTGTACGCTATGCACAGATCCTATCCCGAAGGCAGGTGAAAGTTATTCCATGTATGATAATCCGAGAGAAGGGAAGGGGCGTTCTCGCAGGTTCTTCAACAGCTCTGCTGTGAGCGCGATCGTGAAGATCGTTGCGGTAGGGATCTTTACGGTGAGCCTTATCATAAGCTCTGTTTTCATCATCTTCCTCATCATTGGCGCAGCTGCAGTCGCCGGGAAGGGCGCCGATCGGGCATATGCGGGGTATCAAAAACACTATCTCGATGAGAAGCGTACATCACTCAAATCCGAGTTCGCACCCGAAATCGCGGTCATTCACATAAACGGTATCATTACCGAGTACGATAAGCGCGACACCTTCCTCGGCTATATTGAGAATCCCGTTGACGGGGTCAGGAACAGGCTCGACATCGCCCGCACTGACGGGAGTATAGAGGGAATACTGCTTGTTATCGACAGCCCGGGGGGAGGTGTCACTGCCAGTGATGTGCTGTACAACCACGTCATGCGGTTCCGGGAGGAAACAGGCACTCCGGTTGTAACGCTCATGAAACAGGTGGCAGCTTCCGGCGCCTACTATGTGGCCGCTGCCAGCGATGCCATTGTTGCCTATCCCACGACCATAACCGGCAGCATTGGGGTTATCATGTACAGTTTCAACCTTTCCGGTCTCATGGAGAAGTACGGAGTGGAGTATGTACCCATCAAGACATCTGACCGCAAGGATTCTCTGTCCCCCTTCAAGCCAGTTGAGCAGGCGGAAGTCGAGTGGATGCAGACAATTGTCGACCGTATGCTCGATCGGTTCATCGACGCCATCGATGCGGGCAGGGAGAACCTGAGCAGGGAAGAGGTGGCCCAGCTCGCAGATGGCCGGATCTACATTGCCTCCGATGCGGTTCAACTGGGACTCATCGACCGTGTCGGTTACTTCGATGACGCTGTTGCTGTACTGGCAGAAATGGCCGGCATAGAAGACCCCCTGCTCGTGGAGTTCGAGCGGGAGGTACACTTCAGGGACATTATCGGAAGGGTAAGCTTCCATCTGCCCAGATCGATGCTCGTGGAGAGAGTCACGCGTCGTGGAAGCCTTGAGCTCTACTATCTCTGGGATGCGGTACTGCAGCAGCAGTGAGCACTACTGTTCCTGTGGAAGATGGGTGCCGAAAAGGAGGAGAGGGATTATGAGAAAGTACTGGTATGTTGCAATCCTTGTATGTTTACTACTGCCCTGCAGCACTCTTTTTTCCGATCAGATACCGGGCTCGCAATACTTCTATCTTGGTAATGGTATCAGCTATTTCCCGCTTGGAGCATCCGGTGTTGCCGATTTCATGCGCATGGACTCGAACCTGTACAATCCGGCAGCCTATGGAGACCTGAAGCGTGTAACCACCGATCTCACGGTCGGCGGGCTGGGAAGCGAATATACCCACGTCAATCTGCGAGGAAGCTTCCCCACAAACATCGGCGTCATTACGGCGAATGCGATCGTGTTCAATTCACCATCCGGGATGACGGCCGGCGACGTGGTCTGGCTGAAGGGGACCTTATCAAAATCGGTGAGTGAGGAGTGGCTGTTCGGTACGGCACTCAACGTGGGGTTTGCGAGCGGTGGTCCGGAATCCGATTTCCTCGCGTCCCTTGATATAGGTACCATATATCAGAAGGAGATCGACGGAACGGGCTTCGGGTTACATGATCACTCTCTTGGTATTGCCTTTAAAAACCTGGGCAAGAACATCAATTACAGCGGCTACGACAGTTTTCCGCCTCTCTCCATGGACGTCGGGGGTGAGCTGGAATTCCTGCGGGCTGGATTTTACCGGGCCAGAGGTTACGGCCACGTCATGCTGGCCTTCAATCCTTTCAACCAGTTCTACGGAGTGGGGATCGACAATATCTTTTTCGATATACTCACCCTCAAGGCCGGCCTCAACTTCGGCATAGAGGACCTGAATCCCCTTGCGCTCGGGGCGGACCTCGATTTCTCCATCAAGGACACGGACTTACAGCTTGCCTATTCGGTACTGCAGACAGAGTGGAGCGGCGATAAGGAATGGGTACACAACGTGGGCGTCAGCGTTGCCTTCGGTACCTATGACAAGAAGCCTCCCCGGGCCGAGGTGGAAGTTGAGGACATGTACTTCTCACCCAACCACGATGGTGTTAAAGACCGTGCAAAGCTCGATCTCTACATCAAGGACAACACCATGGTCTTCGGATGGGAACTCGCCATCAATGACTCGAGCGGCAGACCGGTCAAGACCTTCGAGGCCCAGGATGTGCGGAAGATCCGTAAGATGACGATTCGCAAATACTGGGGGCGTGTTTTCTCCAAGAAACAGGAGGTGGAGATACCCGATTATATAGAATGGGACGGTGAGGATGCCGATGGGAATCTGGTGTCCGATGGAGAGTATCACTACACCCTCAGCGTGTGGGACGAGAACAACAACACAACAGTGACGGAAAAGGGAACGCTCATCGTGGACACATTGTTCCCGATTGTGTCTCTGGAAGCTCCGGAAGACCTGCTCTTCTCTCCAAATAACGACGGTGTCAAGGATTCACTGCTGCTTGACATTCAAAACGCCAATATCGAACCGGATGATCAGATCACCATCATGATCACCGACAGGGACGGCAACGTTGTGTATCAGGAGAAGCACAGGGGCAGCGTGCCTGAGCAGTTCGACTGGGATGGTACGAATCAGAGCGGTGCCCTTGTGGATGAGGGGTTGTACACCTTCACCATAACCGCTTTCGACAGGGCAGGCAACAAGACCACCTCCTCGGTGGAAGAGATTATCGTGAAGACCACCTATGAGCGGGTCTCAGTGTCTCCCTCGCTTCGGGCCTTTTCCCCCAACGGCGACGGCTACCTGGACATCAACGAAATCAAGCTGTTCTCGAGCAGTATCGAGGGACTTCTCACCTGGAAGCTGACCGTTTTCGATCAGGAAAAGCAGGTCGTCCGCATGTACGGGGGGGAGAAAAATTTTCCTGAAACCATCAGCTTTAACGGCAAGGATATGGATGGCAGGCTGCTTCCCGACGGCCTCTACTCCTTAAGGTTTGCCCTCGAGTACGACAGCGGCAACCACCCGGATTCCTACTTCAAGTTCATTCGGATCGACAATACGCCGCCAAAGATCTCAGTCTCCCTGAGTATCAGGGCCTTTTCACCCAACGGTGACGGTGTGCAGGATACCATCAGTATTGTGCATGAGATTGAGCCCGATGAGGGTGATGTATTCGAGGCGAGGATCAACAACACTGCGGGGGCCACCTTTAAATCCCTGGATTACGGCACCGTACCGCCTAAGACGGTGGTCTGGGATGGTATGGGCGATGGAGGTACGCAGCCCGTTGAGGGGACTTACCGGTACCTCATTACCGGCCGCGATGAAGTCGGGAATTCCACGACAGCCGAGACCGACACCGTCAAGCTTAGAACCGGATTCGAGGAAGTTTACATCGAACCTGACATCTTCGTCTTTTCACCCGCAGGGGGCGGTACGCAGGATACTGTTTCATTCGATATCAATGCGTCGAGCAGAGAGGGTATCGTCCAGTGGAGTTTCGATATAAGGGACAGGGAAGGCGGCCTTATACAGAGCTTCAACAACAATACCATGGGGCCCGCACTCCCCTCGCGCATCATCTGGGATGGACGCAGAAGCGATGGTGCAATGGCCCCCGATGCGCAATACTCGGCAACACTGACCATACGCTACGACACGGGAAGGCGGCCTTATACAGAGCTTCAAC
Organism: uncultured bacterium; assembly: GCA_965603595.1. Classification (GTDB taxonomy): domain Bacteria; phylum Spirochaetota; class B62-G9; order B62-G9; family DRHN01; genus JAGLSF01. Next base: position 6,717 of record CBFDDP010000111.1, read on the forward strand.
AACAATACCATGGGGCCCGCACTCCCCTCGCGCATCATCTGGGATGGACGCAGAAGCGATGGTGCAATGGCTCCCGATGCGCAATACTCGGCAACACTGACCATACGCTACGACACGGGAAACAACCCCATATCCAAGCCCAAGGACGTTGAGATAGACACGCAGCCGCCGCTTATCGAACTGGTGATCGAGGAGCTGAACGTCTCGCCTAATGACGATGGCTCCAAGGAGACGCTCACCATCTACCAGAATGTGCGGGGCAGGGAGGATGACAGGTATGAGGGCGAGATTGTCGATTCCGGGCTCAACGTGGTGAGGCGGTATGAGTGGACAGGCACCCCTCCTGTGGAGATACTCTGGGACGGTAGGGATGAGAAGGGAATACCCCTGGAAGGGGGGCTGTACAGCTACAGGCTGCGGGGAGTGGATGCAGCCGGAAATGCTGCGGAGCAGAAGATCTCAGGCATCAAGCTCACCACGGACTATGAAAAGGTGACGCTCAAGGCCAGCGAGCGGGGCATTTCTCCCAACGGAGACGGCTATTTCGATGAGGTCTCCCTTGTTCCGGAGCTCTCCTCAGACAGGGACCTCATTGGTTGGCAGCTTCGCATCATCAACAGTCAGGGTCAGCGCGTGCGGGTCATCGAACTGGAGGGGCTGCCCCCAGCAGCTATTCAGTGGGACGGTTCGGATGACAGCGGGAATCTGGTGCCCGACGGTGAATATACCTACACCATTGCTCTCAGATACGAAAGCGGGAATCATCCGAGAAGCGCCTACAGGAAGATCATTGTCGATACCACGCCTCCTGAATACCGGTTCGTCGTGTCGCCCAAGCTTTTCTCTCCGGATGGTGACGGCGAGGCCGATACCATGTACATCAATGTGGAGGTGCAGGACCGCAGTGGTGTTGAGTCCTGGGACGTCACGCATTACAGGAATTGGGATGGTCAGATAGATTATAAAACCCCCATCAAGAAGTGGGCTGGAACAGGCTCTGTGAAGCAGACCTTCCGCTGGGACGGCTTTTCAGACCCGGTGCAGATGCACGATGGATTCGTACCTCCTGACCCCTACACCTACCGACAGGTAGACGGCCGGTGGGAGGTGCTCCTCGATTCTGCATCAAGCTACACGGCCGAGATGCATGCAGTTGACCTCTTCAAGAACGGGGTGAGCGCATCGAGCAGCTATGACACCGACATACTTGTCATAAGGACCGCCGAGGGCCTCAAGATCATGATCAACAGCATTCAGTTCGAGTTCGACAAGGCCGAACTGCTGCCCGAGAGCTTCGGGATACTGGACCGGCTTATCACGAAGCTAGACAAGTTCCCTGCCTACAAGGTGCGCATCGTGGGACATACCGATTCTGTGGGTTCCGAGGAATACAATCAGGGCCTTTCCGAGCGCCGTGCAAACTCGGTGTACAAGTATCTTGTGGCACACGACGTTGCCAAGGACCGGCTCACCACTGAAGGCAAGGGAGAAACGCAGCCGATCGATAACAATGAAACTGAATCGGGGCGCGCGCGGAACAGAAGGGTGGAGTTCTATCTCACCAAATAACTGCTGCTCTTCCCCGTCGGCCGAGGCTGTACCCTGCCTGTGGTATTATAAGACCCCTCCGTGTGCAGGGCACTGTTGGCATTGACGAACCCGCGAACCCCGGAGTACATTACCAGTCAAATTACACAGTTCCTATTGGTTTCAACTGCTCATGAGTTCAGAGGGAGCCGTCAATGTACAGGAAACCCACCATTGTTGCCATGGATCTGGAGGGCGTGCTTGTTCCGGAGGTGTGGATTGCGGTGGCCGAAAAAACCGGTATCGAGAAGCTCCGGCTGACCACACGGGACATATCCGATTACGATGAGCTCATGCTCATGCGTATCGGCATACTCCGGGAGAATGGGCTTACCCTGCGGGACATACAGGAAGTCATCTCCACCATGGACCCGCTGCCCGGTGCCGGTGACTTTATCGACTGGCTTCGCCGGGAGGTGCAGCCCATCATACTCTCCGATACCTATTACGAGTTTGCGCTCCCCCTGATGGAAAAACTCGGCTACCCGACGCTCTTCTGTAATTCCATTGAGGCAGACGGGGGAAACACCGTTACCGATTATCATCTCAGAATTAGAGATGGAAAGCGAAAATCCGTGGAGGCATTTAAAGGGATCAATTTCAGGGTGATTGCAGTCGGGGACTCCTACAACGATACCACCATGCTCGCATCGGCCGATCTGGGAATACTCTTCAGGCCGCCGGACAATGTGGTGGAGGAGTTTCCCCAGTTCAGGGTGTGCAGTGAGTACGGTGAATTGAGGGGCTATATAGCTGATTACATAAATGAGTAAAGGTGCAGGAGTATCTCCCGGATGGGTCCCGTGACTCCTGCAGGCGGTGAAGGGCATGCAAAGTGTAAATATTGGCATACTCGGCCTTGGAACGGTCGGATCCGGGGTGTACGAACTGTTGGCAAAGAACGGCGATCTCATCAGCACGCGGTCTGATGTGCGTGTCACGGTGAAGATGATTGCCGATATCGACACTTCGAAGAAGAAGGAGTATTCCATACCGGATAACATCTTTTCAGTCGAAGCCTCCGATATCATTGAAAATCCGGATATCGATGTGGTGGTAGAACTCATCGGAGGAACCACGGTCGCCCGTGAGCTCATGCTCAAAGCCCTGCGTAATGGAAAGCATGTGGTAACCGCGAACAAGGCCCTTCTTGCCGAGCACGGGAAAGAGATCTTTAGTACGGCCCTGGCGAATGACGTAAACCTGGGGTACGAGGCATCTGTGGGAGGCGGCATTCCCATTATCAAGACTATCAGGGAAGCCCTCGTGGGAAATGTGATTCACCGGATCATGGGTATACTGAACGGAACATCAAACTTCATTCTCACCAAGATGACCCGGGAGGGGATTGATTTCGATTCGGCCCTGCGCATAGCCCGGGAGCTCGGATTTGCCGAGGCCGACCCAATCCTGGACATCTCGGGAGGCGATACGCAGCACAAGATCGTGATACTTGCGTCCCTTGCCTTCAACACGGCAATCGATATGCAGCACGTGTATGTGGAGGGAATCGAGCACATTGAAAAGCGCGACATACAGTACGCCGATGAGCTTGGCTTCGTGCTCAAGCTGCTCGCCCATGCGGAGAGAGTGGATGAAGGTGTGCTTGTGAAGGTGCATCCCACCCTCGTCCCCAGGGACAATCCCCTTGCATCCATAAGCTGGGAGGACAACGCAATAATGGTCTACTCCGACTTTCTCGGAAAATCCATGTATTATGGAAAGGGTGCAGGCAAACGTCCCACTGCATCTGCTGTGGTTGCAGACATCGTCGACATCTCGCAGCGGATTTCCTGCGGCGCTGAATGTGACAGGGCCCTCTACTCCTTTACTCAGGAATTGCCCCAGATCCCCTTTGACCGGAGCAGGTCACGGTACTATCTCCGGTTTTTCGTGCTCGACAGGCCGGGCATTCTCTCCAGGATCTCCGGTATACTTGGAGACAATGACATCAGCATTGCCTCTGTGATACAGAAGGAAACCGAGGAGGAGCATCAGCACGTTCCCCTTGTGATGATGAC
>CBFDDP010000112.1:0-10287 GCA_965603595.1 uncultured bacterium
GCAATACACCTGGGTATTATTCCGCCTACGGAGTTCAGTGGTAGCGACTGGGACCGGGTAGCCGACAGGCTCTACGAGTGGAAATCCAACGCCCGGACCTTTACCACGGGATTCGATTCCGAGTATGCAGTGATGACTGGAGAGGAGGCGCTCGTCCTGCTTGGAGGAAACGACGCGTTTCTCAACGTCACGCTCGAAGACGCTGGATTACGGGGTAGTTTCACCCAGTACCCGATGACCGAAGGAACCATCTGCTGGATCGACGGCTGGGTCATCACCAAACCGACAACTGGAGATTCCCTCGATCTTGCCCTCAAGTACATCGACTACATGATCGGTAATCAGGGACAGGCTGAGCTCGCCGAGCTCATCGGTTTCGGGATCGTCAATCCGGCCGGTAAAGACGCCTACAGTTTTGCTGCCATTGACTCGTGCTGGTGGTATGGCATGGACGTAAGTGAGGTGCCTTTCCCGCTCTACGTCATGGTACCGGAAGAGGACCCGGCTGCTCGCGTCGACCTCTGGAATAAGGTCAAGGCCCGACCTTAAACGGCAGCATTGATGAAAAACCAGGGTGAGGCCGGAATACAAGTATTTCCGGCCTCCACCCCCATAATTTTCCGGAGTTGTTTATGGCAAAGGATGACGTTGCAGCAATCGAGCTGCAGGGACTCACAAAGAGATTCGATGAGGTCGTTGCAGTGGACAATTTCAACGTGAAGATCCGGAAGGGAGAGTTTTTCTCACTTCTGGGGCCTTCGGGTTGCGGAAAAACAACCACACTTCGTGTTATTGCCGGTCTTGAAACTCCCACGGAAGGGACCGTGCTTCTGGAGGATCAGGAGGTCACGAAAATACCTTCCTACAGAAGGAATGTAAATACCGTCTTTCAGGATTATGCACTATTTCCCCATATGAATGTGAAGAAGAACATCTATTTTCCGCTCAAAATGCGAAAAATATCCCTTGGGGAAGCTGAGCCGAGGATACAGAGGGTTCTCAGGCTCGTGAACATGGAGGGATTTGACGTGAGGCTTCCCCAGCAGCTCTCCGGAGGGCAGCGTCAACGCATCGCACTTGCCCGATCACTGGTCAATGAGCCTGCCGCCCTGCTCCTTGATGAACCGCTTGGGGCCCTCGATTTCAAACTGAGGGTTGCCATGCAGAAGGTGCTCAAGGACATTCAGCGAAACGTCGGCATTACCTTCATCTATGTAACTCATGATCAGACCGAAGCCATGACTATGAGCGACAGGATCGCCGTCATGAAGGACGGATTGGTACATCAGATTGCCTCTCCAGATGAGATATACAATGAGCCTGCAACTGCATTTGTCGCATCATTTATCGGTGACATGAATTTCCTCCATGGCGTCATTCTCAGTGCTGACGAGAGAGGGGGACGGGCGGAAGTTTCGAGCAGGAAGATCAAAACACGCAAGCTGAAACAGGGACTCCGAAGCGGAGAAGTAGTTCTCATATGTATCCGTGTCGAACGCGTTCTTATCAATCCCAAGACCACCCAGGTGAACAATCTTATACAATGTACTTTGAAACGAATCATTTTCAGGGGTACCGATTACGAGGCAACGTGTCAATTCGATGACTCGGAGATAAGATCTGTTGTCGGTGCAACGTCCTGGGACCGCTCATTAAAGGAGGGAGATACCATTCAGGTAGGCTTCAAATCAAGCGATGTCATACTCTTTCCCCGTTCTGAAGAGAAGGATGTTATTAAATATTCCGGGGAGGCTGTGTAAGATTCCATGGTTACGAAGAAAAGCAGATTCGATAACCCCCGATCCTATACCAAAGGTATACCCATCGTACTGTGGCTTCTGTTTCTGGTGGTCGTTCCTCTGATATTCACCTTTGCCATGAGTTTTTACAGGAGTGAGGGACTCGTTTTAGAGAAGAGTTTCAACCTTGAAAATTACAAGCTCTTTTTTACCGATTCTGTCTACCCGCGTATTCTTTTCAAGAGTTTCAGGCTGGCACTCGGTGTGTCCCTTCTCTCCATCGCCATGGCCTACCCCATCGCCTATGTCGCTTCCTTCAAGATGGTGCGTGGAAGAAACCTCCTGTTTATGATGTGCATTATCCCCCTGTGGGTGAGTTACCTCGTTCGAATCATTGCATGGCGCTCCATACTTGGCAACCGCGGATTGATCAACTCGGCATTGATGGCTATCGGACTTATTGAGGAGCCTCTGAGAATTTTCCTGTATAACAAGTTTGCTATTATCGTGACGCTGACCTATATCTGTATTCCCTTTGTGTTCATACCCGTGTATACATCACTTGAGAAGATTCCCCGCAATATACTCAATGCGGCAAATGATCTCGGTGCCAATGAGATACACACCTTTGTCAATGTTGTTCTTCCCCTGTCCTTACCGGGGCTCATAACGGGCTTTATCTTTTCCTTTATTATTGCACTGGGTGACTATATCATTCCTCTCCAGCTCGGAGGAACACAGGGTATTATGTTCGGAAATCTGATATGGAGCCAGTTCGGTTTTGCATTCAACTGGCCCTTTGGAGCAGCACTCGGATTTGTCCTCTTTATCATCTCAGTTACCATACTCGGACTTACCGCAAAGTTCGGTTCAACGGAAGGAGGTTTTCTCAGTGAGTAGTGCCGCGGGTACCAGGCTCGAGAAAAGGGGAGTGGGATTAAAGCTCTATGCACTTTTAATCTTCATCTTCCTCTATCTTCCACTCATAGTTGTTATCGTGTTCTCATTCAGTCCCACAAAAACCATTGTGGGCATGTCAGGAGTCACCACCAAATGGTACGGGGAGCTGATGCAGGACACGGAGCTTCTCAAAGCAGTGCTCCACTCTTTCGAGGTTGGAATCAGTGCCGTTATCATAGCCCTTCTCTTTGGTACCTCCGGGGCTTTTTTCATTACAAAAGTTCGTTTTCCCGGGAAGGGAGTTTTTCGCGCCCTTGTCATGCTCCCCTTTGTGCTTCCTGGAATCATCATGGGGCTCACCCTGCTCATATTTATAAAAAATATCAAAATACCCCTTTCCATGTTCTCCATACTGATGGGTCACGTCTCATTTACAACCCCGATAGTCATGTTTCAGGTATCGGCACGGATACAGCGTATGGGCCCGAACTTTCAGTACGCTGCTCAGGACCTGGGGGCGACGCCCTTCAAGACCTTCTGGTACGTAACACTACCCATGATACGCACGGCACTCATAGGAGCTGCCCTGCTAGCCTTCACGGTTTCATTCGATGAGATCGTCATCTCATACTTCCTCACCGGAACGTGGATGACCCTGCCGGTCTATCTCTACGGTATGCTCAGATTCGGGCTTTCTCCGAAGGTATATGCAGTCTCGGCCCTCATACTCGTCTTTTCGCTTTCCCTCATTCTTCTGATGACGAGGTATATAGGCCGCTCCTCCGAAGAGTTCAAGGTGAGGCGATAGCCGAATGCCCACGGCGCGGGCGATAGCCTGATGCCCTTTGGCGGAGGCGATAGCCGAATGCCCACAAGCGCGGACACTAGCTTAATGAAGTCACAGTATCTTCAACTCCAGCTCCAACTGGCGCATCAGGTATGTGAGCTCAGTGGTAATGTCACCATACACGGTTCCCCAGTGCTGCATCAGCCCCTGCTCGCCAATGTATTTGAATAGCTTGGCAACATCGATTTCCGGTTTCAGCAGCATGTGGGCGTATCCCTCCATTATTCGGGGACCGGAGAGTGATTCGGCTGTAAAGGCGGTTATTTTAAGCTTGCCGTATTCAGGTGTAAAGTTCAGCAATGTCATCCTGCCGGCTCTTGCCCGGTAGGACAGCCAGGCTCCCCGTGGTTGAGAAGCATCAAACTCGAGGTCATAGGTGACCGTGTAGGACGAGGGGTCTCCCATACTCATTTCGCCATGTCCGGGATGTCCCATGAGAATCGTGTTTTTATGGCGATCAATGGTGAAGAATTCGTTGAACATACCTATGCGTCCCGATAGGCGACTTGCAATGATGGTGGCCAGGACCCCCGGTACATCGGCTTCAAACCCGATTGTGCAGCCAAGCTCTCCAAAACGGGGATGGTACAGATGCGGGCGGAATCCGAGCGTTTTGTATATATCCTCATTGAAATCTTCAAGTGCGATTCCGGAGAGTCCATATTCTTCAATTGTTTTCACAAAGGCCAGGGCCTGCCTTGCGGAGGCCAGCAGGGTCTCATCATCAACGTCTTCAATGGTGTAATTTGATTTCAGGTGCTGAACGTAGTCGCGGGCATCCCTGTTCTGTACATCCTTTACCAGTTTTGCATAGGTCTCAACGGAAATGTACTCGAGCTCGACACCAAACTTCTCCAACAGGTAGAACTCGTCTATCCAGGTGGAAACGACAACCCTGCAGGGACTGGGCAGCACCCCGATTCTCGTTCCCCTAAGGCCCTTTTTAACCATGGCAGCACGTATGAATGCCCTGATCTCCCCCACTGTTTCCTCTTCCTTTTCATTACCAAAAACAATGCTGAAGTCCCACTTGTAGCGTCTGAATATGTTCGAGGATTGCTGTACGCTGACCGAACCGCTGGCTCTCAACCATGCAGCGATTTTGTAATACTCCGGTATTTCCCCATAGGGGTCATATGCCCACATGATAAGGGGCACCCGCTTCACCTCCTGGATGAAGGCAATGACAGGCGGGTCATTTGTCCATATAATGGGGCAGAAGACTATCGCATCCACATCCTCTCTGTTGAACTTCTGCGCTTCCTTTACAGCTGCGTCTTTTGTGTGTATTAGTCCCGACGATACGATATCATACTCCTTGGCCAACTCCCCGCTGATTGAGGCCACATCATCTTCGACCTGTTGGATGAATCCCACATAGGGACCTTCCTTCGTATCGTCGACGCCCGCTTCCCACCAGGACTCACCTGCCAGAAAGAAAAGTCCCACTTTCGGCCTGCCGTTCATTGAGCATCCTCCCTCTCATGTAATTGCACGTTACCGCTGGAGTTGATATATATCCTACTACAGCGGCGAAAGAGATCAAGCATAAAGCAGACATCCTGTGCACAATCCTGTTGCCAAGAATATGTCTTCTGCTATAGAATGCCAGTACACTCCAGGTATGAGAAAAGGATGGACATATGAAAAGTGGTCAGAAACCAAAGATAGGCCTCTTTGCAGGCGGCATAGAGCAATACTGGACCGAGTGTGGTATGGATGCACTCCCGGCTGCGATGGAGCGTGACATACAGAGGTTGAAAAAGAGACTCGAGAAGGAGTGTGAGGTCTTCTATCCACTCTTTGTCGGAAACGAGACTGAAGCTCGTAAGGCGGGAAAGGCCTTTGCAGCAAAGGACGTGGATATGGTGCTCATGTATCACGCCACCTATATAGATGACGAAATGACCGTTGCCCTCGTGGACGAGATTCGTGGGATATTTCCGGTACTCTTCCTCTCCCAGGGCCTGAAGGGAATACCCGACCAGGTTGGACTCGTTGAGTCAGGCACCTGCTGGGGTGTAAACAGCGCAGTGCAGCTCCCCGGAAGCTTCAGGCGACTGTGGCCCGACTTCAAGTACGGTTTCGTGTTCGGGCACCTGGACAACGACCGGACAATCGGGGATATCCTGCAGTATGCACGGGCAGCACGCTGCGTGAAGAACCTCAGGGGAAAGCTTGTCGGTTTTCTTCCCCATCGCAGTGCGGGTGTGCCCATGTATGACACCTTCCCCGATGAGGCGAGGATGATGGGACAAACCGGCATCAAGCTCTGTTTCCTCTACATACATGATCTGTTCGAGGGCATGAAAAGGGTGGGGGAGAAGGAGGTTGAAGCACTTACCGATGAGCTCTACCGGCTCTGTGAGGTAGTCGAACCGACTCGAAAAGAGGTTATGCTTGCAGCCCGACAGGCTATCGCTCTGGAGCGGATGGTCCGAAAGAATGGCATCGATGCACTGGCAATCGATATGTTTCCGGGCCTGACCCCCATATGCGGTATGATTCCCTGTGTGGGCATGGCCCGGCTCATCGACAGTGGAGTGGTCGTGGCAACCGAAGGCGATCTATCTGTGTCCGTGGCAGGGCTCATGATCAGGGAGCTCTGCGGGAGGCCTATTCATTTCTGGGAGCATCTCATGTTCGATGAGAAGAAGAACTGGGTGTTGGGAGGCCATGAGGGGGGATGCGCGGGGTTCAGCATGGCAAAGAGAGGAACGAAGCCGAAACTCAGGAACACGCAGTACATCGATTTCGGGAAGATACCGGGAGCACCCCAGAGCGGTGTGCTGCCCGAGTTCATCACTGAGCCCGGGCCGGTGAATCTCCTCACGCTGTTCCGGGGAGAGCAGGGCTATGAGATGCGGCTGGCGCGTGGTGAGTCGGTGGACACCCACCCCCGCGAGGTGCACTTCGAGCATACCATATTCAGGCCCAACATATCACTGCGGCAATACTTCGAACGTATCAACGAGGTGGGAGTATGTCATCACTTTGCACTCGTTCATGAGGATATCAGCGGCGAGATAGAAAAAGTGGCCCACATACTGAACATGAAGCTGGAATACCTGACAGATTGAGGAGGAGATCATGCACTTTTCGAATATGACGGTACTGAATCAACAAGAGATGGATGAAATTCATGCTGGGGCATTGAGAATACTGGAAGAGACGGGCTTTGGTACGAACTGTACTGAGATTCTTGAGCTGGCAGAATCTGCGGGGTTGGAGGAACAGGACGGGGTCATTCATGTGAAAGCTGCTGCGGTAGACAGAGCCTTTGAAACTGTCCCGCGATCATTCAGGCTCTATAATCCGTCGGGAAAGGCCTTTAAGGAGGTGGGCGGGGGAGAGTCCCTTTTTTTCAGTGGGCATCAGGCGGTATTTGTACAGGAGTATGGTTCTGAAGAGGCCCGGCCCGGCTGCAGGGAGGACGTTGTCAGGTTCACGCGGGTGGCCAACGCATTGCATGACATCGACGGCATAGGGACACCGGTGTATCCGCAGGATGTTCCGAGGCATGCAGCCCTTGTCCATACGATGGAGCGGATGCTTCTGTATGCCGAGAAGCCTCTCTTCTTCGCACCGGAATGGAGGGATGATTTTGAGACGATCTGCTCTGTGGCACGGACAGCCACAGGCATGACGGATCTTGGTGAGCGTCCCTTTCTGATCGCCCAGCCTTCACCCATATCACCCCTCTTCTGGGTTGAAGGATCAGCCCAGTGCATTCTGAGTGCGGCAAGGGAGGGCATTCCATGTGTAAGCCTTACACAGATAATTCCCGGCATGTCAGGACCCGTTACACTTGCGGGAACGCTCGCCCTGCATCATGCAGAGTTTCTCATTGCACTGGTTGTCATGCAGCTCGTGAACCCCGGCACACCGGTGATCTACCCAGGGGCATGGGTCACCTTTGACATGGCAGGCGGGGGCATCGACATAGGTGCGCCTGAAAAATACCTGCTGAGCATCGCGTCCGCTCAGATGGCCCGTTATGTCCATGTTCCCTGTATGGCTGCAGGGCCTGACACCAATGCGCACCTACTTGACATTCAGAACGGTATCGAAAAGGCCTTCTCGGGTATTGCCGATGCACTATCCGGAACAGACATCCTGGTCAATTCGGGCATGCTCTCAAATGCGCTCACTGTATCCCTTGAACAACTCGTGGTGGATGCCGAAATTGCCTCACTGATCAGGCGGATGATACGCGGAGTTGGGGTAGATGCTGATGCTATTGCGCTCGAAATTATCAAGCGGGTTGGCATCAAAGGGGAATTCCTCACCGATCCTCATACGGCTCAGTACTTCAGAGAAGAGCTGTGGGATACGGGGGGGTCCATACTGCAGCGCGATAAGGTAGATAAGTGGAAAGCAGCCGGCGCGAAAAGCGTTGAAGAACGGGCACATGAGCGGGTTGCGCGTATACTGGCAGAATCTCCCCGGCCAACGGTTGGTAGGGCAGGTCAGGAAAAGATACATGAGCTCATCGCGGCCTTTGAGTCCCGGAAACAGTGAAGAAGGGGGCAAAGAGACCCCTGTGTGTGACCGTCTCATGGGAAGGGGGACAATCCTGTTGACTTTTCAATCATCATTATTATATCTTGTGCCAAACTGATATGAGGGACCAAGGGGAGGAGAGTTTACCATGGCATCGTTGAAAACATCCTATATGGGTATTGAGCTGAAAAATCCGGTTATCGTCGGTGCATGCAGTATGACATCCAACATGAGCAGTATCAGGAAGATCGAAGATGAAGGCGCCGGCGCGCTTGTGTTTCCCTCCCTGTTTGAGGAGCAGATCGAGCTCGAACGCATGAAACTCGAAGAGGAGCTGCAGACTGGTAGCTATCTTTACGCAGAGATGATCAATATCTTTCCTGACATGGAACATGCCGGCCCTGCCGAGCATTTGATGTGGGTCCGCAAGGCGAAGGAAAGCGTCAGTATCCCTGTAATTGCGAGCCTGAATGCGATAAACCGGGAGACATGGGCCGATTACGCTGTACAGCTTGCAGGTACCGGTGTCGACGGGCTCGAGCTCAATTTCTACGCAACCCTTTCTGACTTAGACCAGTCGGGTTCGGATGTGGAAAATGAGCAGATAGCCATAGTGAAGGAGATCAAGCAGAAGGTAAAGATCCCCATCAGTGTGAAGCTCAGTGTGTACTACACGAACCCCCTCAACTTTATCAGGAAGCTTGACGAAGTCGGCGTGAACGGATTTGTACTCTTCAACAGGTTCTTCCAGCCGGATATCGACATAGAAGATGAGAAGAACATCTTTCCTTTCAACTTCAGCAGTGAGATCGACAACAGACTCCCGCTCAGGTACGCGGGCCTGCTGTACGGGAATGTGAAGGCCGATGTCTGCAGCAGTACGGGCATTATACTCGCAAAGGATGTGATCAAGATGCTGCTGGCGGGATCAACCTGTGTACAGGTGGTGAGTTCCCTGTACAAGCACAAGGTCACCCATCTCAAGACCATCATTGATGCCCTGAACAGATGGATGGACGATAAGGGTTACGGCGACATCGATTCCTTCAGGGGAACGCTGAGCAGAAAGAACTCGAGTGACCCGTGGCGGTATACACGGGCCCAGTATGTGAAGCTGCTTCTCTATTCGGATCAATTCATGAGCGAGGCGAAGATAAGTTAGGCATCACTGCTGACGTGCATTTCCCGTTAAACTCTCTTAATACCTCCCATACAAACGAATCGTGGCACAGCTGCTGGACATGCGCCTGCAGGTACCTGTATAATACATGCAGAAAAGGAGGGCACATCATGAGTAAACCTATCTCTTTCGGTGTTATTGGCTGCGGTACATGGGGTCAGGCCCATGCGGAGATATTCTCCACACACCCTTACTCCCGACTGGCTGCTGTGTGCGATGTCGACAGCAAGCGTGCCGAACAGCTTGGGCGGGAGTATTCGGTCCCCTATTACAGCAATTATGACGAGATGCTCGATAAGGAGGAGCTCGATGCGGTGGGAATAGCCACACCCGATTTTGCACACGCGGCACCTCTCATGGCTGCTGTTTCGAGGCACAAACATGTATTCTGTGAAAAACCGCTCGTCACGGAGAAGGATGACCTGGAGCGGGCTGTCGAGGCAGTGGGAACGGCTGGTATTCGGGTCATGGTCGATTATCATAACCGGTGGAACGTGCCCTTCGTGAAGGCGAAGAAGAGGCTGCGTGATGGGGAATTAGGCGAACCGGTAAACGGTTATATGCGTCTCACCGACATTCAGTGGGTTCCCAAGGAGTATATCTCATGGGCCGCCAAAAGCTCCATACTGTGGTTTCTCGGCAGCCACACGGTTGACACGTTGTCGTGGCTGTTCGGCGATCGGGTCCGGCGTGTCTACGCCGTATCACGGAGCGGTATACTCAAGAAGCAGGGCATTGACACGGTGGATGTGTACATGTCGATGCTGGAGTTCGAAAAGGGCGGTATTGCCCAGACTGAAAACGGCTGGATCACACCCGATTCGAACCCATTTATCAACGACTTCAAGTTCAACCTCCTCTGCACCAAAGGCATGGTGAACATTGACCTGAGTTCGAGTAACTTCTTTGAGATATACAGCACAAACAAGGTCGAACACCCCGACTTTCTCGTCAAGCCGCGGGTGTACGGCAAGCCCACGGGATTTTCCTACGAGTCGATCAGGGATTTCATAGAGCGGCTCTACCGGGAGGAGGATTTTGTGGTCCCCTTTGATGATAGCGTAAATGTCAACAGGGTGCTCTTTGCCATAATAGATTCCGCGGAAAGGGGCGAGCCC
>CBFDDP010000113.1:0-10262 GCA_965603595.1 uncultured bacterium
TGCCGGGACAGCCAGCAGGACCCGAAGATCGATCGTGACATCATCTGTCCCTGCCTCTATGCCCGTGAGGCAGACGTCGAGGAGTATGGACACTGCTACTGTGCCCTTTTCTTCAGAAAAGATTTCGACATGACACAGGAAATAGCCATGATACCGGAGAAAAGGCCCCTGTAAAACTCGCTTCCGTATTTTAATAAAAAAAATTGAAAAAAATGGTTGACATGCAGATATGGTTTGTATAGTATTATAGTGTATTAGTTAAATAGTGTACTAATGAGGAGGATACAATGGTCGCCATTAGAAAACTTTCCTTTGGATACAGGAGGGAGAAACTCTTCTCGGGCCTGGATCTGCAGCTCACACCCGGCCATATACATGGCCTGTTGGGCAAGAACGGTGTGGGGAAAACCACCCTGCTGAAGCTGATCTCCGGTCTTCGGTATCCACAGGGCGGAGAATGCCTGGTGTGGGATTATGTCCCTCAGAAGAGGATGCCGGGCATGCTGGAGGACCTCTATTTCATTCCTGAAGAGTTCTTCGTGCCGACCCTAACCATAAAGAGCTATGAGAAAATCTACGCTCCCCTTTATCCGCGGTTTGATGGAGTGGCACTGGCAGAGTATGAAAAGGAGTTCGACCTCGATGTGGACAAGAAACTGACTGAGTTCTCCTACGGTCAGAAGAAAAAGTTTCTTCTAGCCTTCGGCCTGGCTACAAACTGCCGGCTCTTTCTCCTGGATGAACCCACCAATGGCCTCGACATACCATCCAAGAGTCAGTTTCGCAGGGTTCTGGCCTCAGCGCTGACCGATGACAGGATAATCATCATTTCAACCCATCAGGTTCGCGACATGGAAAACCTCATCGACGACATTATCATTCTTGAGGATGGAAAGATTGTATTCAATCAGTATATGCACGACATATCCAGGCATCTCTCCTTTCAGATTGACCATGAGCTTCCCGAGGCTGAAGAGGCCATCTATGCTGAAAAGGTGCTGGGCGGGCATATGGTCGTGAAGGAAAACAGATCGGGGGAGGAATCCAAGATCGAGCTCGAAACCCTGTTCAATGCGGTCATAGCCAACAGAGACAAAATCAACGGGCTTTTCCCAGGGGAGGCGTCATGAAACCACAGGAAATAAAAACAAACCAGTATTTCAGTCTGAAGAGATTGTTTCTGATCATGAAGAGGGATGTACTAACCCATTACCGTACGGTTCTTATCGCCTTTGCGGCCGTGGCTGGCTTTGCGATCTTTGCGTCCACTGTTTCCATGTTCAACCGAAACCAGGGGGAGTTTCACCTCATATACTACTTTCTCATGCTGTACATCGGCGGCTTCATTTTTTCCAGCAGGGCCTTCAGGGAAATGTACAACGCACAGAAGAGCTACACCTATGTGACGCTCCCGGCCTCCACGCCGGAGAAGTTTGTTGAGAGGTGGTTTTTGACCTCGGTAGGATATGTTATGGGCGCTTTTGCAGCATACTCTGTGATTGCATTGATAAGTGAGGGTATAAACCGGGCTCTCTTCGGCTATTCCCATGCGCTTCTCAACCCGGCAGGAAGAACTTTCCTGCTGGGAGCCGCGGTTTTTCTGGTGCTGCAGGGTATATTTTTTGCGGGCGCTGTATATTTCAGAAAGAATCCGCTCATCAAGACCATTCTCATGATCACCCTGGCAGCCATCGCCCTTCTTGTAATAGCAATTATTGCTATACGGTTGATATCGCCAGGATTCTTTGAATTTACACAGCGTACAGGTGGAGGGTTCAACTCGCTTCGCGAACTGGCAGCCTGGTTGGGCCTGACAGAGGAGGGGCTGCATCTGCTGGGCCGGACAATCTGGATTGTCATTCGTCTCGTCTTCTGGGCTGTTCTTGCCCCATGCTGCTGGGTCCTCAGCTACCTGAAATTCAGAAAGATAGAGGTTTAGGAGATGGAATTCAGGGAGAGGCAGGCAATTTATCTGCAGATTGGCGATCACATCTGCGAGAATATTCTGAGAAAGAAGTGGAAGGAGGGTGGCAAGATCCCCTCCATACGTGAGATGTCTGTGAGTATTGAGGTGAATCCCAATACGGTCATGCGTACCTACAGCTACCTGCAGGATATGGGAATCATCTTCAACAAACGGGGGATCGGCTACTTCGTTGCTGACCACGCCTATGAGAAAACACTGGATCTGAAGAAGAGGAATTTTATCAATCG
Source organism: uncultured bacterium (assembly GCA_965603595.1). Lineage (GTDB taxonomy): Bacteria > Spirochaetota > B62-G9 > B62-G9 > DRHN01 > JAGLSF01. The sequence continues at coordinate 2,215 of CBFDDP010000113.1, forward strand.
TGAACTGCCCTATGTTTTCAGGACAATGGACCTGCTCAGCCTGACCTTCGATGATCTGGAGGACCTATACCGGAAGAGATCCTGAACATTCTCCGCATTCTCTCACCTTGACGTAGCAATTGTTTTGCCCTTACAATGGAGAGGGCCCTTTATAGGGTAATGAGAAGTCCTGGACAGTAAACCGCATGGCAGACAGCATACAGACATCCATACACCGGTTCGACGCCCCCGAGAAGTCGGGCGGACTGGCACGGTACATAGCAGACATCCCCTTTGAAAACATGCTCTTCGCGAAGACCCTCCGGTCCATAAAACCACGCGCCTCTATCAAATCAATTCACCTTCCCGATTTGCCGCGGGGCTACACTACTATTGACAGGACCGATGCCCCTGGAAGCAACCGGGTGCACATGATCGAGGACGACTGGCCCTTTTTCGCAGAAGGTACCGTTAACTACGTGGGGGAGCCCATTCTGCTTCTGGTCGGTCCGGACAGAGCAGAGATCCTGCGCCTCCTCTCCGAGATCACCGTGGAGTATGAGGATTTGGAGCCCGTGCTCAGCATCGAAGAGTCGCTGGCAGCACAGGAGCCCTTCTATGGAGAGCGGAACATCATCGCCGAGTATGCCATTGAAAAGGGCGATCCTGATAGGTTCTTCGAGCAGGCCGCCCGGGTCTTCGAGGACTGCTACCGTACCGGGTTGCAGGAGCATGTCTACCTGGAACCCCAGGGAGTCGTTGCCGTGTACGAAGAGAAACGCGTAACCGTGTACGGCTCCATGCAATGCCCCTTCTACATGAAGAATGCGCTCGAGCAGGCCTTCGGGTGGGAACCTGACCGCATACGGGTCGTGCAGACCACAACCGGCGGGGGTTTTGGGGGCAAGGAGGAGTACACCTCTGTCCTCGCGGGTCACGCCGCTTTTGCCGCCTACAAGACCGGCAGGCCGGTGCAGCTGATACTTGACCGCGCCGAGGACATCAGTGTGACCACCAAGCGGCACCCTTCCATAAGCCGGTACCGAACCGCGGTCGACGACAGGGGAAACATCACCGCACTGCAGGTACACATCATACTCGACGGAGGCGCCTATGCCGGGCTCTCGAGCGTGGTGCTGCAGCGGGCCATGCTCATGGCAGCGGGCGTGTACAACATCCCCAATGCACGGATCACCGGACAGGTGCTTGCAACCAACAACATCCCGTCGGGAGCATTCAGGGGATTCGGCGCTCCGCAGTCGCTGTTCGCCGTAGAGATGCATCTCCACTCCCTCGCCGAGAAGCTCGGTGAGGACCCCCTCGATTTCAAAATGAAACATGCACTGCGCAGGGGGGATCAGACCGTCTCCTGCGGAAGCATGCATCACGAGGTCAAACTCCCCGAGATGGTGCACACTCTCGAGGGGATGTCCGGATATAGAGAAAAGCGCCGCTCCCTGCATGAGCAATCAGGCCGCGTGCTGAAGGGAATCGGCCTCTCCCTCTTCTTTCACGGCTGCGCATTCACCGGAAGCGGTGAGCAGGACAAAATCCAGGCTGTGGTAAAGCTTCGCAAGGGGAAGGACGGAAAGGTGGAGATACTGGTCTCCAATGCGGAGATCGGTCAGGGCCCGCATACCACACTGAGAAAAATCGTTTCCCACACCCTGGGTATACCGGTGGGGGACGTGCTCTACGGCAACCCCGACACCGATCGGGTGCCTGACTCCGGGCCCACGGTCGCATCCAGAACAGTCATAATCGTCGGCGCCTTGCTCGAAGGGGCAGCCTCCGATCTCAGGAAACGTATGCACGAGAAGGGCGAGGTGGAGGTAACGAGGCAGTACGAGCAGCCAGACTACATATGCTGGGACCAGGATGCCCTGCAGGGCGATGCCTATCCCACCTATTCCTGGGGGGCAAACGCTGTACAGGTGGAGGTGGACCCGGTCACCTTCGAAATCAGGATCACGGGCCTGTGGGGGGTGTATGATGTGGGAACCCCCATTGACGAGCAGGTGGTGCTGGGGCAGATCGAGGGAGGCATGGCGCAGGGTCTGGGGTATGCCACACTCGAAGTCATGGAAAGAAAAAACGGGAAACCCATGCAGGCGAATCTCACCGACTACATCATACCCACGGCAGGGGACTTCCCGCGTATGGAGACGAAGCTTGTGAAGAGCACGTACGAATACGGGCCCTTCGGTGCAAAGTGCGTGGGTGAGCTTCCCTTTATTGGTGCTGCGCCTGCACTGGCGTCTGCGGTCGAGCATGCGCTGCGCCAGTCGGTGACGCGCATACCCGTTACACCGGAGTATCTCATGGAGGCAGTGGAACATGACCATCCGATTCACCCTGAACGGTAAAGAGGTCAGTTTCGATACCGACCCCCTTCGCCGGCTTCTCGACGTGCTGCGGGAGGATTTCAATCTCTTCGGCGTAAAGGAAGGATGCGGTGAGGGCGAATGCGGAGCCTGCGCTCTGCTCATCGACGGCGAGCTCGCAAACTCCTGCATCGTGCCGGTGGGCACGGTCCAGGATGCTGTCATCATGACCATAGAGGGATTCAGGGAGACGGAGCGCTACCGGGTACTTGCAAAATCCCTCGCTGATGCGGGATCGGTGCAGTGCGGCTTCTGTACGCCCGGGTTCGTCATGGCGGCAGAAGCGCTTCTCAGAAACAATCCCACGCCCGATGAAGAGGCGATACGTGAGGCCATATCGGGCAACCTGTGCAGGTGCACGGGATATCACATGATCGTTGAAGGGATAGTGCAGGCATCCCGGATCGGTGCGAAGCTATGGGCGAAGCCTACAGACCGCTGAGCCTCGACGAGGCTCTGGAGATAGCGGAAGAACAGAATGCCCTGCCGCTGGCCGGCGGTACGGATCTCATGGTACAGAGCCGCAACTGGTCGGGGCTGCCGCCGCACATCGAGCGCCCCGTGGTGTTCATCGGCCACCTCCATGAGCTTCAGGAGGTGACGGTCGAGCAGGAGGCGCTGGTCATTGGAGCGGGCTGTACCCTATCGTCGATCCTGGAGGATGAGCGAATGCCCGCCCTGCTTCGGGAGGCCGTACACAGCATCGGGAGTTCTTCCATCCGCAGCAGGGCGACCATTGGCGGCAACATCTGCAACGCCTCTCCCGCGGCCGACTCACTGCCCGCCCTTTACGTGCTCGGTGCCGAGGTCGAATTGACGGGTAAAAAGGGGACACGTACCATGCCCATTGAAGCGTTCATCGAAGGGCCAGGTAAAACCTGCCTGAAGAAAGGCGAGCTTCTCATCGCCATCAAAATACCCGTCGGCGAACACAACATCACCTTTTTCAAAAAGGTGGGCACACGGGCATCAAACGCCCTTGCCAAGCTGTCCCTTGCGGCCGTCGCGCGTACAGAGAACGCAGTGGTGAAGGATGTACGGCTGGCCCTCGGCGCAGTGGCACCAACCGTTGTACGCTCGACTGAAGCTGAGGAACTCATGCGGGATAAGACGCCGGGTGAGATCAGGGGAGAGCTGTATCGAATACTCGAGGCATACAACAGGGTGCTCGATCCCATTGACGATCAGCGGAGCACCAGTGTTTACCGGCTCAAGGCATCCTTTCGACTCATACTCTCCTTTATCGGGACTGTGCTGCTGCCTGATATGGAGAAGAAAACATAGAAATAACCAGATGAAAGGTTTCATGCGAAGATGATAGACTTAACGATACACGAGAAACAGCGTCAAAAGACGGCGAAGCGCTGCCGTGAACGTAACATCCTCATCCCCACCTTCAGGCAGATGAAGGACCCGGATCTCATTCCCGGTGATATCAGGAAGGAGCTTAAAGGCATTGGCCTCTGGGATGTACACCCTCGAAATCTCTTTCGCATCACCTGGAAGAATGAGCCCCGCTTGGAAGGCGGAGGGTACAGTGGGATCAACTACGTGGAGCTTCCGTCCGAGCTCACCGGCGTCAGGGCACGGATCATCGCACTCGTGGGCAAGTGGTTTCCCACAGGCGCCCACAAGGTCGGTGCCACCTTCGGGTGCATTACCCCACGCCTCGTAACCGGCCAGTTCGACCCAACCGCCCAGAAGGCCGTGTGGCCATCTACGGGAAACTACTGCCGCGGCGGTGCCTATGTGTCTGCCCTTCTTGCCTGTGAGTCCATTGCAATACTGCCCGAGGAGATGTCGCGCGAGCGCTTCGAGTGGCTCAGGACCGTTGCCGGTGAGGTCATCGCCACGCCGGGTTGTGAGAGCAACGTGAAGGAGATATTCGACAAGTGTAAGGAGCTTGGGGAAACACGGGATGACATCGTGATCTTCAACCAGTTCGATGAGTTCGGCAATCACCTCTGGCACTATGAGGTGACCGGTGCGGCGCTCGAGGAGCTTCTCAATATTGAGATGGGTGAGGATGAAAGCTGTGCCGGTGTGGTGCTCTCCTCCGGCTCAGCGGGCACTCTGGGATGCGGCGACTATCTTAAACAGCGTTTCCCGGGCTCTCGGATTGCTGTCTCAGAAGCGTTTCAGTGTCCGACCCTGCTCATGAACGGCTTCGGAGGTCACCGTATTGAGGGAATAGGTGACAAGCATGTTCCCTGGATACACAATGTCCGAAACACCGACACGGTGATTGCCGTTGACGACGAGCATCCGGTTCGCCTGCTCAGGTTGTTCAATGAGCCTGAGGGGAGGAGCTATCTCAAGGAGCAGGGGGTTCCCGAAGCACTCGTGGGGCAGCTCGACCTGCTCGGCATATCGTCCATCGGCAACGTGGTCTCTGCGATCAAGTTCGCAAAGTACTACGAGCTTGACGAGCGGGACATCGTACTCACCGTGTTCACCGATTCACTGGAGCTTTACGGCTCGCGCCTGAAAGAGCTCGAGGAGGAGCGCGGTGCATACAGCGAGCGGGATGCGGTACGTGATTACGAACTTCTCGAAAACATTGCCACCGATTGGGTACTGGACCTCGGTCACTACGATCGCAAGCGCATACACAACCTCAAGTACTACACCTGGGTCGAGCAGCAGGGAAGGGACGTGGGAGAGTTGAATGATCAGTGGCATAAGAGAGAATACTGGGACAGTATACATCGGCTTACACCTGAGATCGATGAACTCATCGAGGAGTTCAACGGGCTTGTACAGAAGGGGTAGGAGAGATAAGCAGGGGACAGAGGATCATGATTCTTCTGAAAGATTGTTTCTACATACTCACTCCCGAGGGAAAGGACGACCTCAGGGGTGCTGACATCCTTATCCGCCGCAACCGCATCGAACGCATTGCCGATAACATCGATCCCAGGGAAACAGTTTCCAATATTGACCCGCAGAAGCGATCCACAACTGAGCAGACATTCGGTGATAAGATCGAAGTCATCGACTGCTCGCACATGGTGGTGGTTCCGGGATTCGTCAATACCCACCATCACTTCTATCAGACCCTCAGCCGCAACCTCAAGGCCGTTCAGAACGCCAAACTCTTCGAATGGCTGATCTATCTGTATGAGGTGTGGAAACATATCGATGCCGATGCAGTGTTCTACTCGACCCTCGTGGCCGTGGGCGAACTTCTTAAAACAGGGTGCACCTGCACAACCGACCATCACTACCTGTATCCACGGGGATTTCAGGGCGACCTCATGGGTATACAGTTCGATGCAGCCTCAGCGCTGGGCATCAGGTTTTCGCCTTGCCGTGGTTCTATGTCCCTGAGCAAGAAAGACGGCGGCCTTCCGCCCGATTCTGTGGTACAGACGGAGGATGAGATACTGCGGGACAGCGAGCGGGTCATCGAAACCTATCATGAAGATGCAAGCACCTCCATGCGAAAGATCATCCTCGCGCCTTGCAGCCCCTTCTCGGTGACCGAAGAGCTCATGCGTGAAACAGCCCATCTTGCACGGTCCTACGGAGTGCGGCTTCACACCCATCTTGCCGAGACAGCCGATGAGGATGAATATTGCATCCGTATCTATAAAAAGAGGCCGCTCAGTCTCATGCAGGACCTCGATTTTGTCGGCGAGGACGTCTCCTATGCCCACGGTATATTCTTCGAAGACGCGGAACTCGAGGTGCTTGCAGAAACAGGGACCTCCGTTGCACACTGTCCCTCGTCCAACATGCGGCTCGGTTCGGGCATAGCCCGTGTAAAAGAGATGCTCGAGCTGGGTATCAACGTTGGGCTTGCGGTGGACGGCTCCGCCTCGAATGACACCTCCGACTTCCTCGGCGAGATGCGTAACGCCCTCCTCCTCCAGCGGGTGCGCTACGGAGCCAATGCCCTTACTGCCTCAGATGTCTTTCGCATCGCAACCCGGAACGGGGCAAAGCTTCTCGGCTTCAATGGGATAGGCAGGATACAGGAGGGGTATCTGGCTGACCTCGCCCTGTTCGACATCGACAGGCTCGAGTATGCAGGCTCACTCTCCGACCCGCCCGCGGCCCTGCTCTTCGCGGGAATCAGCCATCAGACTGCATTCACAATCGTCAATGGACAGGTAGTGGTAAGGGAAGGTAGGCTCACAGGTTACGACGAGCAGGAAATCATTGTAAAAGCAAACGAAATCTCGGCCCGGCTCCTCCCATAGAAGTAAACATTTTCCATCTGAAGTTGATCCTACTCTGGAGGGAAACACGTATAAAAGGAACGTTTTGTATGGGCAGATAAAGCACATAATGGGTCACAACCAATATTGGTGGAGGGAAGATAATGACTGCTGACAAATTCAGGATCGGTTGGATAGGTACCGGGATCATGGGAAATCCCATGTGCGGGCACATCATGGATGCAGGGTACGAGCTCAGCATATTCACGAGAACACAGCAGAAGGCGCAGAATTTGATCGAAAAGGGAGCGCGGTGGCTGAACAGCCCGCAATTTGTGGCTGAAGAGTCGGACATCGTGTTCAGCATGGTTTCCTATCCCCAGGATGTAAGGGATGTGATTCTCGGAAAGGATGGTGTGCTAGGTGGATTGAAGAGGCACGGCATTGTCGTGGACATGACCACCTCGAGCCCCGGGCTTGCAGAAGAGATATTTAAAGAGGCGGTGAATAAGGGCTGTACCTCTCTCGATGCCCCTGTGTCAGGCGGTGACACCGGGGCTCGTAAGGCCACTCTCTCCATCATGGTGGGGGGTGAGCGCAAGGCCTTCGACCAGGTGCTTCCCCTGTTCGAAATCATGGGGGACAAGATCAACTATATGGGAACTGCGGGTATGGGTCAGCACACCAAGATGGCGAATCAGATACACATCGCCACCACCATGATCGGAGCGGTCGAAAGCCTCCTCTATGCCTATAAGGCCGGTCTCAACCTCGATGAGGTCATTGCGGCCATCGGTTCCGGAGCGGCCGGGAGCTGGACCATCAACAACCTGGGACCCCGCATCATCAAGCGCAACTTCGACCCCGGCTTCATCATCGAGCACTTCATCAAGGATATGGGAATCGCCCTCGACGAGGCAAAGCGCATGGACCTCTCGCTCCCGGGTCTTGCAATGGCGCACCAGTTTTACGTTGCGGCACGCGCCCTCGGCCTCGGGAAGAACGGTACGCACGCCCTTGCACTCGTGCTCGAGAAGATGAACGGCATTGATCGGTAATGGAGACGTGAAACGGAGTATTGCTTCCATAGCAGGCTTTTAACGTGAGGACGATGTCAGGTTCACGCTGGTCTGTTCCAACGACTATATATGATTGACGTCTTCACCTTCACCATCCTTCTTATCATCCGGCTTCATGGTGTAACGCACCCGGTACTTGTAGTCGTCGTATTCAGGCCTTTCCTCATGGCGGTGCACTGGCCGCCTGCGCAGTACCCGTGAGAAGAGGGACCCCCCAATCCCGATGATCGGAATGAAGAAAACAAGGAGCGTGACACCGTATTTCTGGTATATGAAGACGGATAGACCAATGCCCGCCAAAACGGTCAGGGTCAGTATGAGATAACTTCGCCCTCTATCCATGATTGTCTATTATGTATTAGTTTCTTTTTTCAATGATAATTGTATACACATCACTATTGGGAAGATAATCTTCATAAGGTATAAAAGTAAGTTCTTTATGT
>CBFDDP010000114.1:0-10201 GCA_965603595.1 uncultured bacterium
GGGGGACCTTTACGCTGTCAAATCTGGGCATGTTCGGCATCGAGGAGTTCATTGCTATCGTGAATCCGCCGCAGGCATTGATTCTTGCGGTCGGCGCGATCAGGGATGTTCCTGTGATCGAGGACGGAAAAATCATCGCTGGAAAACGTATGAAAATGACCCTGTCCTGCGATCATCGGGCGGTCGACGGGGCCATGGCTGCGGCGTTTCTCATCGATCTGAAAACGGTGATAGAGGACCCAAAGCAGCATATCACATAAAGTTGACAGCTCACTTTAATAAAAGGGGACATGTCCCCATAATTACCCATAATTGGTCTAACAGTATTACCGGGTAAAAACACTTGACAGGGTATTCTGCTCGTTGTAGGATATAAAACCGGTTTCATTCATATCATGAAGTTGCGCAGTCATGATTTGAGGGATGATTGTAACCTCTTAATATTAAACCATTTATGCGCATCTCAAAAATGAATAAAGTTTGATATTCCTGAAAAGCCTTTGTGGAACCGGTTTTATTGCTCAGACACGTCAGAATGGGCTGGCTATTTACGTAAGATTGGGTAGGTTGCTCCTTGGCGGTAACAATCAATGAGATCGCAAAGATGGCACATGTGTCCAAGAGTACTGTCTCGCGCGTAATCAACAAGAGCGGACCCGTTTCGAAACAAACAAAGGAAGCGGTGCTCAGTGCAATTGCCTCGGTCAATTTCCAGCCAAGCCCGATAGCCCGCAGTCTTACCCTGAAAAAGACAAATACTGTAGGATTGGTTCTTCAGGATATTCGAAACCCCTACTACGCCCTTGCTTGCTGGCACGTGGAGCGTTTTTTCAGACGGTTCGGCTACATCACGGTCATGTGCAATGCGGACAACGATTCCGAGATCGAGATGTCAATACTCACGGCAATGGTCAATCACAGTGTCGATGGTGTACTCGTTATCGGGGGTGAGCAGGACTACTATCATGTGCTCGAAAGTGACTGTGTAGAGAGTATTCCCCTTGTTCTGGTGGACCGCGAGGTCAGTGACCGGGTGTTGACAAGTGTAACGCTGGACAACGAGTATGGTGGGCAGCTTGCCGCGGACTATCTCTTCTCCCTCGGACATGAGCGAATCGCCTATGTAACATCAGATTTCACCGTGGCGGAGAAGCAGAGGCTGCAGGGATTCATGACGGAGCATCGAAACCGGGGTATTACCGTTGACAGCGAATTGATCATCAGTCTTGAAGAGGGGCAGTGGAATCAGGGTGACCTGAACAGAATTTTACGTATCTTCAGCCTGAATCATAGACCGACGGCACTTTTCGCCTCCAACGATTTCAAGGCGCTGCAGGTTTTAAGGCTGTTCAGGCGGAACAACATATCTGTTCCTGATGATATATCGGTGATCGGATTCGACGATATTAAGGTCGCCTCAATGGTGCATCCTGCACTCACAACCATTCATCAGCCCATTGGCAGGATGGTTGAGCTCGGCGCAAGGCTTCTGCTCGATCAGCTTGATGGCGGAATGGTTACGAAAGAGAAGCGGGTGTTGAGCCCATGGCTGGTCGAGAGAGAATCAACCCGACGTATCGCGGGATGATATATGTGGGGGGCAGCTATATACAACCCCTGCAGACGATACGTGATTGCTCTTTCAGGTACGGCGTATCGCATGAGAAAGGTGCTGCTCAACACTGGCTGCGGGACACGCATGCTCGATCTTTTACAGATAAAGTATATTGTTATCTGAACAGTGAGCTTCCCGATTGGGATGCTGGAATCTTTTTCAGACCGGATTTTGGAATCATAATTTGAGATTTCAGCAGTGTTACTGAATCTGGGAGCACGTTTTTAAGATAAAAAATCCAACGAAGGAGGAAGTAAGCTCATGCCTGAAAAAGAAAAAAAGCATGAAGGGAAGAGTAGGATCTCGAGACGCGAGTTTCTGGGCAAATCCCTGAAGGCAGGTGCGGGCGTTGCTGCTGCATCGGTAGCATCAAAGTTCATCGGTAACAAATACAGCCCACACTCCATCTTCGCCAGCGGAGGCGGTAAAAAGATGGAGTATACACCGAAGGAAGGACTGGCTTCTGGGATGATCGGTGGTCCAACCGGCTTTGAGGGTGCCGAGCGCTATCAGTACGGCGCTGATGAGGCTGCAGGGTTGGCTGTTGAAGGCCTCCGAAAGCTGAAGGCTGAAGGAAAGGCACCGGACAAGCTCGTGGTCATGGTACCGCCGGGTTGTGTCGGACACTATGAGAGTCCCTTTCCCGAAGGGGCCCCCACGTCGAAACAGGTGTTCTTTGATGAGACCGGCATCGAGCTCGAGATTGTCGATGTGGTCGAGACAGAGCAGACCACCAAGGTCATCCAGGACTATCAGACCGGTGCCCGCGCCTATGATGTCTATTCCTACTGGTCCGATGAGACCGCAGACCTCGCGGCTTCTGGAGCTATCCTTAACCTCGATGAGTTCGTCGACAAGTACAAGCCCGACTGGAATGATCCCCAGTGGGGTAATGTGGGCGGTGATGTTACCACCACCTCAACATCAAAGTATCTGGGCAGCGTGTACAATGTGGTCATGGACGGTGACTACCAGCTCTGGGTGTATCGGAGAGACCTGTTTGAAGACCCCAAGGAACAGAAGGCCTTCAAGGACAGGTATGGCTGGGATCTCCAGTGGCCCGAGACATGGGAGCAGCTCGACCAGATCTCTCGGTTCTTCAACAGGCCAGACAAGGGGCTTTTGGGATGCACGGACCTGCGCAACCAGTACTGGGGGTTCTCGAACTGGTTCCAGCGCTATACGTCGTTCGACAATCCGAACCAGTACTACTGGGACGACGACATGAACCCGCTCATTAACACGGACCCGGGAATCAAGGCGACCGAACAGCACGTTGCCTCCCTGGAGTGGCACCACAAGGATGCGATCTCCTGGGGATGGCCGGAGCAGTACGCCAACATGTCCTCAGGCGGAGCCGCCGTTACCTGCGCCTATCCGAACATGCCCAAGTTCCTGGATACCCCGAAGGCTCCCGACTGGCTCGGTGTCGAAAGCAAGGTGTACCAGAAGCTCAGGTCCGGCGTGTCACCGGGGCGTGTCATCGACGGCGTTCTTGTGAGAAGAACGGTCTGGTGGCCGAGTATAGGACACGGTGTCGCTGCCAACGGGAAGTACACGGAAGCTGCATATCTGTTCTGCCAGTGGATATCATCCGGTAAGGTAAGTACCTGGCTCACCGCGAACCCCGCCGGATACTACGACCCGTGGAAGATTCCCCATTTCAAGGACCCGTTCGTCATCGGATCATACAAGGACTGGCACATCGACACCTATGTGGAGTCGATCAAGCGCTCTGCGCCGCCCCTTATCATCCCGGGTGTCATCGAGTACAGAACAGCGCTCGATACTGCCCTTCAGCAGGCGCTCGCGGGTCAGAAGAGTGCGAAGCAGGCGATGAAGGACTGTGCAGAGGATTGGAACCGGATTACGGACAAGAGAGGCAGAGACAAGCAGGCCGAGGCGATAAGGGCAACCCGCGCGGCATGGCCGACAGTGGTTGACAAGCCGACGATTTAGCTGTTTGGTGGTTGGATAGATTTCCACAATCGGAAGCATACAAGAGGGAAGACAGTGAGGGGTCTGGCTTCCGACATAACGGTCAGGCCCCCCACTCCCATTTAATGGGGTTTTACGATCCCCAAGGCTCAATTTAAAGAAGTGGAGGATTGGAACTTGTTCAAGAAGCAGATCACACTCGAAGAACCGAAAAGTATGGATGCGGCGAGGTTCGGTTTTTTCATGATACTACCCGCACTGGTTTTTCTTCTCTTTATCGTTATCTTCCCGCTCCTTGCCTCTATCTATCTCAGCCTGTCCGTGTGGTCGCCATTGACAGGGGGTGGAACACGTTGGTATGAGGCATACAGGTTCTGGGGATGGCTCTCCAATTACTGGAACATCCTCAGGGATGCAGATTTTCTCATGTCTATTGCCAGGACATTCATCATTGTTGCCGTGGTGGTGCCGGTCGAGTTCTTCATCGGTCTTGGACTGGCCTTCCTCTTCAGGGATAACTTCGTCGGTAAAAAGATCTTTCACAGCATCATCCTCATGCCCATGATGATCGTTCCGGCGGTCGCCGGGTTTGTATTTTACATGCTTTTTCAGGCCCAGGGCCCGGTAAACGCTGTACTCTCGGTTTTTGCCTTCAAAGAGGTTTCCATACTATGGCTGCAGGGAAAAGCGAGTGCAATGATAGCAATAATGATCGCCGACATCTGGCAGTGGTCGCCCTTCATGTTCCTCATTCTTCTCTCGGGACTCATGGCGCTTCCAGAGGATCAGATCAACGCCGCCGTGATTCTCGGCGCTTCGAAATGGCAGCGCTTCAGAATGGTGCTTTTCCCGCTCATGAAACCGGTTATCGTCATCGCGCTTATATTCCGCGGCATGGAGGCGGTAAAGATCTTCGATGCTATCTGGCTCATGACCACGGGTGGACCCGGCACTGCAACGGAGTCAATATCGGTGTACATGTATAAACACGGATTCAAGCACCTGAGGTGGTCGTGGGTTGCTGCGGGCGGTATCATCATACTCATCATGATTACGCTCATATCAATGCAGGCACTCAAGCCCATCAAGGAGCGGGAAGAGGAACAGGCCGCCTGATTTTCTGGTGGCGAGAAAACACGTAAGGGAGATGTGGAACTCTGTTCGAAACAATTCCTCTTTCGGGAGACACTCAACGGTATATGTTACTATCGGCTGCACTGCAGCCGGATGCGAAAGGATATATAGATGGAACAGAAACTGTATGTGAAAGTGCTGAAGGTCTTCCTGATTGTCGTTGTGACCATACTATTCTTTTTCCCGATTTACTGGATATTCAGCATGGCTTTCAAGCCCTTCCCCGAATGGACGGCTGCAGGGGGAAAAATATACTGGTTTCCCAATAATCCGACGTTTAATAATTTCAGGGCCATCTTTTCACGAAGGCTTGAAATGAGCCCGATTGCCGGTACAGCTATACGGCCGATTCTCAACAGCCTGACCGTCAGTATTATCGGTACGGCCATTGCTATGGTGGTTGGCATCTTTGCGGCGTACGGAATCTCACGTTACAAGGCGGGAGGGAATCTGCCCTTCATGCTGCTGCAGCTGCGCATGTTTCCGCCCATAGCGATCATCATCCCCATCATGATCATGTGGGCCTTTCTCAGAATGATCGATACCTGGTACGGACTGGTGATCATATATGGAGTGGTGACGCTGCCCTTCTCGGTCTGGCTCATGAAGACCTTTTTTGACGACATTCCAAAGGAGCTCGACGAGGCCGCAATCGTGGACGGGTGTTCGAATATCGGCGCATTCTTCAAGGTGGTTATACCCCTGGCCAAGGGCGGTATGGCGTCGACCGCACTGTTCGTATTCATACTCAACTGGAGTGACTTCCTCATCGCGCTCATTCTGACCGACCGAAGATGGACCACCATTCCGGTGCATATCAGCAAGCTGCAGTCGGCTATGGTGGGTGCACTGTACGGGCCCAAGGCGGCTCTGGGCATGATCGCAGCAATTCCGCCGATCGTGTTCGGTATACTCATTCAGAAGTATCTGGTACGCGGCCTTACGTTCGGTGCCATCAAGAAATAGGGAGATGATCAATGGCAAATATAGTGCTGGACAAGCTGGTCAAGAGATTTGGAAAACAGGTCGCGGTCAACGAGCTGACTTTGGAGATCAAAGACGGAGAGTTCGTTGCCATACTCGGTCCCTCAGGCTGCGGAAAGACGACAACCATGAACATGATATCCGGGCTTTTGAAACCTGATGGCGGTACCGTACACTTCGATGGGAAGGTTATGAACAACATACCCCCAGGAAAGCGCGGAGTGGGTTTCATGTTTCAGAATTACGCTGTGTTTACCTATTTAAGCGTTTATGACAACATTGCCTTCGGTTTGCGCATTCGTAAAATGGAGACTGAACAAATCGATAAGGAGGTTCGAGAAGTTGCACGACTTTTGCAGATAAAGCATCTGCTCAGCATGCCCGCCTCGAACCTCTCAATCAACGACATGCAGAGGGTGGCCCTTGCGCGAAGCATGGTGGTGAAACCGCAGATCTTCCTGCTCGATGAGCCGCTCTCCAACCTGGATGCGGCGCTTCGAAACGTCATGCGTGCCGAGTTGAAGAAGATTCAACAGGAACTTGGGCAGACGACGGTGTACGTTACTCACGATCAGGTGGAAGCAATGAGCCTGGCTGACCGTATCGCTGTTATGAACTTTGCGGTGATGCAGCAGTACGACACACCGCACAATATATACAACCAACCGAAAAACTTGTTCGTGGCAAATTTCATAGGCAGCCCGACCATAAACTTCTACGAGGGCGTGTACAGGGATGGTGAATTCAATCTTAAGGATTTCAGTGCCGGTACAATAAGCGTATCAAAGGAGAATAAGAAGAAGGTTGATGACAGTATCAGGGGTGAAGACATTGTTCTCGGCATACGTCCCGAACATCTCAAAGTAGGTTCGAACAGGGATGGTGCATCGAAACTCAAGGCGAAAGTTGTCTCATTTGAACCCCTCGGGTCGAAGACGATCGTGTATATGCATCCCGATGGAAATCCCAATGCGATTTTGAAATCCTCGATGGACAGTGACTTCAAGCCAAAGATCGGGGAGATGACGAGCCTCATTATACATGAAAAGAACCTGTACCTGTTCGACAAGAAGTCGACCGATCTCGTCATGAGATTCGGAAGCTGAAGTCTGCGCATACAGACGGAGGAAATATGGCTTCGATACGATTGGAAAATATAACCAAGAAGTTCAAGAATACAACCGCGGTGAACAACATCAGTCTTATGATCGCGGACGGCGAGTTCTTCTGCATTCTCGGACCGCCCGGTGCGGGAAAGACGACGCTGCTGCGGCTCATCGTAGGACTGGAGAAACCGGATGAGGGTTCGGTCATCATCGGTGATGATGCGGTGAATGAGATTCATCCGAGCAAACGGGATATTTCCATGATTTTCCAGAACCTGGCACTGTACCCCGACAAGACGGTGTTCGAGAACATTGCTTTCCCGCTCAGGCAGCAGAAGGTTGAGGATGAAGAGATCGAGAAACGTGTCGTCGAGGTGGCAAAGCATCTCAGGATCGACTGGCTGCTCGAAAAGATTCCCTCACAGCTCTCCGGCGGAGAACGGCAGCGGGTCGCGATCGGACGGGCAATAGTCAGACAACCTAAGGCATATCTTATGGACGAGCCGCTGTCAAACCTGGATGCCCTGCTCAGGCTCGAGATGCGGGTTGCCCTAAAGGAGCTTCAAACCAACCTGAAGGAGACCTTCGTGTATGTAACGCACGATCAGGTCGAGGCGCTCTCGATGGGTGATCGGATCGCTGTGTTGAATCAGGGGGTTTTGCAGCAGGTCGATGACCCTGCCACCATATACCGCATGCCGAACAACATATTCGTTGCAACCATTCTCGGCAATCCACCCATGAATTTCCTTAAATGTTCGATCAGGCGTAAGAACGGGACACTGCAGATAGTGCATGCGGCATTCGCCCTGAACTCCGAGGACAAGAAGGTTCTCAGCCTTCTCAAGGCGGGCAGCGAGGCTGCCGGTGTGGTACTTGGGTTCAGACCAGAGGACATCAAGATCCATATGAGCAAACCGAACATCGCATCGATTCTCGCTGAAATCTATGTGACCGAGCCGCTAGGAAACGAAACGATCGTGGATATCAAGCTGGGTGACAATGTGATTAAGGTACTCGCCGAACCCGATTTTGTCGGTGAGCCCGGACAGAATGTCTGGATCACTGCCAACACACATAAGCTTCACCTCTTTGACGAGAGCAGTCATGAATGTGTGTTTCATGCCACGGAAAAGAGTACCTTTTCCCTTGAGGCTTGAGAGCGACGGAATATTCATAGCAACCAACATATACAAGGAGATGAGTAGATGAATGAAAAATTGGTCACTGCAATTGCCGACATGAAGGAGGAGGCGGCGATGAGCCTGGCCCGCGCAATGCTCGACAAGGGTGAGGATCCCCAGGCCATCCTCGATGCCGGCAGCAAGGCGATGACTTTCATCGGGAACCGATACGATGCGGGAGAGTACTTTCTGCCCGAGTTGATACTCGCCGGCGATATGATGAAACAGCTTGGCGATCTGGTCAAACCCAAGCTGGGCGGCAAAGCAGCTCAGACGAAACCGCTCGGCAAGGTTGTCATTGGCACGGTAGCCGGAGACATCCATGACATCGGCAAGGACGTTGTTGCGTTTATGCTGGATGTCAACAATTTTGAGGTACATGATCTCGGTGCCGATGTTTCCAGGGAGACTTTCGTCGAAAAGATCACTGAAGTAAAACCCGATGTTGTCGGCATGAGTGGTTTTCTCACGCTTGCATTCGATCAGATGAAGCTCACTGTAGAAGCCATCAGGGAAGCAGGGATGCGGGAAAAGATCAAAATCATGATCGGCGGCTCCATCATGAACGAAGAGGCTGCGGAGTATGCCGGGGCCGATGCCTACGGTGCGGATGCCATGACTGCGGTCAAGCTCACTAAATCATGGACAGGAGGGAAATAATATGCCTGATAAGTCGCCTGAGCAGCTGTATCAAGAACGTGTCAAGCGCTGCCTGGATGTGGCCGCGCTCAAGGTGCCGGACCGGATACCGGTATTCGGTCCCTATCAATTGTATCCATACACCTTTGCCGGGGTTACGTTCAAAGACGCCATGAATGACTATGCACTGGCCCGCGAGGCCTGTCATAAATTTCAGGACTATTTCCAGCCTGATCTGGATTTCGGGCCAATTTTGGCCTATCCGGCGCCTGCCATGGAGCTTCTGAAGATAAACTGGTTCAAGTGGCCGGGACGGGGGCTGGATGATCATGTCATGTATCAGTACGTAGACAGCGAAAACATGACGGCGGATGAGTACGATGAGTTCATCGACGATCCGTCTCATTTCCTCATGTCCAAGTGGCTGCCCCGCTCCTTTCCGCCCCTGCAGGGGCTATCAAATTGGCCAGCTGTGCGCACCTTTATGTGGTTTGGCTGGACGGGCGGTTTTGCAGGCCTTGCAGCGCCAGAGGTGCAGGAGGCACTGCGAAACGCCGCGGCTGCTGGCGAGGAGCTGGGCCGCTGGTTTGAATCTATTGGACAGTATGCGGATGAGATGAAGGCCAAGGGCACCCCACAGCTCTACGCTGCCTTTGACTGGGCCCCCTTCGACATCATTGGTGATACACTGCGTGGAACCCGTGAGATCCTGATGGACATGCGCCGAAGACCGGACAAGCTGCATGAAGCACTGGAAATGGCCACCAAGATCTTTATCGAGTACGGTTCAGCTGCAGAGGGAGCTGAGCTGCCCTACTGCTGGATATGGATACACAAGGCCACCCGCAACTTCATGTCCGACGAGCAATTTAAAACCTTCTACTGGCCATATTTGCGCAAGGGAATGCTGGCATTGATCGACAAGGGCATCATTCCTGTGGTCTACTGCGAGGCGGACGTGGAGAGCCGGCTTGAACACTTTGCCGATATGCCCAAGGGTAAAGTGATCTATCATGTCTCCGCAACTGATATGGTAAAGGCCAAGTCGGTGCTCGGCGGCATAGCGACTATTGCCGGAAATGTGCCGAATATCCTGCTTTTGTCCGGAACACCCGATGATGTCCGGGAGTATTGCAAGAAGCTCATCGACACTGTGGGCAAGGATGGTGGCTTCATCATGGACGCAGCGGTGATGCTCGACGAGGCCAAACCCGAGAACCTCAAGGCCATGATCGATTTCACCAAGGAATACGGTGTATACAGATAATATCACGGGTGTGAATACTCCGCCCTTTCTGTGACATTTCAAGCCCCTCCAGGGCAGACCTCGGGTTTGCCCTATCAGGAGGGGCCTTTCATTCCACGAAAAAATGGGGACACATCACGTAATTCATGGAATGGATAGTTATATGTGTGTCCCCATGCCGTCGCGCATGCTCTGGAGAAATCATACCCCTTGACAGAATCGTGAAAGCACTTGACAATACCGGTTAATCGGGGCCCTTCAAGGCCGTGATCCAATATAATCCAATGGAGAGAACAATGCCTGACATACTTACTGCCGGCGAGATACTGGTCGAGATCATGCGAAAAGAACGGGA
>CBFDDP010000115.1:0-10041 GCA_965603595.1 uncultured bacterium
AGGTGCCGCAGTACTCGGTTCAGGTGGAGGGGGTGACCCCTATCTGGGCAAGCTTATGGCGCAGCAGGCCATTATGGAGAAAGGTGAGGTGCCGCTTGTGGATGTGGACGATGTGCCGGACGATAAGCTCATCATCCCCTCAGCAATGATGGGCGCTCCAGCCGTCATGGTCGAGAAGCTCCCAAACGGCCAGGAGCCCGAAAAGGCACTCAAAGCGGTTGCCTCATTCTTCGAGCAGGAGGTGTACGGCATTATCTCCATTGAGGCAGGTGGAATCAACTCATGTATTCCCGTGTACACGGCAGGGCGACTTGGCCTGCCGCTCATCGACTGTGACGGAATGGGCAGGGCCTTCCCCGAAATACCCATGGTAACTTTCAGCATTGGGGGAGTCGAGGCATCACCCATGGTATGCTGCGATGAGAAGGGAAACAAGGTCGTGATCGAATCCATCAACAATGCATGGATAGAGACCCTTTCTCGGGCAGTTACTGTTGCTTGGGGCCTGAGCTCCTTTATCGGGCTCTACGTTATGGATGGCAAAACGCTGAAGAAGTACGCCGTAAGGGGCACCATATCGCTTGCAATGGAGATCGGAAGACGAATTGTGAAGTCCAACGAGAGAAAGGTCAGTCCCGTTGATTCCATTCTGGAGATGACAGAGGGTTTCAGGCTCTTCGAGGGCAAGGTCACCGATGTACAGAGAGACCTGACCACTGGATTCGTACGCGGAAAGGCAATACTTGACGGTATCGATGCGTACAGAGGGTCTTCGGCCACACTCGAATTCCAAAACGAGTACCTTGTGGCTTATCAGGATGGTAAATCGGTGGCCATGGTTCCCGACCTCATCACATCCCTCGATCGGGAGACCGGAAATCCGATCACCACAGAACATCTCAGATACGGACAGCGTATTGTCATCATCGGGATGCCCTGCGCCGCAATCTGGAGAACCGAGGTGGGCCTCGCGCAGGTCGGCCCGCGATACTTCAAGTACGATATCGATTACATACCCATAGAGGAGCTTGCCGGAGGGAAGGGTTCATGAATTATCGTCTGGGAATCGATGTGGGCGGTACCAATACGGATGCCGTTGTACTCGACAGGAAGGACACTGTTATCGCCAAGTGTAAACGGCCGACGAGCGGGGATATATCCACGGGCATCAAACAGGCCGTGGATAGGGTGCTGGAAGAAGGCGGTATTGATCCTGCCGGGATCACCCACGCCATGCTTGGCACAACCCACTCAACCAATGCGATCGTAGAGCGGCGTGGGTTGGCCCGCGTGGGTATCATACGTCTCTGTGCTCCATCCGGCCTTGGCGTTCCTCCCTATATTGATTGGCCGGAGGATATACTCCCCCATATCGGTAAGCTATACCGCATGGTGAAGGGCGGCTATGAGTATAACGGTGCGCTTATCTCCCAACCCGATCGGGATGAGATCAGGAAGGCACTTGCTGAACTACAGGCGGAGAAGATAGACGCACTTGCCGTGTCCTGTGTCTTCTCGCCGGTGAATGGTGAGCATGAAATTATGGTTCAGGAGCTCGGTGAGGAGATCCTGGGTCGAGATTTTCCCATCTCCCTCTCGAGTGAAATCGGGAGCATCGGCCTTTTGGAACGGGAGAATGCAACCATTCTCAACGCTGCGATTCTGCATATCGCCTCCTCCGCCTACAGCTCCTTTCAGAATGTTTTAAAGGATCATGGTATACATACCGATCTGTTTATAACCCAGAATGACGGAACACTCATGTCGGTGGATTACGCCTGTAAATATCCTGTCTTCACCATTGCATCGGGCCCCACCAATTCGCTGCGTGGCGCAGCCTTTCTCTCAGGACTGTCAGATGCCATTGTCGTTGACCTAGGGGGAACAACAACCGATGTGGGAATTCTGAAGAGCGGCTTTCCGCGGGAATCCACCACTGTATTTGAGATCGGCGGCGTACGCACGAACTTCCGAATGCCGGACCTTATTGCAATCGGCCTAGGTGGTGGCTCTCTTGTGAAGAATGACAAAGGATCGGTGACAGTCGGCCCGGAGTCGGTCGGTTACAGGATCACGGAAGAGGCCATCGTTTTCGGGGGGAACACACTCACCGCAACGGACTGTGCCGTGTCCTCGGGCCTCGCAACCCTGGGTGATGCCTCAAAGGCGGCACATGTTGATGCCGGGCTTGCGGTAAAGGGCTGCACGGTCATGCGGGAGATGGTCGAAGAGGTTATCGACAGGATGAAGACAACTGCCGATGACATGCCAGTGGTTATAGTTGGCGGCGGGAGCATACTGCTTCCGGAAAACCTGAAGGGTGCCCGCGAAGTGGTCAGGCCCGATCATTTCGACGTTGCCAATGCAATCGGTGCAGCAATATCTCAGATATCGGGAAGCATTGACGGGGTGTTCGATGTTGCCGCCAAGGGGAGGGATGCCGTTATCGAGGAGGTAAAGGAGGCGGCACGAGCAGAAGCGTGTAATGCCGGTGCCGATGAAGGGTCGCTGGAAATCGTCGAGATCGATGAGATCCCCCTGGCCTATCTTCCCTCCAATGCGGTTCGTTTCCGTGTCAAGGCTGTGGGTAAACTCAAGAAATAGTACCCGTTTGATTTTATCCCTATTCGTTTGCGGGTACAGAAAATCTCTCAAGGGAGGTAGCATATGGGAAAAGTGATTCATGAGGTTCTCGAGGATTATGGGACAAAACCGGTACCCAAGGAAAAAACAAGAAACTGGTTTGAGATGGGAATCGTCATTTGGGGTATCAGTGTCTGTATCCCGGCTTTCATGCTTGGTGGAATTGCTGCATCGATGACCAAACTCGGGCTCGCTATCCTGGCCATACTTTTGGGTTCGGTTATTCTCACTGTCATTTCACTTGCCACGGGTAATATCGGTGCCCACACCAGGCTTTCGACGGCAATGTCTTCCAAGTTTGCCTACGGAAGGCAGGGCAACATACTCATGGCCATACTGCTCTTCATAGGGACCTTTGGATGGTTTGGCGTACAGCTTGCCGTTTTCGGTCAGGCCATCGGTGGAGCGGTCGGTATTCTCTCAAATGGATCGGTGGATCTCCCTCAGTGGATTCCAATTATCGGTGGTGGCATACTCATGACCCTGACCGCCATGTACGGGTTCAGGGCGATTGAGAAGCTTACGCTGTTCGTCATCCCAATCCTGATCATTCTCCTTGTGGCCACGCTCATTAAAGCCTATCAGGCCACCACGTTCGCCGAGGTCTTTGCACGGACCCCGGAGCAGATGATGCCGCTGGGATTCATCATTTCGGTCATTGCCGGCGGCTATGCCGTTGGTGCCGTCATACAGCCCGATATAACCAGATACAGCAGGAGCAAGGGGCATGCGGCGGGTGGTATGGTCTTCGGTATGATGATCGGCTTTCCGCTGGTACTCGTTCTCGCGGCCATCCTTACAGGGGCTGCAGGTGTGAGCCAGTTTTCCGATGTGATGCTCAAATATCACAAGGGAGCATGGGGGATTTTTGCGATGTTTGTGATTGTGTTTGCCACATGGACGACCAATGACAACAACCTCTACTCCGCTGCACTCGCATTCAACAGCATGTTCCCCAAGGTTCACAAGTGGCTGCTTACCGTCATTGGCGGAGGTTGCGGTATTATTCTGGCACTTCTCGGTATTCTGAACCAATTTATGAACTGGCTCATCATACTCGGTGTTACGGTGCCTCCGATCGGTATGGTCATGGCGACCGATTTCTTCCTCTTCCGGAGCAGGGAATACAGCTTTGACAATCTCAACAAAATACCAAGTATTCGCTGGCAGTCCGTTGTTTCCTGGGCAGTGGCGACGACATTCGGGTTCCTCACCTTCTTCAAGGTGTTTAACTTTACCTCGGCCCCTGCTCTCGACAGCATTATCGTATCTGTGGTGGTGCACATAATACTCATGCTCGCCACGGGAAACAAGATTAGTATTCAGGAATCCTGACCGAAAAAAGCCCCGGCCTGAGAGGGCCGGGGCTTTTGATTGAAGGAGTGCACTGTATGAAGATACGAGTCATTGCGCCTATTATAAGTGATCTGTTCAACGAGGAAATACTCAAGGAAACAGCCCAGTTCAAGGCTCCCGATACCGAGATCGATGTGGTGAACCTGGACAGGGGACCCGCTTCCATCGAATCGCATTACGATGAAATTCTTGCCGCCTACGACATCGTTGACAAGGTAAAGGAGGCAGCCGAAGGTGGTATGGATGGGGTGTTTGTTGACTGTTTCGGTGACCCCGGCGTGGATGCTGCACGTGAGCTCGTGAGAATACCGGTTGTAGGCGGTTTCCAGCCTGCGGCACTGACCGCATCCCTGGTTGCGGGGAGATGGTCGGTGGTCACGGTGCTGAAAAGTGTGCTTCCGATGATACGGGACCTGGCCAGGAAACTGGGTGTTGACCGCAATGTTGCCTCGATCAGGGATATTAATACGCCCGTTCTGGAATTGAGCGATAAAAAGGTTCTGGAGGAACGGCTCTTGAAGCACAGCGAGGCTGCGGTTATACAGGACGGTGCCGAAGCTATCGTGCTCGGCTGTACGGGAATGCTCGGGCTTGCGCAGACCCTGGAAAAACAGTTGAGGGAGAGGGGACTGCCGGTTCCCGTTGTAGATCCCACCGCTTCCGCAATCGGGTACCTTGAACTACTCATCCGGAGCGGGGTAACTCAGAGTCTTCTCACCTATCCTTCACCTCCCGAAAAGGAGAGAAAGCTTTAGGAACCTGGAAATTTGTACGTCATCGATAGCGTCAGCCCCCTTGTGTGGGCTAACATCATCTTCTATTCTGAATACTATTCGCCTTGTTTGATGCCCTTCTCCTTCTTATTGTATCTGTAAAAGCCAATCTGTAACGGTGCTATGCGAAAAAATACGGAGATTGATTTCAACCTTTGCAATCCTGAAGAGTGCAACGGTGCTGACGGGGTTTGTATCGCAGCCAAGGCTTGTACCCGAAGACTGCTCGAGCAGGAAGACCTCTACGAACCGCCTGTGCTTCTCTCGAGCTCGATGTGCAGCGGCTGCGCAAAGTGTGTACGGGAGTGTCCCCTCGGTGCAATAAGGATTACGGGGGGCCTGTAGGAAAGTGATGATAACCTAGCTTTCCTATCACGTGGAAACATAGCTATGAGGAGGAAAACCAAATGGCATTGACACCTTCGACCATGCTGCCTCTGGGAACAAAAGCCCCCGATTTTTCCCATTCAGTGTTACCGTCGCCATGTATTCCTCCATTGTTTTAATCTTATCCACTTCAGGAGCAGGATTTTTCTGTATAGGTATAACCATAATCTGGGAAAGATGGCAGTCAAGTGAAGGTTTGCTTTTTGCGAAGACGTCGTGTATTTTATGGGTGGGTGGTTCATGACCCGGTTTATTACCGTGCTCTTTTTCACACTGCACGTGAAGGCACATACTCCATGTCTGATACAATCATCATATGCCCCGTGTTCAATGAGCGCTCCACTCTCGGAACGTTTATGAGTCGGTTGAGCCGAAGTACCGGGATGGATATTCTTTTCGTTGATGACGGATCTACTGATGAAAGTACTGAAATAATCGAAGGCAACGCGGAGCGTATAGGTGGAAGGGTGCACCTTATCTGTCATCCCACGCGAAGGGGCTACGGGGCGGCTCTCATATCGGGATTCCAGGCTGCTCTGCGGCATGGCTACAGGCGGGTTATCACCCTCGATACGGACCTGCAGCACCGGCCGGAGGACATACACAGCTTTGAAAAGGCCCTTGAGTATCATGAGGTGGTGCTCGGTACGCGCTATAGTGACGCCTGCCGCATCTCAAGTATCCCCAGATCGAGATACCTGATAAACAGGTATATATCAGGAATGCTCAGGAGGGATTTTTCGGCCTACTTTTCAGATCCCTTCTGCGGATTCCGGGGCTATCGTAGGTCATTCCTGAGGCGGATAAATCTCTGTGAACAGAGTTATGGAATCTGTCTTGAATTGCTACTGGAGATCATTCGGATAGGAACCGAGTATGGAGAAATTCCAGTTGATATGATCTATCTTGATGATACCCGCAACTTCATGGACGGACTTGATGACCCCCTGAAGCGGCTTGATTATTACCGGGGCGTTATCAGAAGGAGCATGGGGAACACAGAGGAGCGAAGGGTGGCCGTTCATCGATGAAACAGAAATGCTTTCTCGTCGTTGCACCCCACCCCGATGATGCAGAGCTCGGTATGGGTGGTACCATGCTCCTCCTCAAAGAGAGGGGGTATCGGGTCATCATCGTGGACCTCACCTCCGGCGAACCCACGCCATTCGGAAATGAGGAGAAGAGAAAGAGGGAAACTGAGGAGGCAAGTTCTGTACTCGGTATCGAGGAGAGGCTGAATCTGGATCTCCCCAACCGGTATCTCTTCGATACAAAGGATGCCAGGCTGCTCCTCGCCGAAAAGATAAGGCTCATGCAACCGGACGCACTCTTCAGCCCCCTTTCAGAAGATGCGCACCCAGATCACATTGCTGCCAATGCTCTTTCCATTGGGGCCCGGTTCTATGCAAAGTACACGAAGCTTTCACTTGAGGGTGATCCCTGGTACACGGGCCGGTTATTTCACTACTCCTGCTCCCATCTTCGGGCCATGCCCGGACATCTCCGGGATATGCCCAGATACAGCTTTCTCGTAGACACTTCGAGCCATTTTGAGAGAAAGATCGAGGCTGCACGCTGCTATCGGTCACAGTTCATAGACAACCCGAAGAACAGTGCGGTATTTGATTATGTGCGCACAAGGGACAGGTATTTCGGCAGCCTCATTGGCACAGCCTATGCGGAACCCTTTTACAGCAGCGAAGCCCTCAGTGTGACAGACCCGTCTGTATTTTTGCAAGATGTGTCATGAAAAAGAAACTTCTCAAACCTCCATCGAGTCATGGTGAGATTCTCTTTCTCCCAGGAGTCGAGCAGTTTTCAAAGGCCCTCCGTAACGGGGGTATGCTGTCAACCTGCCATCAGCTGCATTTCTTTCATCCAGGAATAGCGATACGGTTTCATCTCGTCGATCTCATACAGCGGGAAGACAAATGCATTGTCTTCATGGACACGGACAGAACAGACCTTCGCGTGCGAATACCATGGGTGGGGAGAATCCCCACCCATGGGAGTGGCCCCTCCCCAGAGGTGATAGGTGCCTCTGGAAAGGTGGGTGGCCCATCTTCTCAGGGGATGGTCTCCCCCGAGAAGGAAAGGTCAAAGGTCTTTGCCTTTGTGAAGTCGGAGAGGCCCCTGTACACCTTCTCATCTCTCGAGTCTGAGCGCGTGGAAGGGTTTTTCAAAGAGATTGAAAGCCATCTGGGAAATGTTTTCCGCGATACTGGCTGCAGTTGTCTGCAGGAATTCAAGCGATTCAGTGAAATATTCCTCGGGCAGGACCCTTCGCTTCCGCTGAGGGAAAGACTTGCAGATGCCTTTTTCAGGTTCAACGGTATAACTGCAAGGCATGTGTTTCTTACGGAATTGCTGGCAGGTGAGGAGTACAGCGAGTTCCTGGGACGCATATATACGGAAGCAGAGCGGTTCAGAGCTGTGTATAATCAGTCGATCGACCGCTATGGTGATCTGTTTCGGTTTCGATTCAGGAACTATCCTTTTCCAAAACTGAAAGAGGGAGAACTTCCTTTCTGGATTATTCGAGATGACCGACGTCATCAGTTAAGCACCAACAGAGTTGACGCATCGGATTTGAAAAGGTATACCATTGTGCCCAAGGCATCGCCACTCACGCTGTTTTTCAGGCTCCATGTGGCAGGGGTATTCATGCATGGTGTGGGTGGTGCGAATTATGAATGGATTAACGAGCAGATACTCGAAGGATTTTACCATGTGGAACCCAGCCCTTATTTTGTCATGAGTGCCACGTTTCATCTCTGTCACATTCCTGTTCGTGATTTCCCCTATTTTTTCATGAATCCAGGGGTGCCGAGGAGTACCCTGAAGAGGTATTTCGAGAGCAGGGGGAGCACTGTTCTCACATGAGGGGATATGCATGAGGGGGATACTCTTCTCCATTGTCTGCTGTGTGACTATGGTAACGACTAGCATGGGCCTTGCCGATGGGACTGTCCCGTTTAAACCGATTACTGTGTTCAACGCTCTGCGCGCGTCCTATGGGGAAATGATCGAAGATATGGGCTGGGAGGAGGGGGAACTTTACTTCACGGTGAGGGGCTCACGCATCTATTTCATGGGGGGAAGAATGCTTTCCGAAGAACATAAGGCCGATTATCATCGGTATGACCCCATATTGTACAGGTATCCGATCGGATATATGCAAGCCTTGCCTGAAAAGGTTCCTCATCCAACCAACCGTTCCACCGACTTCCTCGATGCACTGGTTGGTGATACTGAGCGGGAGGTTGTACAGTCCAGTGGCTGGGTCAACTTTCTCAAACACAGGGTCTTCGTGCACGATCTCTGTAAGGAACCGCTCAGGCATGTTGAGTCGCGGATTGCCGAGGCCTCACTGGAATCGCCGGAGGTCAGAGACTATGTGGGTGGTATCAGCATCATCTTCTCGATGGACAGGAAAAAGGTCGACGGCAGCGATGCATTGAGCTATCATGCCTATGGATTGGCGCTGGATATCGTTCCCCGAACCTACGGTGGAAAGCAGGTGTACTGGCGGTGGAGTGCGGTTTGGAAGAATGGATGGGACCGCATACCCCTTGCAGGGCGCTGGCAACCGCCCCAGGCTGTTATCGATGCCTTTGAAGGGGAAGGTTTTGTATGGGGCGGTAAGTGGTATCATTTTGATACCATCCATTTCGAATACAGGCCTGAGATTATCTTGCTCAACCGTCGACAGTAGGAGGGAGAAGCAGGGAAAGAATAGAGGCTGCGATGGGAAAGAGGGTGAGCAGGAGCAGTCCCGATGCCAGCCCCGAGAGACCGGGTATGAGGTCAGCGGTGTAGGCGCAGAATGTGGGGCCGAAGCTCGATGCGGCCCAGGCAAAACCCATGAGTATCCCCGACACCGTTGAGGTCATTTCAGGAGCAATGCGGTGTCCCATGACGATGTTGGCACTGTGCCCGCCCGATACAATGAAGCCGCAGCATGCGAGAAAGACAAGTGACATGGTAAGATTGCCCGATTTCCCGTACAGGAGGAAGATGATGAAGAAGGGCACAAAGGCGGTCTGGGTGACGGCAAGCAACATGCGGGGCTTGATGACATGGGTGAGATGACCAGCAGCGAGTATGCCAAAGGCACCCGCAATGAGAAATACCGGCACGGCAGTGCTATACACGGTACGGGAGAATCCCCACTGCTCAAATGTCTTGGCGAGGAAGGTGGCCATGGACAGCACAAAGGCGGAGCGAAATACCATGATGAAGAAGAGCAGGAGCAGGGGGCCTGCCCGGCTAAGAAGGATTTTCTTTAGCTCGCCGAGCTTCGCCGACTCGGCAGGTCCGTGCACCTCCATTCTGCTCAAGAGGAGGTAGGCAAACGCGACAAGTATGGTGGGAATGGCCAGGTATGGAGAACTGTGCATACCGAAACTTCCCGTGAAGCCCGAGAAGAGAGGCTGTGAGATTGAATAACCGATGGTGCCTATAAAGGAGAAGAAGGCAAAACTCCTGTCCCTGTTCGTGAGGCCTGCAGCACTTGCTATATTTGCGCCTGCAGGATGGAAGAAAGACGAGCCGATGTGGCCCAGCAGCACGAGTATGAAAAGCGTACCGTAGGCTGTCGTGAGGCCAATAAGAGACATGGAAATCGCGGTGATGCACAAACCGAGAAACACCGGAAGTTTGCCGCGTACCCGGTCGGCCGCATATCCCATGAAGGGTTGCAGGGTATTCCCTACAAAACTCGTTGCCGTGGCAATCAGGGCTGCCTTGGTCGGGTCGAGGCCGGCAATGACCAGATAGATGGCGAAAAACCCCATGTATGAGTCAAGGAGAAAATGCATGCTGCCTATGGAGAAAACCTTGCCCCTGTCCATCCACCTGCCTTGTCAGCTCACTCGAAATG
>CBFDDP010000116.1:0-9928 GCA_965603595.1 uncultured bacterium
AGTATTGGAATATCGGATATAGCCCTCATTTTCCTCGCAAATTGAAACCCATCACCATCTGGAAGCATAACATCGAGTATGATAAGATCGGGGCTTTTCATTTTTATCGCTTCCATAACACCACGAAGTCGGCCGAACTCAAACACTTCATAATCCTCAAGTCGGAGGTAGGATGAAATCGATTCGAGGATTGATTCGTTATCTTCAACAACGATTATCTTTGCCATAATGAAATTCTGCGTTTTTCGCCACGGAAAATCAAGCGAATTCACAGAACCTTCACATTCCCTCCACCTTTTTATCAAGCCATACCGCTAATATGTATTCAAAATGATTGAGGAGGTCTGGCATGAAAAAGCTATTACTTGGTGCAGGTATCGTTATGTCACTTTTTCTTGTTAACGTGGGAGTTTATGCGTGTGAGATGCATTTCAGTTTGATCTCATCCGATGGAGCAATACAGAATATCCTACCCGGAAAGAGCACATCTCTCTCCCAGGGAGAGAGTTACATCCTTCAGGTTGAGTTTATTCAAGACCATAAAAGATGTGTTACTCCGGCTGAAGAAACTGTATACCTGCTCTTGGAAGAAAAATGGAAAAGCACAAAGGATTACCTGCCGCTTCAGCTTGTGTCACAGGGAGAATGGATATCGGATTCTTCAGAAGCTTGGACTCAGGAGATAAACTTCGAAGCCACTCAGAAGGGACGGTGGGAACTTGAAATTGTCCGTGATTGTTCAAAGGGCGGTTACGATGAAATAATTGTTTTTCAGGTTCAGTGACTATTCAGAGGAGATCAGATATGAATCGAACAGAAATAAAAAGAGGGATATGGATTAAAAGGGGTATACAGATAGCGTTCTACCTCTTCATTTTTACCATAGTGTTCTCACATTTCATAGAGAGCAGGGGATGGACTGTCCCCTGGCCTGTTCTTCATAACTTTCATGCAGTTTGTCCCTTTGGGGCCGTGGAGACCGCCGGGCGGCTTATTGTGGACGGCAGCTTTATACCAAAGATCCATGAATCGAACCTCTGGACATTCCTTGGTGTTGCCCTCGTTACAGTCACCATGGGCGCTGCATTCTGTGGATATCTATGCCCATTGGGTTCAGTTCAGGAATGGATTGGAAGCATAGGGAGGAATATCTTCAAAAAGAAATATAACCGAATCGCCGGAAAAAAGGTGGATCATCTTTTGGGCTATATGCGGTACGGGGTGCTCATTGCCATTATCTTTCAGACAACACGTATGGGGACTCTTGTCTTTCAGAGGGTTGATCCCTACTATGCACTCTTTCATTTCTGGATGGGTGATGTTTTTATTACCGCTCTCATTGCACTTGGAATTATTCTCATGCTTTCACTCTTTGTGGAGAGGCCATGGTGCAGGTGGTTCTGTCCTTTTGGCGCGCTACTGGGCATCCTGCAGCTTATCTCACCGTGGAAGATACGTAAAAACAAGGAACTGTGCACCTCATGTGGTGCATGTGCCAGAGCATGTCCCATGGGAATTCACATTCAGGAAAAGAACAGTGTTCTCGATACCCGCTGCAATAGATGCGGCAACTGCCTGAGAGCATGTCATCGTGAGGGAGCAATCACCTTCTCACTTCCAGTGAAACAATCTCTTAAGTTGAAAAATAGTTTGGTGACTGGTGTTATCATACTCGTTCTCTTTGCCGCTCCCATTCTTGTTGCACATGCCGGGGGACTGTTCAAAACATCAAACAAACCGGTTATCGCTCGCGGAGAGCTTGTCATTCATGAAGTGAGGGGTTCAATGACACTCGAGGAGCTGGCAAAAGGATTTGATGCGGATGTGGAAACTATTTTGACTGTCCTGGGAATTCCGTCTGATGTTCCTGATTCCACGAAAATCTTTGACTTAGAGGAAATAAATGAATCAATCACCATAAATACAGTGAAAATAAAGCTGTCGAAATACCTTTCGGAAGGGTGAACGGGTCATCTAGCTTTCGAGCGAGAAGAATCAACCCAGCCCATGTCCCGAAAATTGGAAAACCTTCCATGGCTCAAGCACGGAGGTTATCGAGAAAACCAGAGCGCTCTAAAAGCATGCAGATCGCTGTGCTTTCTCCCCCAGGGATGATCAAGCCGTCGATTTGGATGAGGTCTTTAGGTTGCCTTACCAACCACGAGCTGCAAGCCGCTCTCCTTCATGAAGGTCGATCAACTCGAGTCCTTTCATCGCTGGACCGAGATTTTTAGACACTTCGACGAGGAGCGCTGGATCCTGGTAGTGAGTGGTGGCTTCTACGATCGCCCTGGCCATTTTCGGTGGCTCTTCAGATTTGAAGATCCCTGACCCCACGAAGATACCCTCAGCACCTAGCTGCATCATTAATGCGGCATCAGCTGGAGTGGCTACTCCACCAGCGGCGAAATTAACCACTGGAAGTTTACCACTCTCCGATATCTCCACCACCAGTTCATACGGGGCGTTTATGGCTTTAGCCTCAGCCATTAACTCAGCGCTATCCATGGTAGTCAGCTTGCGGATTTCGTCAGTGACTGCTCTCATATGCCGCACTGCCTCGACGATGTTTCCTGTGCCTGCTTCACCTTTGGTGCGGATCATGGCAGCTCCTTCGCCGATACGGCGCAGCGCTTCGCCAAGATCGCGGGCCCCACACACGAAAGGTATCTTGAAGCAGTGCTTATTGATGTGGTGTGATTCGTCGGCAGGAGTCAGCACTTCACTCTCGTCGATGTAATCCACTTCCATTGCTTCCAAGAGCTGGGCTTCCACGAAATGCCCGATCCGAACCTTAGCCATTACCGGTATGGTAACTGTTTCCATAATGGCTTGGATCAACGCAGGGTCACTCATCCGAGAAACTCCTCCTGCAGCGCGAATGTCTGCTGGGACACGCTCTAAGGCCATCACTGCTACTGCCCCAGCATCCTCTGCGATTCGAGCATGCTCCGATGTCACAACATCCATGATTACTCCACCCTTAAGCATTTGGGCTAAGCCTTTCTTCGTCGCAAGGGTAGATGTTTCCATGAGTAACCTCCTTTATGCAATTTTGAGAACATTATGTATGTGAGGCAGAATCGAGCATCTCCCTTATGGTTTCCCCTATGATCCCGATCCCCTTCTCGATCTGCTCTTCATCAGTACAGACAAAACCCAAGCGGAACCCGTCTCTCTTCCATCCCTCCACAGCGAACATCCTATCTGGCGCAAAGACAACTCCTTTCTTTCTAGTTTCCAAGAGCAGTGATAGTGCATCCAACCTGGGAGGGATGTCCACCCATTGAAAAAGTCCTCCATTGGGTTTCTGCCATCTAATCTCCTCAGGAAATTGGTATTTCATGGTCTCGATCATCCTATCACGCCTTTTCTTATACACCTGTCTCTTTCGCTTAACGTTCCTTTCATAGTAACCTCTACGACAAAACTCGAGCAAAGCTGCTTGAAGAATGCGGTTGGTATACAGATCGGAGCTCTGCTTGAGCAACGACAACCTTTCAATAATCGGTTCAGATGCCACAATCCAACTTAGTCGGATCCCAGGGAACATACTTTCGGAGAAGCTACCTACGTGGATGATACCTCCACATGAGTCCCAGGCTTTGAGGGGAACGCTCTCCCTGCCCTCAAAGCTGAGGTCGTGAGCGTAATCGTCTTCCAAGATAATGAGGTTGTGCTCTCGACACAGATCTACTAATCTCATCCTGCGCTCTGTAGCCATCGTCGTACCTGTCGGATTATGAAAGGTGGGAATGGTATATAAAAGCTTTGCATTGCGGTGCCGGAGAACCCTCTTAAGAACATCGATACAGAGACCTTGAGTATCCAGAGGAAGCCCGATACAGTTCACCTGCAGTGATCTGAACACACCCAACGCTCCCGGGTAGGTTAGATTCTCCAATAAAATAGTATCACCGGGATCCAAGAACAGGCGAGCCACGAGGCTCAGGGCCTGCTGCAGGCCACTAACCACCATCAGGTTTTGTTTATTACAGAGGATGTTGCGCCGTGCAAGAATGATGGGTAGGTAATCGAGAAACGGCTCGAAACCCTGGGGAGATCCTGATATAAGTAAATCCTCTTTAAAGCGCCGAAATGCAGACAGCAGACAATCCCGGAACTCATCCAGAGGTAAGAGTTCATGATCAGGAAGGTCGGTGGCGAAGGACAGCACTTTCTGCTGCTCTTGCGGCTGGGCAAGCTGCTCTAACACAGCGGGCATGCCGGTATTCGATCGAAGCCAGGTGGAGGAGAAAAGTCCTTCATAGCTGATGGAGGTTTGTTTCCCCTCCCTGAAAGAACTGACATCAAACGGCAGATAGTGGGAGATAAAAGCTCCCTTACCGACATGGGAAGTGATCACCCCTTCTGCTTCCAGCTCTTGGTAGGCCTGCACTACGGTATTGCGGCTTACACCTATAGACAGGGCAAGCTCTCGAGATGCCGGAAGCTTATTCCCGGGAGGTAAAAGCCCATCTTGTATCAGTCTGGAGATACTTCTCTTAATCTGTTGGTACAATGGGATTTTCTCAGTCCGATTCAACTCGAGGATCATGCTTCCTCCTTCATCCAATATACATCTGGCTCTATTTTTAAAAAGAGCCATTTCTCCATTAATTAGTACCATCCAATCCAATTTATGTCAATTAATCACTATAATGGTACTTTAATTTTACGAAAATATCGTGACTTATTGGGCCATTGCGATATGTATTCATCCTTTGCTTGTTGTCCAGATGATAACTTTCGGCTAAATCGCCCTGGGAATGAACATAGCCACGACAGATAGGAGAAGGATAATGATTGTTAAGTAGATTCACTGATTCTCTCACCAACATCTGTCGCCCATTGCAGGTAAAGTGCTAACGCTCCACCCTTCGATAAGGTCCGCTGAATCAGGATTTATCGATTCTCCCATTAATTAAAAAACAATCATTCTGATAAGAAAAATAGGTAAGTATGGACTATATTTTAATAAGGATCAAAGAACCTGATTCTAACATGTCAAAACGTATTTGATTCTAAGCTTAAGACATAGAATTAGGAGATCGATATGGCAACCGTCGCAACAAAACAAAGCAGTCTGGGCAACATCCTGCTAGGAGCAGGAATGATTACGATCGGTGAGCTCAATGAAGCTCTAGAAATCCAGAAATCCACAGACCAGAGGCTGGGTGAGGTTCTTCTTAACCTCGATATGATTTCCATAGAGGAACTTCAGATGGCTTTGGATTTTCAGGAGACTACTGAAGAATAACTCAACGTTCATTTCATATGAAAAAAGTATCGAAAATTTAAACTCCACATATAGCATATCGTAATAGAAGAGAAATTACCGGAGGCATTTATGACACATCGTGAGAGAATCAGAACTGCTATCAACTACAGAGAACCCGACCGGGTGCCTATTGATAATGGCGGCGGGGTGAGCAGCATGCACGAGGTGGCGTATCGCAACCTGCTCAAGTACCTGGGCATGGAGGATGAGATCAGGATATACGATGCGGTACAGCGTCTGGCGGTTGTAAAGGATGAAGTGCTCGATATGCTCGGCGTCGATACACGGTATCTATTTGCAAACCCGCCTTCTTTCTGGAAGTTTGAGCAAAGGGCAGATGGGTCATGGGTTGACGAGTTTGGAACCGGCTATGAGAGGAGCGAGTTTTACTGTGACTATTCACAGCCTGTTCTGGTTGACGCGACCATGGAGGACCTCAAGCGGTACACTTTTCCTGATCCCCGGGATGCTGCACGGTTCGAGGGGTTGAGAGAAAAGGCCCAGGAGCTCTACGAGAAAACCGACTATGCGCTCATCGGCGGGAACATACAGGCGCTCTTCTATATAGGGTGGGTACTCCGTGGTATGGAGCAGTTTATGATGGATATTGTCATAAACAGGGAATTCGCCGATTATTTGATGGACAGAATCGTCGAGTGGCACGTCTCATTTCTCGACTGCTATCTTTCCGAGATAGGGGAGTACATCGAGTATCACTGGATTGGGGACGACTGGGGCGTGCAGAACGGCCCCTTGATCTCCCTTGAGATGTTTCGTGAGATGGTCGCACCACGGTTCAAAAAAATGATCGACTTTATTGAAACAAAGACAAAGGCAAAGGTCATCTATCACACGTGTGGCGCAACCCAATGGGTCATTGAAGACCTTATTGATATAGGTGTGGATATCGTGCAGCCCCTGCAGGCCAATGCGGCAGGGAATCAGGATCCCTCCAAATTGAAGGATGATTTCGGCGGCAGGATAGCCTTCCACGGGAACACGGACAATCAGGGAGTGTTTCATCGGAGCCGTGACGAGGTCGTTGCAGATGCGCTGTATCGGATACGCTACCTCGCACCCGGTGGAGGCTATATATTCTCATCGGGGCACAATATACAGGCGAACATGCCCCCGGAGAACATCCTCGCCCTATTCAATACGGCACAGGAGTATGGAACATACCCAATCGATACCCTGCGAATAGATGGGGAACTGGAGAGGATACAGACCCGGATTTCAGGTGTCAGATGATACCGAGGAGGGTATCATTTTAAACGCAGGCCGCTATTTTCTTGAATATAGGATGGTATTCTTTTATATTTGATTTTGGGGTAGCAATATGAGAATACCATGGTGGTTATTGCTTTTGCTGGGATTTTCCCTGATTAATATCTTCCTGCCGGATCCAATTCCCGTTGTAGACGAATTGGTACCCTTACTCATCGGCGTTGTTTTTCTCATACGCCTCTTCGCAAAGCAGAAATTCTACAAGACTCAGTATCAGCAGTACAAACAGTATCAGCAGGGACAGACAGGCGCCGGCGGTTCAGGTGCAGCCGGCGGAGCAGGAGCCGGACAGAGCTCGAGTTCATTCTACAGCAGGTTCAGGAACTGGAATGCGGGATTCCAGGCACCGCCCGGATCCGGGCCACAGAAGGACCCCCACGACGTGCTCGGTGTCAGGCGTGGCGCATCCATGGATGAGATCAAGAAGGCATACCGTGATCAGCTCAAGAAGTTCCATCCCGATAAGGTCGAAAGCCTCAAGCTCGATCCGGAGTACCGTGAGATGTTCGAGGAGAAGACACGGGAGATTCAGAAAGCCTACGAGACACTGGGCGGTACATGATGCCCCTACCCTTCAGAAAGTCCAGAAACACGGCCCGGGTCGATGTTGATGCCGTGGTACGGAAATTGAAATCACTGTATAAAAAGTATGCTGACGTCTTTGGAGAGAAAATTTTTAACCTCGAAGCTTTCGAGCAGCGCTACCGCGATGCACTTCTGAACAAGGTCAATCTCACCAATTTTTGTCATGCCGAGATTACTGTATTTGAGGAATTGAAGACAAAGGTGGAGAAGAGGAGTACCGCAGAAGCAGAGGCGAGCTACAGCAATGTTGCCGACAGGATCATCGAGGAAAACCTCCAGAAAATCAGGAACTATCGGCTTATCGATTTCCATCCCGATGCCGAGGAGGAGACAAAGTATCTGCTCGGTGTAATAACCGATTTCTACTATGAGTTGTGGGGACAGGTGAAACGTGCGCTCAAGCCCCTGGGTGAGCGATCCTTCAACGATTTCATGGAAAAACTGGAAAACGATTTCAGCTACTATGTTGTACCGATGCGCGGCCTCTACTCGCGGGCCGTGGACGACTATATGCTCGTGCTCTCGAGGAGAAATCCCAAGGATAGTGAAAGGGCATCGTATAACTTCATCAAGTATGGCGCCATACTCCTCAACAACTGTCTGAAGCTCATTGCCGATGCGCTGAACCTGGTAGGCTTAAAGTCCGAGCAGACGGAAAGCGTGGGAACATTGCAGGAGATTCGGCAGCACCTGCGGAAGATCGTCACTGATTTCCGCCTGTCAGAAATTCGAGGATACTGAAGAATCGGGATGTGATTGCAGGCGCCTCTGTTGCCGTGAAGAGCCCCGGGAGAAATACCTTGTATCGGGTGGGAGAAACTAGTATACTTTCACCACTTAGCGTACAACGCGGCCGTCGTATAGTGGTAATACCTCAGCCTTCCAAGCTGAAGATGTGGGTTCGATTCCCATCGGCCGCTCACTTTATTCATAGAAGAGTCTGTCCCTGAGCGGACAGGTTTTTTCATTTCCTCTCTGTCCCTCCTGAAACCTCTCCCTCAAGTGGTTCCACACCGCCCTCCTTTTCTAGAAAAGCAGCCCCGAGATGGAGCAGTGTGTCACGATTGTTTTTCTCCGGGTCATCGAGGATCTCCTCGAGAAGATGGTTGAGTATAATTCCAATAATGGGCCCCGGGTTCAAGTTGAACTGTTTCATTACATCGTTGCCGTTGATCGCCAGGTCCTTGACGGTTATTGCATTCTCCTTTTCCAAGATTATTTCGATGCGGTGTTTGAGGTTTTGAACCGCCCTTGAGTTTCCCTGTTTCAACCCGTTACCGATTCTATCAGCCCTGCGAAGCTCAAAGAGTGGTTGGAGGTTTTCAAGGCCCACCTTTCGTATAAATCTCCGTACGGCACCATCCGTCCAGAGATTGGTGTAATGGAACATATGGTTCCTGATAAGGTGTGTTACCACCTTGATGTCCAGGTTGCTGAACTTGAGGCGGCGCATAATCCGCTTCGTTATGCCTGCGCCTATTATCTCATGATTGTAAAAAACCGACTTCTTTCCTTTGGTGCTTTCCTCGATTTCCTTCTTCGCATGGAATTTTCCGATGTCGTGGAAAAGAGCTGCCAGCCGAATACGGTAGTCCTTCGGGTCAGCGGCATCGCAGGAATACAGGTTGTGGTAATAGACATCGTAGCGATGATACACGTTCTGATTCACCTCGTACCCGGTGAGGAGTTCCGGGAGGAAGAGCTCGAGCAAGCCACACTTACGCATGAGTTCAATTCCTATGGAGGGTTTCGGAGATTCGATGATTTTGATGAATTCGTCCCGTATGCGTTCGATAGAGACCTGGGCCGCTTTATCGAGGCAGGACCCGATTGCCTTGAAGGTTTTTTCCTCAATGGTGAAGCCAAGCTGCGATGCAAGCCTGCACGTCCTGAAGGGCCTGAGCCCGTCCTCTGAGAACCGATCGAGGGGGTTCCCAATGGTGCGTATGAGTTCATTGCGGATGTCTTGTCTTCCCCCGTAGGGATCAATGAGTTCGTCGGTGATAGGATTGTACGCAATACCGTTCATGGTGAAGTCTCGCCTTGACAGGTCTTCACCGATTGTTTTCGCGTAGCTGACCCTGTCAGGATGTCTGGCATCCGAGTATGAACCGTCACTCCTGAAGGTTGTGATCTCAACGCTCTCGCTTCCGGAGAGGACCGTTACTGTTCCGTGCTTTACACCCGTAGGAACGGTCCGTGGAAAAATACCCATCACCTGGTCAGGCGTTGCATTGGTGGCAATGTCGTGATCGTAGGCGGTTTTTCCGATAAGAATATCACGAATAGAGCCCCCGACTACCCAGGCCTGGAAGCCTTTCTTATGGAGCTCCTGTGCTATTTTCAGAACATAGGACGGTATCTTCATCTATGTAGAAGGTAAAAAAATCGAGTACCCGGGTCAATGGGAACATAAAAAAACAGTCCCCTGGGAAGAGGGGACTGTCAATGGAGGTTTCCAGGGTTATCTTAAAAGCTGAAGAACGGACTGAGGAGTTGTGTTTGCCTGTGCAAGCATTGCTGTTCCTGCCTGAACAAGTATTTGGTTCTTCACAAAATCTACCATCTGTTCAGCCATGTCGGTGTCCCGGATTCGTGTTTCGGCAGCCTGCAGGTTCTCGTATCCGGCCATGAGGCCTTTTGCTGCATACTCGAGCCTGTTCTGATAAGCGCCCATGTCTGCGCGCTGCTTCGAGATCTTCATGAGAGCCTGATCGATAGCACCGATGGCCCTGTTCGCCTTTGCCGGTGTACTGATACTGATGAAGGTTGCAG
>CBFDDP010000117.1:0-9919 GCA_965603595.1 uncultured bacterium
AGCCCCGTCTGCATCGTGCAGACGCCGATCTTCCTGCACAGTAGGTCAAAGAGCCGTTCGTGATCTGCAGTGTTGTTTGCCAGTGTGGGTTTGTCGAGCTCAACATAGACCTTCTTGACGAGGGGGAAGGGGTCAGACCCTTTGAGCGTTACCGTCTGCTCAAAGGTTCGAAATCGTTCTGCATCCCTGTCCGCCTTGACCTTTTCCTTGGCAAGTGTTTCCTTCGGAATCTCAATCGTGACATCGCTCTGTACGTAGGTCATGCAGGCAAGGACAAAACCTTTCCTGATCTCCTCCCGTGTAAGCTTTGGCGAAACATCTCCCGACACTTCTCCTTCCTTTACGATCATCTTGCAGCGCCCACATATTCCGTCACCACCGCACAGATTCCTGATGGATATTCTTGCGATGGACGCTGCATCAAGGAGAGAGGTGCCCGATTCTACGGTTACCTCTTCGTTTGGTGGGAAAAATACAACTCTGCACTTAGACATTCATTTGCTTCCATAAACTGGTGAGAAAACCGGGTATTTCTCGAGCATTCTCCGGTCCGATAATCACTTCCTTCCACTCAGAGGTATCTTCGATCTCAGCCCTGAAGATGGGAAGCAGGCCCGGTATGATGAGTTTTCGATGCTTGACCTTGTCGGCAACCTTCTGTTCGGAGAGTGTTTTAACAACCTTCTCTGCCGATATCTTGTCGCCTGCATAGGCGTTGAGAACTCCCAAACCTTCAGTCTCAACCACACATATATAAGTCGGAATCTTGCTTCTCTCCACCTCTGATTCGACACTGAAGTAGGTAAGAGAGAAATTGGTGGTAAACAGGACCGGAGAGTTATCACCCGGGCTTCCAATCTCGTAGAGTTTGGCCTCAACGGTATTCGGTACCTGTGGGTCTGTGTACACGTTCTGAATTGTTGCCATAATGGGCAAAAGCTCCCATGGTTCGACACCGTCGATGATGACGATACCGGAATACTTGGCTGCGAACATTCCTGCAAATACAGTCTCGTTTTCAGGTGTGTCTGCAGCTATGTGCACCATTGCCGGGAATCCCAGAGGACGGAAGTTCTTTCTCAATGCGGCTCTACGAGCAAGTGTAAGATTTCTGATCGCATCCCCGAGCTTGTCTCCGGGCTCAAAGGCCAGTATAAGATCCTCGGCGCCCTTCTCCTTTGCCTTGCTGGTGAGCTCAGCCATCTCCTCGAGTTTTTCACTATAAACCGCCAATGGCAGTTTTGCTCCGGCTGCCATCTCTGCGAAGCTATCCACATTTGAGGCATCTGCCATATAAAGGAGCGGTCTTTTATCTTTTACTGCATCCACTGCCTTTTTCATGGCAGCGGCATCCTTTCCCATCAGAATAATCGGGAGAACCGATTTGTCTGCTACGAGCTTTGCCCGGGCAGCAGGATCGGATACACCGTCGATTTCAACGGCACAGAGCTTTACTTTTATCTGTTCACCAACCCGTGTAAAGCTTGCGTTGTTTACCGCCTCAACCTTTTTAGCAGCCTCTTCATCGGATAGCGAGGCGGCAACCTTTACCGCAATACCTGTTGCGCGGTGAAACTTGTCCTCATGCCGAAACATAACCGTTTCCTGCCCGATCTCGAAAGAGGTACTATCGGTGCCGATCTTTACCAGCTTCATGGGAGGTGCTGATGCTTCAGAAAGCTCGGACATCGCATCATCGGAGAGCTGCGGACAATCAGTAATTGCCTTCTGCTTTGCCGCCACCTGCATGGCAAAGGCCATACAGGTCGGGAAACCGCAATCCTTGCAATTGGTCTTTGGCAAAAGTTTGTAAATTTGCATACCTGTTAGAGCCATAATCGTCTCCTTATATCGTTGCTGCAACTGGATTCGTCGCCGATAAAAGACCTGCAAAATTATAAAACATTTAACGTACAATTAAATGATCTACACCCCTGAATCGCTGCCATCAGAACATGGGATCCATTTCAAGGGCGGGATGGCCCATCTCTGTAAGATACTCGACAAGCTTTTCGGGTTCCTCAGCATTCTCTTCCGTTGCAATTTTATCGAAGAGATCGGAAATACTTTGTTTCTCCAAAACAGCCTTCAAGCGCTCACCCACCTCATCCTTGAGCTGTTTGGGCATCCAGACGATTCTCTTGTGACCGCCTTCCGCCGAAATGAATTTGAGCGAGGAGATATATATCTTACCGATACCAATAAACCCAGGAGTCTGTATCCCTCCCCCAATCTGACCGGCAAGGGTTGAGAATTTCATTCCCACAGGAGTCATTCCCGCAAAATCCCTATCCACGATCATCACTCCATTGGCCTCGGGGACGATTGCCGCTATGCACTCAAAGCAGCCGCAGGATGTCATGGGATCTTCCATCATGGAGTAGGCATTGAACTTTTTCAGGTTGCCGTTGGATTTTACGTCGATGTACTCGTTTATGTTCTTCCATTGGCCCTTGTCAGAATCCAGGCACTCACCCTTTGCTACAGGTTCATTCGGGCCGTGCTTGTTTATCTGATATGAGGCCTTGCAGTCGAGCCAGGTGTATGCACCGCAGAGACCAAGTCGCTGTGGCGTGACTATGCACACATGATTGGGAGCATAGGACTGACACAGCGTACAGGAATAGTAGTCCTCCACATCCTCGTCGGTCATGCCGCCGATCTTGTCGTCACGTTCATTATAAACTAACTTCGCAGCATCGAGAAGCTTTGCCGTTTCTTTCTCATCAGTATAGAGCTTCACCTGCACCCTGTCAACAATTCTCGAGAACTCGTTGTGTATCTTTGTGACGAGGATATCGCCGAAGTGCTTGATCTTGAAGCCCTTCTCCTTCGCATCCTTGCTGATACGAACCCAGACGATCGATCGCTGGCCCATATGAAAGATACCGTTGGCGCAGGAAATAAACTCGTGAATACGGCGTTCGAGAACGCTTTCGAAATCCTCCTGAAACTCGCGTCCAGCAACATCGACTGAGATACCGAGGGGATAGGCACCTCCCTCCTCCATTTTGTCGACCTCGGGACCAATAACCTCGATTTTACCGTCCTCTACTTCATCCATGGATTTCATCCTCAGGAGCTCGAAGGCATCAGTGTACTTACTGCCAAACTGCACGAACATATCCTCTTTTCGTACCCGTTCGCCCTCGAAACCGGCACCGAAGGGTACCGGGATCGGGATATCTTCGATCTTGATGGTGAGTCCCCTCAACTCGATAGCGCGTGAGACAATCTCATCCATCTTGATATCAGAGATCACATGCTCATAGGTGCAGATACCCGACGGCTTGATTTCAGGTATCGGTATATTGGAGATAACAGGGAACCCGAAGTTGATTGCACCGGCTGCAGTTGCATATTTTTCATCGGAGATGAGCTGGTCCTGTGGCGCATCTGGATCTTCACTGAGAGCCATTACGAAGGCGTGTACTCTGTCCTTGTTATATATGAGAATCTGACGAGCAGCTTCAATATCGCCGGGCTCTATTCCGCCGAAGGTCATCGCTGATCGGGTTGCAAAGTTGAGGGCGTGAACTGCCGCGGTTATTTCCTTGCCGTATGGTACCAGGAAAGTATCCCAGTCCATCTGTATGTTTTCTTCGGCGAGCTGCTCGGCAATTGCCCTTCCACCGCAATGACCCGCCATAAAAACGAGAATGTTCCTGGACTGGAGGCTCCGGATGAGCTCAACCGCTTCCTCATTGGTCTCTGTTTTTCCTGCGATTGCCACGAACCCCGGCATTCGGCCGTCTACGAGTTTGATACCCTGCAGTCTCAGTATGGCGTCGTCGGTGTACCCGAGCCAGATACCGTCTGCAGGATTCGTTCCGTTCACGTATTTCAGTGATTCGAAGGTTTCCTCTGCGATCAGGGTGGCGACACCGGAATCAAGCGCGTCACCCAGATAGGGAAGCCACATGTCATCTGAGGGGATATCCCGAAGTAGCTTCTTTGCCTCCTGCATCGACTCCTCGAGATCTCCCAGCTTCTCAACCTTTTGGCCTAAAAAGAGCAGCATGATGGGGAGATAATAGGCTGTGTTGGGATAGGCAACGGGGTGATCCTTTCCCTTCTCCTCAACGGCTTTCGCCAGGCTCTCCTCCGCCTGCTTGTAGATCTTGTGTGCACCCCTAATCGCTGCTGTTGCAATGATTTTAGACATGTTGCAGCTCCTTTATGATCAATGATCTTTATTGGTTAAAGGTTCATAACCTACTGTTTCGACACGATAAGCCCAAGCGCCTCTGCCGTATGCTTTCGTCTGCATGCGGGACAGAGCCTGAGCCGCTCCCTATATTCCTTCCAGTTGAATTGCACCTTCTCCATCATATCCCTGGTGACGAGCTCTGTCACCATCTGCGCACCGCATTCCTCGCAGTAGAGAAGCTTGACCCGAGTTTTAAATGGTGAAATTTCAGCCTCTCCCGTATCACTGTGTATACGCATCTGAATGGTGCCTACGGGACAAACGACCACACATGCACCGCAGGCAATGCAGTCCTCCGAAGGCTGCCTGAAGGGTGCGGCAACCACGCGATCAACTCCCCTGCCGGCAAAACTGATCGCTGAGTGGCCGATCACTTCCTCACACACAGCTGTGCACAGACCGCAGAGAATACAGTTACGCTGACTCTCCGTGACCTTTGGGTAGGGTGTGCCCTTCACACCCATACGCAAGGCAAGCTCCTTGAGCTCCCTGCTCTCAGGACAACGTGCGAGTAAGAGCTTCATGACACCTCTTCGAACCTTAACCGCTCTCTCGCTATTTACACTGACCTTTATGTCTCCCCGTACAGGATAGTTACAGGAGGTGACCATCTTGGTCCAGCCTCCCCGATCAAGCTCCACCATACAGATCCTGCAGTTGCCCCCCGGTGTAAGGGTGGGGTTGTAGCAGAGCGTGGGTATCCATATGCCGGCTTTTTTCGCCGCATCGAGTATGGTCTGGCCCTCCTCGACCTGAACCTCCACATCATCTATCGTTACCGTCGGCATGCA
The DNA here is from genome assembly GCA_965603595.1 of uncultured bacterium. Classification (GTDB taxonomy): domain Bacteria; phylum Spirochaetota; class B62-G9; order B62-G9; family DRHN01; genus JAGLSF01. The sequence goes on from CBFDDP010000117.1 coordinate 5,002, forward strand.
CATCCTCCAGGAAATTATTGTTACCTGTTATGACCTCATTATCCCTCGTGTAATCGGGTTTTACTCCTTTCACATCATCAAACCTTCAAGACTGCAGTAAACGGACACTTTTCTAAACAGACACCGCATTTCGTGCACTTTTCCTGATGAATAAAATAGGGTTGCTTTCGCTCACCCGTAATGGCCTCCACGGGACAGTTCTTTGCACAGATACCGCATCCCTTGCAGGCCTCCGGGTCAATTTCATAGGTAAACAGACCGCGGCACTCCTTTGCGGGACAGCGTTTATCGAATATGTGCTTCTCATACTCCTCCCTGAAATAGCGGACTGTGGAGAGGATAGGATTTGCTGCCGTACTGCCGAGAGCACAGAGTGATGCCTCGCTCAGGAGCTCCGAGAGCTCCTCGAGTTTCTCCAGGTCTCCTGTCTCTCCCTCACCGTGAGCGATACGCTCGAGAATGTGAAGCATCTGTGGGACCCCCTCCCTGCAGGGAGTACATTTTCCGCAGGATTCATCCCTCAAAAAGGTGAGAAAGTACTTGGCCACATTGACCATGCAGGTATCTTCATCCATGACGATCATGCCACCTGACCCCATCATGGAGCCAAGCCTGGTCAGCTCATCGAAGTCCACCTTTGTATCCATAAGGTCTGCGGGGATGCATCCACCTGAAGGCCCTCCCGTTTGAACAGCCTTGAAAGCCTTGCCATCCTTGACCCCTCCTCCGATCTCTTCGATGATCTGACGAAGGGTGATTCCCATGGGAACCTCTACGAGACCGGTGTTGACAACCTTACCGACGAGGCTGAACACCTTCGTACCCTTGGATTTCTCTGTTCCGATCGATGCAAACCAGGCACCGCCGTTACTGATTATCGCGGGTATATTTGCCCATGTTTCTACATTATTTAGATTAGTAGGCATATCATGCAGGCCGTGCTCTACGGTGTGTACATACTTTGCACGTGGCTCACCTGCCCTTCCCTCGAGCGAGGCAATGAGCGCAGTCGATTCACCGCACACAAACGCCCCGCCACCGCGGTTGATACGAATATCGAATGAAAAATCCGTTCCAAGGATATTTTCACCGAGGAGACCGAGCGACCGTGCCTGTTTTATTGCCCCTGCGAGGTGTTCAACAGCAAGGGGATACTCGTTACGAACGTAGATGAAGCCTTTTGACGCACCAATGGCATACGCACCGATGATCAGACCCTCCAGTACGAGATGGGGGTTACCCTCCATGATCGAACGGTCCATAAATGCACCGGGGTCTCCCTCATCACCGTTGCAGATCACGTATTTCTGATCGCCCTCCGCATCCCTGCATGATCGCCACTTCCGTCCTGTGGGAAACCCTCCTCCACCCCTTCCTCTCAGACCAGAATATTCCACTTCCTCAACAATCTCATCTGGCTCCATAGTGTTGAGCGCTTTAACCAGAGCGGAGTAGCCGCCGGTAACAATATAGTCTTCCACATTTGTGGGATCGATCCGGCCGTTGTTCTTCAGAACAATGCGTTTTTGTACTTTGTAAAAGGGGATCTCATCGACAGTTACTTTTCTCGCTTCGGATTCAGGATCCTGATAGAGAAGCCGCTCAACAACCCTATCGCCGATAACCGTTTCCCTGAATATCTCTTCCACATCGGGTTCCTCAACCCGCTGATACAGGACATTGCCCGGCTGTATCTCCACGATGGGTCCGCGCTCACAGAAGCCATGGCACCCGACACACTTCGATTCTACCTTGACCTTCTGTTCAGTTTCTTTGGCAGCCTTCAGGAAAAGCTCATAGAGCTTGCGTGATCCCCTGGCAGCACATCCCGTGCCGATGCACACGTACACCGATTTTTCTATAGCAGACCTTTTCTTCTCGATTTTCGTGCGCAGATTTTCAAGATCAGCAGGACTGCCCAGTATTTTTTCCTTTGTTGCAATCACGATGAGCCCTCCTTCTGAGCAGTTTTTTCTCCTGGTTGTACCTTTTTTGTCGCCTTTTTTGGGGGGGTCTTACTCTTGGATATTTTTGTCTGTGATGTAGCCTTTTGGGCCACTTTCTGAGAAGAGGATTTGCCTGCGGTGGATGCCTTGGCCTGAGTTTTCGGCTTGGTGGCAGTCTTTTTCGCAGCTGCCTGAACGTCTTCACCACTCTCCCCCGCTGACAATTCGTTGAGTATATTCATCGCACTTTCCGGTGTGACTCCGTCATGATACTCACCATCCACGACCATGACAGGTGCAAGTGCACAGGCACCCACACAGTTAACCGGTTGATAGCTGAAAAGCCGGTCCGGAGTGGTGCCGCCGGGCTCAACGCTGAACTCCCTGCATATTGTTTCTGAAATCTTGTCTGCGCCTTTCAAATAGCAGACAGTTCCCATGCACAGGGTAACTTCATGCTGCCCCTTCGGTGCCATGCGGAAAGACGAATAGAATGTGGCGACACTGTAAATGCGGGAGAGAGGTATTTCGAGTTGTTTAGAAAGTCTTTTTAATTGATCAGCTGGTAAATAGCCGTGTTCAGCCTGAAGGTCCTGCAGCATGGGTATGAGCATTCCCGAGTCGCTCTCGTATCTATGTATGATTTCCTTCACAAGCTCTTTTCCCATTTTCTATATCCTTTCAAACGGTCTCGTAGGTTACTTCTTTCCCACGCTCCTTCAGCTCTTCACCGATCTCCTGCACCACCATATGCCGGATACCAAGCTGATGGGGAAGATCCGGATTCTGATGTGCCGGGTTGACGGCCTGACCTATGATAAAATGCACGTGATCAACACTCAGAACCAGTCGGATCACATTTGCCGCACCGTCTGTTCGGAATCGGACATCCCTCTTTTTCACACCCGATCGCAGCAGTTCGCTTGCCCGGGTCAGGGTAAGAATGCCCTCGCATACGAGATCAATACCCTCGAGCTGTCCCATGGGAGGCACGTCATCGGTAATGGTTTTGAGATCTACCTCGAGTGGCTGCCCGAGGTGCCGTGCAACGATCTTTGCCGTCGTGCCGCCGCACACCGCAAGCCTTCCCGAACGCTTGACAAACCTCGAAATGACCTCCTCGTCAAGACTCTTGTCAGCAGGAGGTCCGGTGAAAACCGTTGCCACGAGTTTGTGACGAACCTTGATGACAACGATGCTTACATCATCACCCGGTGCCCCGACATAGAGTTCATTGACCGTTTCTGCGATCTTGTCAGCCAGATCATCCGCTGTCAGGTCCTGATGGGCCTGCTCCTCCATGAAACGTGCTGCCTGTTCCCAGCCCCATCCGAGGGGGTAAACACCGCCGATTCCGGCATTCAGCACCCCGTCAGACACGAAAATGACCCAGTCACCATTTTCGAGCTCGAGTACTGCCTCCTGTATACGCTTCTCTTCGAGGACCCGCTCCTCGTAGAGAACGGGTTGTACCTTCCTGCGCCGGAGAAAGACAGCAGCAGGTGAATCGAATTCGACGATTCTCGCCGTTCCCTGCTTGAAGAACTGTGCAATAGCGAAAGTGCTGTACGCAAGTTTCCTTACCCTGTCAACGGGAAGAGTCTCAGTGAGGGTTTGCACCACCTCCCCGAGCGGCAGGTCGTTTTCAAGCATCCCCATGGCGATGCGGGTTGTCAGTGTCGCCAGGATATTTGCTTTGACGCCGCTCCCGAGCCCGTCTGACAGGGCAAGGGTCACTGAGTCAGCATGTCTGGAAACAACGATGCTGTCACCGCAGAGCTCCTCGTTATGCTTGAGAAGCTGGCGCATTCCCCACTCGTAATACAGCCTCATTCTCCGCCCACTTCCTCAAAGAGGGACATGAGCTTGTAAAGCAGTACTTTTGTTTCAGCCGTTGTCTCACCCAGAAGCCTTGCTATCTCCTGAGCCGTTTTCATCTGCCGCGATATCACTTCCTGGGCACGTTCCAGTGTCTGGGCTCTCAATTCCCGATAATGCTTCTTTGCCTCCTCCTCCTCCGATATGTCGATGAAAATCCCGCAGAAGAGGTCCTCTCCCTCGATGGGAAATATCCCGACGCGGTAGCTCACATTGTGAACCGGTATGCTCTCCTTGACCAAGAGCCTGCCGTCCGCTGCGATGGCCCGTTCGAAACAGTCCGAATGAACAAACTTTTGCGCCGGCTGTTCCAGAACCTTCTCATCTGAGCAATGGAACATATCGAAGAATGCGGGATTTACATACTGTATCCTCGTTTCACGGTCGACGAGCAGTACACCATTGGGGGTCTGTTGCAGTATCGCACTCGTGTGCACTGCAGCTTTTTCACTGTATTCCTCTCTTCCGTCCATCAGAACTCCAGAATGAAGGTCCCGGCTTACCCTTTTGCTGTTTCGATGACTCGATTCTTGAAGGTTTTCACAGCATCCTCAACATCGAGACTGGTGAGCGGCTCATCATCGATCTGCCAGTTCACCCCCTCACCGCAGCGCTCCATGCAGAAGCTCCCCTTGAGCTCCACCTTGTCTTCGAGACCGTGCTCCTTGAGCATATCATCGAAGCGCATGATTACATCCCGTGCCCCCTTGATGTGGCACGAACTGCCTACACATACGGTTATGGTTATCATGTATCCATCCGAAAAGGCTACTGCTGTTCCTGGGCCGAGACCATCTGCTCGGCAACCTTCATACGTTTTTGCCGGTTGGCGTCCTCTTCATCCATAAACTTGAGAGCACCAGTGGGGCACGCATTCACGCATGCAGGTTCCTCGCCCCGTTCAAGCCGTTCAATGCACATGTCGCACTTGAGTACACCCTTTCCATCGTTGCTTACAGTTATCACTCCGAAAGGGCACGCCATGACACACATGTGGCAACCTATGCAGCGCTCCTGATCGACTAGCACCGGTTCTCCTGCTTTATCACGGTGAACCGCGCCAGTGGGACAGGCAGCAACACATGCCGGGTCCT
>CBFDDP010000118.1:0-9327 GCA_965603595.1 uncultured bacterium
AAATGCCGCATCCCCAAATGCTTTGGGTACGGTACCTGTGCCAACTGTCCGCCCTACAGCCTGACTCCTGACGAAACACGGAAGATGGCCTCGCTGTACCGCTACGCGGTAGCTCTAAAAATTGATGTGCTCCCGGGGGTCATTGTTCGTGACCGGGAAACGATCAAGGAACGGGTTGAGGCCTACAAAAAGGTCTTCGATATGGTGAACCTGATCGAAAGCGAGTCTTTTTATGATGGGTACTACCTGTCGGTCGGTTTTGCTGCCGGTAGCTGTAAGAGCACCTTCTGTTACAACGTGGAGTGTACGGTACTGAAAGGTGAAAAGTGCCGTCTCGCCCTCAGGGTAAGACCGTCAATGGAGGCTGTGGGCATCGACTGCTACCGTCTCGCAACTGAACGAGGATGGGAGATACTGCCCATCGGGAGCGGAGCAGAAGCCGATTGTGTATCCCACGGAACGCTCATGGGTATTGTGTTTATTGACTAGATGAGATCCTTCCTGAGTTTGCACACCATGGTGTAATCGGGACTTATAATGTTTCCCACATCGAATTCAGCCGCCTGACCGAGAATGAGGCTTGCCCTTTCAATGCCCATGTCAAAATCAGTCTCGAGCCATCTGAGCATCTCGGTCAGCGCAAACTGAAGGGCCTGTTCCATGGGACGGGCGTTTCCAATGGTAAACAGCCTGTCCCGGGTCTCACCCCTGGGCCATGAAATGGTCTTTCCCTTGCGCAGCGCCACGGTACACTGAACGGCGAAGGATGTCTCGACGCCGGTACCCGTAATTTCACCATCACCCTGTACCGCATGGCCATCACCGAAAAAGAGGAGTGCCCCCTGCGTGAAAACCGGGAGGTGAAGTGTCACACCCTCACCGATGCCTCTGTAATCCATATTTCCACCGTGGGGACCACAGGTAAGGGTGGAGATTGACTGATGTTCAGGAGGCGCAACTCCGATACAGCCGAGCATGGGTGCAAAGGGAAGCTCAACGAGGGTCTTTCCCGTTTCGGGGTCGATATAACGAACTTTTCTCTTCTCCCTATCGAGATTCCAGTTGCGGTATTCCTTTTCCGGAAGATTCTTCACGAAGAGAGGTTCAACCACATTGGGTCTGAACACGGAAGAAGTCCACCCTGTATCGCGGTTCGGGCAGGTCATTTCAAGGTGGGCGAGAAGCGTATCGCCGGGCTCTGCCCCCTCTATATAGAAGGGACCTGTCATGGGATTTGGTTTTTCGGCTGCTTTTTCCAAATGCCCGTCGAACCCGTGTGCATCTGCCGTTGTGGTGATGATACGGTCGCCCGGATTGACTCTCAGCACAGGCTCAACCGGACCGAGGACGTTGTGATAGATATGCGGCTTGTATCGATGTGTTTGCATGGTGCAGGACTACTTTTTGTTGACGGGTTGAAAAATCTACAGTACCCCTATTATGGGTATTGTTCAAGCAATTAAGAAATGGGTTGATGCAGTGGTATCAGGGCCGGAGTTCGAAAGAGTACTCAAGATGGTTGAGGACAGGTGCCGAAAGCACTCGATCTACATGCTCGGACCTGAAAAGGCCCGGTTCTTACACAGTCTCATCCTCCGTGCAAAACCACGGTGTGTAATTGAGTGCGGTACTGCTGTCGGTTATTCGGGCCTTCACATTGCTGATGCACTGCGTCAGAGCGGAGAGGGGCGGCTGATCACTGTGGAAATCGATCATGAGCGTGCTATGGAAGCAGAGCAAAACTTCTACAGGGCAGGGGTGGGAGATCTCATCGATATTCGAACCGGCGATGCCGCCGTGGTGCTGAAGGAAGTGCATGAAGCGGTCGATTTCCTCTTCCTCGACAACAGCTACAGCAACTACCATCCCTGCCTCCTGTCCATCATGCCCCGGCTCAAGGATGGAGCAACCATTGTTGCGGACAATGCGGGTATCGGTGCATCGGGCATGGCAGATTATCTTACCTATGTTCGTTCGCATTTTGAGAGCAGGTCCCACTGGTTCGAGCTTGATCTCCCCTGGGCATCCCGTGATGCCATGGAGGTGACCATCTATACCACATAAGAGGTGTTCGGCGTGTACGCAGAAAGATTTTTACCCTTTGGCACCACAATCTTTTCAGAGATGACCAAACTGGCCAATGAGAGGGGAGCAATCAACCTGGCCCAGGGATTTCCCGACTTCGATGCTCCGTCAGCGATACTCGATGAGGCAGTGGCTGCACTTCGGAGCGGACAGAACCAGTACGCACGCTCCATGGGGCATCCCCCGCTCGTTGAGGCCCTTGCGAAGAAGATCGAGCATGACTATGGGCTGCACTACGACCCTCACAGCGAAATACTCGTCACAAATGGCGCAACCGAGGGGATTGCGAGTGCCTTTCTGGGATTGCTGAACCCCGGGGATGAGGTGATATTCTTCGAGCCCCACTATGACAGCTATCCCGTGTGCGCCGCAATTGCGGGCGCGGTATGTCGCTTCTGCACTCTCAGGTTTCCCGACTTTGCCATCAACTTCGATGAGCTCGAGAACTGTTTCAGCGACAGGACCCGCGTGCTTTTCATCAACACACCTCACAACCCGACGGGTAAAGTCTTTTCGCAGGGAGAGCTTAAGTGCCTCGCGGAACTCTGCGTCAGACGGGATGTCCTGGTGATCACCGATGAGGTGTATGAGCATATCACCTATGATGGTGCCCGACATGTACCAATGGCAAAGATTCCTGGAATGCGGGGGAGGACACTCACCATATCGGGGGCGGGTAAGACCTTTTCCATGACCGGATGGAGAATCGGATGGATCACGGGGCCGTCGCCTCTGGTTGAGGCGGTTCAGCGTGCCCATCAATACGTTACCTTTGCACCGGCTACTCCCCTGCAGGCAGCGCTTGCCAGTGCGTTCAGTACAATTGAAGACAGCTACTTTCAGGAGCTGCGCAGGGACTATACACAGCGTCGGGGTCTCCTGCTTGACGTGTTGAAAACAACAGGACTGCGGGTTGCTGTACCGAGGGGGACCTATTATATCCTTGCGGACTTTTCTGGGATCTGGGAAGGTGATGACCGCAGCTTTGTCCACCATCTTATCGATCACAGAGGGGTCGCGGCGATCCCCCCAAGCTCGTTCTATACTCGAGATCCACATGAGGGAAGGAAGCTGGTGCGTTTCGCCTTCTGCAAGCGGCTCGATACCCTCAAGCAGGCAGCCGAAAGGCTAAAGGATTTCAGCATCCCGTGATCTGCAAAGTTACGGTACATTTTCTCTCTATTATCCCGATAATCTTGGATGAGGGGTATATATTTACTAGGGACAGTTTATAGGGGATCAGCATGGTAAGAAGGGTTCACACTGCCTTACTCATTGGAACACTCTTTGTCGGGCTATCGGCGGGTGCAGCCTGGGGAACCGATCAAGACCCGCTCTGGCAGAAGGCCGTGGAAATTGCATCCGCCAATGATAACTGGGTGCCGGGACATGTTATTCATAACGAGGAGGTCTACTCTCGTATCGGAATACTACAGGAGAACACGGTTACCCATTCCGAACTGCAGCGACAACAGAACAGGGATGTGGAGGTGGCCTTTCTCAAGATTCTTCAAAACGGAAGGGATATTACTGAGGAGTTTACCAGGGAGTTCGGCAGGACAGTCATTCTCGAGGAGGATGAGTACCGTGTCGATCATCCCTTCAGGTCTTCCGCCTTGGGCAGTGTTGAGTATCAGAGACTGGATAAGAAAAAGAACATCAGAGGAAAAAAGTGCATCTCCTATGCCTTCACCTATGTGGACAAAAGGGGCACCTGGGAGGGAACGGCCTGGCTCGAGGATGGGTCGGGTGTCCCCGTCTTTATTCAGGGAACACTTGTGTCCGTCCCGCTTGAGGAGAGCTGGTATACCCTCCTGGGGCTCGCAGTAACCACATCCTTCACTACCAACGAGAACGGCTCATGGTACCCTGAGAGCGCCGTAGTCGATTCTCGCATCAAGGTAGTGATAAAGCGCTTTCACTCCTACAAGGGCAGGGTGAAGGAAACCTATACCTTCAGTAAGCACTGGCGTTACGAGTGATAAAACAGATTGTTATCCCTCACACTGGGCATCCCGCTGCCTGAGAGTTGCTACACCGCATCGATCTCCAGACCCAGGGCCCGTGCCATGTTCTCGAGTTCGATACCCACATGTCCCGACATGAGCAGGATGTGATGGGAGTAGAGCTTGTCGAGCAGCCTGTTGCCGTTCGGCACCCTGATCACAGCCCCACTCCTGCAGTCTGAGCCCGGATACTCGGCATACCCCGTTATACTCCCCTCAACCATGAGCAGTTTCTGCATGGTGGGGTCGAGCTTGGCAATGGTGAGGTCCCCCTCGGGCATCCTGGCATCGATCGCTGTTGCATTGTCATCCACAAAGGCCAGGACTTTTGGCCTCAGAGCCCACTCAGTGGAAAAGGATTGGGGCAGCACACCCAGATAGCCGCAGTGTGCAACGAGTGAATAATCGGCAGGGTCTCCCTCTACATCCGGGAAGTTCGGTATGCGCTCATGCTTCAGGGCGGCCTGGCCCATGAGGAAAGGGTAGATGTTGCTCATCATGATCGGTACTTCAAGGGAGCGGTATATCATATACTTCGTGAGAAGCACCATGATGTCGGCCTCACATGCCCAGAGAATACCCTTCTCCTCGAAGAGCATGTTCCAGGCAAGGCAGGGCGTTGTGTCGGAGTAGAAGCATTCGTTCAGACAGTTGATGCCCACACCCCGGATATTCTCGTCCTTCTCCACTTCCCGCGTTACCGCGATGTATATCTTCACAGCGCTGTTCAGCATCTGCTCTGATACATCCTTCGTGGGGATGTTCCAACTTTGCAAAACCTTCTCCACTTCGCTGTCAGGTATCTGTTTGGCCTCATCGCCGATTTTTTTGAAGCTCTTTTTCACCACAGTGACACCAAACCGCTTCTTCATTAAATTGAGGCATTGGTCCTCCCACCAGTAGAAGCGTTTGAAGATGTCGGCCTGCATGCCTTCGCCGGGGTTATCCTGAAATACGAGGAACTTGGTAGATCGCATCTCACGTTTCACGCCCAGGCTCCGGCAGATCTTTTTTGTCAGGTCCAGGCTTGGTGGAGCGAAGGTAATACACCCTTCAGCCTTCAGTAATGAAACAATCTCCCAATCCCACATCTTCACCGTTCCGAACTCCGAGGTGATGGCCAGAAAGGGGAGCTTGATCTTCTTCAGCTCATCGATTTTCTTGTAGGCTTCACCCACCAGTTGTGGAAAGATAACGGCCTCGGCTTCCGGAAGTTTGGAGCCGATAGGGATGGGTTCGCTGAACTCAGCGACCTCTGCAAGCTGCTCCTTCAGGATTTTCAGCTGTTTGTCGAATTCGCTTCGTTCAGCAGATTTGAAATAGACCGGAACCAGGGTGGCCTTCATGATGTTTCCTCCTCAGTAGTGTCAGTACGTGCCCCCCTATTATAAACGCAATCCGTGAATTGTAAAACCTTAAAGTGTGCAGAGAATGATGCCTTCTCGAGCACACTTACTTCCGCCCATTGCCTCCCTTCTTGTTATTGCCAGAAGATTGGGATGTGTCCTGAGATGGGGAGTTTCCACCAGAGCCGGATCCTTCGCTGTTGCGGTCATGTCCTGAGTATGTGGTACCTTCATCTGACCCGAGTGAAGGTGCTCTCGAGTACTTTATATCCTCCTGCAGTGCAGCGAAGATTTCTTCCTGGGAAAAACCCCTGTTCATATGTGTTGAGAAAATCATCGGAAAGGAACGAATGTGCCCAACCCTGTAGTCCTGTATAATTGCGTTCTCGATCAATAGTATACTCTGTTCATTTTCCAAACCGAGACTATGGAGTTCCATCAGCACTTCAAGTGAGTTCAGGAACATAACCGACGAGCGGTGATGCGCCAGTACTGAGGTGCTGAGCTGTTCCAGCGCGTCCTCGGAAAATCCCATGTGGAGTGCATTGTAGAGCGCAGCGGTGAGGAGGGTCGTCTCACGTGAGCTTCGATTCACCTTGCGATTATGGCCTACCGAGACTGTGTGACAGAACCGAATCTGTTTCTTACTCGTCATAAGTGATGTACGCATCTCCTCCTCTGTCGCTCCCTTGGCGATGCCCTCGAGAATTGTATTCATGATAAGATAAGATGGCAAACCCTCCGCCTGGGTTGCTGAAATATTCTCGAGGTAGAACACAAGTTCCGGTATTTCCACATCTGTCTGTATGTTTGCAGCAATGAATGTGGTGAGCTGCTCCTGTGATATACCCTCATTGAGTGCTTTTGCAACCGGATCTCGCAATGCATCGGTATCAAAGGGTTCGTCATACAGCTCTTCAGTATATGCAACGATTGCATCTGTCTTCTCTTCACTTCCCGCGTAGAGTGGAGTGGCTGCGAGGAGAAGGACGAACACCAATAGAAGATATTTTCGGCCTTTCATAGGTTCTCCCGATCTTCCGTCTCGTCAAGGAGCATGATCAGGGAGCTCTCCTTTCCGAAATCGTCTTTGACATTGATTTTCGCAAGGGGGTCAAGGGACCACTGTCTGTTGTCAATGAGGAACCCGTATCTGTAGAGGCCTTGAGACAGAACCACCTCGGCAGTCCATAGATCGGTGTCAGGGATTTTATACATCTCTGTCTGTTCACTGTTCCAGCTGTTGAAGTCCCCCATGATCTGGACTGTGGTTGCATCTCCATTCTCATAGACAAACCGTACAATGTAGCTCTTTTCAGGACTATCCTTTCCGGTTATATGCCTGGTAGTGAAAAAGGTGAGGGGTATGGTTATCAACAGGGTCAGAACGATGGCCGCAATGACCTGCCTCCTCAGAACCAAGACCCCGCGGTGGTGGAGTATATTCCCTGAAGTGAAAGTGCCCTCAGTGGTGATTTTCTGGCGAAGCCTCCGGATCACACTCTCCGGGGCCCGTATTCGTGTGGCCTGCGCAAATAAATTTGTCATGTCATGATCGGGTAGATCTCGTTTTCTCACTGGAGGGCCTCCCATTTCGTTTTTATGATCCTACGTGCCCTGTGGAGCGACACGCGTATGTCGGTCTGTGTCCTGCCGGTAACTTCCATGATGTCTCGGATACTGTACCCATCGATGTAGTAGAGAACAGTCGGAACTTTGAGTGTTGTTCTCAGACCGTTCAGAGTTTGCTGAAGAAGGGTTCTCTCTTCCTTCCGTATGAGATCATCTTCCGGTGAGAAGGTTTCATCCGCGTTTGTTTCTTGATTGTTGCTATCTGCTCGTCCGGAAGGGAGGAGCCCCCATCGCCGTTTTCTCGCATGGTCACGGAACACATTGAGGGCAATGGCGTAGACCCATGTGGATACCCTGGATTTGCCGTCGAAATTGTCCAACCCTCTGTAAACTTTAAGAAATGTTTCCTGAAACAGATCCTCACTTGTGTGGTAATCACCGGTAAGTCGAAAGAGAAGGTTGAACATCCTGTCTCTGTTTTCGTTGAGGACATCGTCGAATGAAATGGTCACTCCGTATCCCACGGCCTGTTTTGAAATGCCCAGTTTACAAAATCATCTACTTCACTGCTGTGCACAAAGGTATACCTGCCGGCAATTTTTTCCAAATACTTGTGCATTGCCTCCTTGTCACCTTTTTCCTCAAACCTGCAGAGCTTCCGATTGAACCTAAGCTGCCACCTGTACGTATTGCCGTCCTGTGCGGTGAAACAGGGGGCTTCCTCATCCTGACCCGTTCGGTCTCTATCTCTTGTCTGGTCATGGGTCTGGTCCTGATCCTGAGTACAATCCCTGTCTTGATCTCGATCGCCCTTTGGGTCTGATACTTCACCGGGCGACCCATCCCCTGAGCCACCCTGCCCCTTGCCCTGACCTGCATGTGCGTATACCCCCCCGATTATTAAACTACATAACAGGAGAAGCGTAATGAGAAGATAGTGTTTCCGCATGGTATGTTTCCCCCTTCCGAGTTTACCCCATTAGACGGGCAAGGTCTGCGAAAGGTTACATGAAAATGTGACGCATACAATTGAAATTTTAGAACTCTTCCTCACCAAAGGTGCGCGGATACACCGAGTCCATCCACGAGCGGGGATAACCGTGGTCGAAAGCGGCAGTCTCTTCGAGCCGGCTCCATAACTCATCGGGCATGTCCCAATCACCAATATGAAGGTTGTCCGCAAGCTGATTCGGTTTTCTCGATCCAATGATGACCGAGGTGACGCGACGGTCATGCAAAAGCCAAGAGAGGGCAATCTGTGCAGGTGTCTTGCCCGCTTCCTCAGCTGCCTTCTTCACCGCGTCGATGATGGCAAACCCCCTGTCATGCCAGTAGCGGCTGAGCGTGAACTCAGCGGTGATGGCAATCCGTGTTCCCTCTTCCGGACGGTCTGTGTGTTTGTATTTACCCGTGAGCATACCCGCGGCCAGAGGGCTCCAGCAGATGAATCCCATGCCCTGATCCTCGCAAGCAGGGAGTATTTCACGTTCCACGTGCCTGATGATGAGATTGTACTGATACTGTCCGCAGACCAGCGGTTCCAGGTTCATGAGCCTGCTTATGCCGTTGGCCTTCAAGATGTGCCACGCGTGGAGATTGCTGCAGCCCACATACCTGACCTTACCCTGGCGCACAAGATCGTCAAGAGCCCGCATGGTTTCTTCAAAGGGGGTATGGGGATCGGGTCCATGTATCTGATAGAGGTCGATGAAGTCGGTCTGCAGACGTCTCATGCTTGCCTCGCAGGCCTCCATTATGTGCTTTCTCGAAAGCCCCTTGGCATTGGGGGAATTGTTCATGCGGAAAAAACACTTCGTGGCAATAACCAGATCATCACGCTTTTTTCCCTTGAGCGCCTCGCCGAGGATGCTCTCTGACTCACCCTGGCTGTACATGTCTGCAGTATCGATGAAGTTTCCCCCTGCCTCGAGAAAACGGTTTGTTTGATCGATAGATGTCTTCTTGTCGCAGCCCCACTCTTTGTTGCCGAAGGTCATGGTTCCGAGGCACACTCTTGATACAAGGAGCCCGGTGTTGCCCATATATCTGTATTTCATGGATCCCTCCCTCAGATTTAAAATAAAGTAACATTCCTCTCATTAGTTCGCTGGTGAACAATTCATTTTTATACGTTGTTTCTCATACACCAGCTCAATTATTAGTGCTTAACTTATTAACTTTCAAGTATTTATTGTATTGACAATGGTTACATACGGTGAAGATGTTAATTTATGATCACGCACTAATTATAACCGGTTGCAATATTGTTGCATACCCATGTTTCTACTTCATAACTAGATGGGTATCATGAGAGGTGT
>CBFDDP010000119.1:0-9306 GCA_965603595.1 uncultured bacterium
CACAAAACCTTGTAAATCCTCTCCCTGAAAAACCTTTGACACCACGGATCCACCATCTCGAAGCAAGCTTTTGGCAATCTCAAATACAGCTCGAACCAGTCGCAGTGAGTTCTGACTGTCCGTGAACTTGTTTCCCGTTGTTTTGGGAGCCGCATCACTCAGTATAAGGTCGAAGAAACAGGATTTGTTACCGTCTCCCGCTTTGCACCCTATATGCGAGAGAACGTTTTTATCGAGGATGTCGGCCTGTATAAAGGTGAATCGGCTGTCCCGTATATCGACGGAGCGGGCCAGGTCTATACCCGTTATATGACCATTCTCAACATGTTCAAGGGCATACTGGCTCCAGGACCCCGGAGCGCACCCAATATCGAGGACGGAGAACCCCTTCCTGAGGAGATGGAACTTCCGGTCGATCTCCATAAGCTTGTATACTGACCGCGCCCGGTACTGTTCCGCCTTGGCTTTTTTATAGTAATGATCTCTGACCTCTCTCATATGTTCACACAAGTGTATACATTTTTCTGTGAGATTTCAAATATAAAGGGTGGTGGTCAGAATCCCTGGACAAAAGCATGGATTTTTATTTAGATTTCGTGATATAATGGGTGAGAATACATCGGCATTGGAGAGACCAATGAGGAGATTGTATGTGCAAATCCGGGAAATCACGGAGGCCGCAACGACAGTATGCCGACGGGTTCTGGCAAAAAGGGCTCAAGCCTTTACCCTTCTCGAGCTCATGGTTGTTGTGGTCATCCTTGGCATACTGGCCGCATTCATCGTGCCGCGCATATCCAAACGGCCGGAGGATGCGCGGGTAACGAAGGCAAAGATTGAGATATCCAACCTGGAGCAGGCTCTCGAGCTCTACTACCTGGATACTGGCGTGTATCCTTCCAACGAACAGGGTCTGCGGGCGCTCATCGAAATGCCTGGCACCGGGGATGTCCCGGAAAACTGGAAAGTCGGTGGCTATCTTGCCAAATCCAAGGTTCCAATAGATCCCTGGGGCAACGAGTACGTTTACGTGTCGCCCGGTATACACAGTGAAGACTATGACCTCTTCTCTTTCGGAAAGGACGGCGTCGAAGGCGGCGAAGGATACGATTCTGACATCACGAACTGGGAATGATGCCTTCAAGAGGGGTGAACTTACAGCATTTACCCTCATCGAGCTTCTGGTCGTTCTCTCCATCCTCTCCATACTCATGTTCATCATTACACCGCGGTTTGCAGCCATCATCAATCCCGAAAGGGCAAAGAATTTCGTTCTCACTCTGCAAAACTCACTCCGCTATCTGAATGAAAAGGCCATACTGGAACAGCAGGTCTACCTGTTCAATTTTGATCTCGATGAGGGAAGATACTACTTTTCCATGGTTGGAGAAGAAGATGCCGGGTTCGGAGAGCAGGAGGACGAAGCTCTGGTTCCTGACCATTTTTTAAAACCGGGCGTACTTCCAGTTCGGCTAAATGTGGAAAAAGTCGTGATGATACCCGGAGAAGGGGTTTCCTCCGGCAAGGTGACCGTTCCCTTTACGCCAAATGGGATGATGTTTTCCTTCGAGATGGTCTTTGTCAGCGACGACGGCTCCATTTATCTGCTTGCAGGGAACAGCTATTCGGGCCGGATAAGACTGTTTGTGTCGCAGGATGAAGAAAACTGGGTGGTCCTCGAATGATTAGGCATACCGGGAGGTTGTAAGCATTGACCTGATCGCCTCACCCACGTCATCCTTGTCGAACACGGCGGTGCCGGCGATGAGTACATTTGCACCGGTTTCGAGTATGCTCTTCGCGGTGTAGATGTTCACACCCCCATCAACAGCAATGTCAAAGTGAAGTCCATGCTCTACCCTGAATCGGTGCGCCTCCTCCATCTTTGCCAGGGTATCCTCGATGAACTTCTGGCCGCCGAATCCAGGATTGACAGACATAATGAGCAAATAATCAATGTGGGGGAGCAGTGACCGAATTTTTTTCAGGGCACGGGGAGGATTGATGGCGATTCCAGGCATAATTTCTGCACTTCGGATCCTTTTGATGAGCTGCAGGGGGTTGCGCACCGCATCCTCCTGAAGGATGATACAGTCGGGTTTTGCCTGCATGAAATCGTCGAGACGGTCCGGAGCATTGGAGAGCATGAGATGGGCAATAAGTGGAATACCCACCCTCTTCTTCAGGGCAGGGATGAGATCGATTCCGAAACTGATGTTCGGCACATAGTGGCCGTCCATGTAGTCCAGGTGAATCGAACCGGCCCCGCCCGCCTCGACCCGGAGAGCCGCATTGCCCAGATCCGCGAAATCCGCAGCGAGGAGAGAGGGGCTGACTGAACGCTTAAACTCCATGTATCCTTCTTTTCTCCTTGAGATAGAGATCCAGATTTCGGGCGAGATCATTTGCGGCATTAACTACAGCCTGATAGGCGGAAAGCTCCTTTGTCTTGCCTGCCCCGCGCCTGGTTACCTCATCGGTGAATGTAACGGCCGGTGAGTTTGTATCGACCACCTCCAGTACAATATGAGCGCTCGAGAAGAAGAAATCAACCGATTGCTGCGAAAGAAAGGATGTCTCAACCCGCATGAGAAAGAGGCTGTCAGCATCGGTGAGAATGTCGATCGAGGAGCGGTCAAGGGCTTGGGCCCTGTTGAACAGTATCTCTTCGGTCATATAGTGAAACTGCACGTTGCTGAACTCATTCTCCCTGAAGAGACGAGAAAGGCTGCTTCTGAGATGAGCGAATTGCTGACTGCCCCATTCCTGGTTCGGATTTTCAAAGAGCACATATACGTGCTGGGTCTGTTCGAGCATGGATACCGTGCTGTATACGTATGACTGTACGAGGTGGTCGAGGGCAATTGATGCACCGTTGTACTGGATGACCGGCATTGCCTCGATGGTAATGCCCTGGTCGAATGAATCGATTCGTTCAACATAACACTTGGCGATTCCCGCATCGTTGGTAATCGCGTCTTCGGTGAGAACACCGGCACCCTCGGCAAAGCGGAATTTTATCGGCATATCGGGTACGGGCTGTGCCTCCTCATGGGGTTGGTAGTAGAGAAGGTAGCTGAGAGGATGCTCCATACCCCTTCCGCGGGTGATTGGCTCCTTCATGAAGTGTAATTCAGAGACAAGGGATGCATGCAGACTGTCGAGCAGTAATCGGGCCTTTTCGTTTTCGGGATTTCGGTCAAGGGATTTCAGAAGGTAGATGAATGTGTCATACACATTACCCTCTTCCAGGGTCAGTTCTGCCTTCTCATAGTATTCATCGGACAGGGTAAGGTCCACGGTTTGCGCAGGTCCGTCAACCGGCGATGTGGTTGCACATGACGCGAGAAGGAAGAGCAGGAACGAGATGCTGAATATGGATGCGGGTATGCGACGTCTCATGGGGATAGATCGGATAACTGGAAGCTTTGCTTCAAGCATATCCCAGGGACGGGAAATTGTCCATAAATATTTCTTTCTCATTGGCTGACTAGTTAATACTATGTAAGGTGTGGTTATGCCTATGTGGGGTGCAGTTCTGAGCGGGAGGAGCAGTCTATGGTGATCAATGAAAACGCTGAACGAAAGGTGCTACCCATTGCGAGCGGCAAGGGCGGTGTGGGTAAGACTGTGATTGCTGCCAATATGGCCCTCGATTTCGCGGTCAACGGGAAGAGTGTCGTTCTCGTTGATCTCGATCTGGGGGGTTCCAACCTCCACACAGCTCTGGGTATGAAAAATACGAACCTCGGTATCGGCAATTTCCTCTCCTCCCGATCAGTCAAGTTCAAGGACATTCTGATCTCCACTCCCTATCAAAACCTCCGGTTCATCCCCGGTGATGTTCTTGTCTCCGGAGTTTCGAACATTCAGTTTTCTCAGAAGAAAATGCTCATGCAGAGCATACTCGAGCTCGAGGCGGATTATGTGGTAATCGACCTCGGTTCGGGCGGTAGCTGCCATGTGGTGGATTTTTTTCTCATCTCCAACTCGGGGCTTGTGGTGCTGACACCCCAGACAACATCGATCGTAAATGCCTATGGCCTGTTGAAGAATACAGTATTCAGGTTCCTGCAGCGAGCCTTCGCTTCGCACCCCTCGATCAGCTCATATATCAAAAAGCTTCTGAAAGAAAAAAAGCCAAATGCATCACCTCCTGTTTCCGAGATGCTCACGAAGATGTCCAAACTTGACCGGCAGGCGGGGGAGAGGGCAAAACGATACATGGAAGCTCTGAAACCGAAGTTTATTATCAACATGGCAAACTCCCCTGCCGACCTGCAGATTGTGGAGCAGCTCAGAGACCTGGTGAGGAGGAATCTCGATTTGGATGTGGAGTGTTTGGGTCTCATATTCAGAGATGATGCGGTGGACCGTTCGGTTGAGGAAGGCCTCCCGCTCACCACATCGCAGCGTGACTCTGTTGCAGGCAGAGAAATTTCGAGATTAGCGCAGAAGATACTGCAGTCCGAAGAGTTTCCGGTCATGCCGCTTGAGCTGGAATACTATGCAGACACCTATGAACTCGCACTCCTTGAGGCACAGAGTGACTACGAGGACCTGCAGGTCAGTGAAAAGGAAGAGGAGGATGAGGTCAACGCGGCCGACCTGCTCGCCATAATAAGCGATCAGAAGCGTCAGATCAGCGAATTGAGAGGAACAGTACGCATGCTCACACTGCGGGGCCGCTGAAAATCCTCACTCAGGGTAAATATCCTTCACATTATTATAGGAGGTAATCTCATAGCGGGAGTAGGTTGAGTTTGCATTAAAAAATGAAGAGAAGATGTATCCTCTCTCGAAGGGCAATTCGCTGTTGTAATAAGCCTTGAATAGTTCTTTTTCAATTGCCATGTTCAACTTCTTTTTATCACTCCTGTCATCATTGTAGAAGAGCCCCCGGACGCCTGTCAAATTTATTTGACAGGCAACGGAATCACCTCCATTATGTGGATATGGAATTGGATCGAGCGCTTAGGCTTCTCAAGCTGCCCCCTCAGTGTACACTGGAAAAGCTCAACGAATCCTTCAGAAAACTCGCCAAGATCTATCATCCCGATTCCAATAGAGGGAAGGAGGAGTGGGCCCATCGCACCATGACCGAGTTGAACCTCGCCTATGAAAAGGTGCTCGATCATCTCACTATGCCCAAGGGCGGAATTCGAGAAGAAAAACCCCCTTCATCGAAGGAGAGGGTCAGAACGCAGTATCAAATTCTCTTCTCCCGTAGTATACGGTGCATCCTCGACGGGATATATACCTACTATCAGTATGGTCTCGAGAATGTCCGTTTGCGCTATGAAGGGGTTAGAAAGTTCCGGTTCCGGGACTCGGTGAGAGACATGCAAGACGGTATAGACAACCTCGAAAACCTTCAGACGCTTCCGAAGAGCGAGAGTGCCACAGGCCGTCTGCAGCTCTTTACCGATTTCTCAAAGGCATTCCTACAGAATATGCTCATAGACAACTATACCGCTCCGCTCGGTCAGCCTATCGAGCAGATTGCCTACCGGCACTTCCGTAACGGAAGTTCCCATCTGGATTACGCTATAAAGGATGCATTTTTCGGTGATGAGCTCGTACCGGTTAGAAGCGGAAGTTACACGCAGAAGATGAAACTGTGCCGGCTCGAACTCATGGCTGTGGTATCCAAGTATTACAACTCGGGCTGTGTGTCCGAGGCCCTGCTCAAGATCTATCTGCTCGAGGTATTCTCGAAAGTGGTTCAGGTTCTGCAGAGAATGCGTTATTGATCTATTTCATGAAAGATAAAAAAGTCCCGCTTTAGCGGGACTTTTTTACTAGATACTTCCATTATGCACTATTTTGTATCTTTCTCTTTCAGGTTGAGCTGAGCGATTGCAAGTTTCGCGATGGGTATGCCGTAGGGTGAGCAGGAAACATAGTTGAGACCGGCCTCCTTCGCGAAGGGGATATTCAAGGGTTCAGCGCCGTGCTCCCCGCACAGACCCATGGTTATATCGGGACGGGTGAGCCTTCCCCGTTCAGAGGCGAGCCTGATGAGTTCCTTGACCTGCTCCCCCAGTATCTTGAAAGGATTGTTCTCGAGAAGGTCGAACTCGTTGTAATCGGAGTAGAAGTTATTAAAATCATCCCTGGACAGACCGTTGGTGGTCTGTGTCAGATCATTGGTCCCAAAACTGAAAAACTGCGCATAGCGGGCAATGCGGTCGGCCTGCAGCGCTGCTGCGGGCAGCTCAATCATGGTACCAACCTTGTACTCGATGGGATCCGACTTGAAACTCTCGCGAACCTCCCGCTCGATGTCTCTAATACCCATGATCTCCTTGCCCTCGATCTTTTTGCCTTTTCGGATGGTCTTCATCTCATTGGCGCTCATGACGAGAGGTATCATGATCTCGGGTTTCGCATCAACGCCTTCACGCTTGAGGCTGTATGCAGCCTCGAATATAGCTTGCGTCTGCATGTTGTAGATTTCCGGATAGGAAATGGCGATCCGAATACCGCGATGGCCGAGCATGGGATTGAACTCTTTGAGCATGGAGCTTCGGCGTCGTATCTCCTGTTCCGTGAGCTTTGGATATTTTTTCCGCATGTAATGTATGAACTCTATCATGCTCTCCTTCGTATGGGGGAGAAACTCGTGCAGAGGTGCATCGAGCAGCCTAATAGTTACCGGCAGACCGTCCATGATCTTGAAGAGCTTGTAGAAATCCGCGACCTGCATCTCCTTGAGATCGGCCAGGGCCTTGTCGCGTTCTTTCTTGTCGTTGGCAATGATCATGGCGCGGAAGGTGGCTATGCGTTTCTCCTCGAAGAACATATGCTCGGTGCGGCACAGACCGATTCCCTGGGCCTTGAACCGCTTTGCAAGCTCCGCGTCCTTGGGCTGATCGGCATTGGCGTGCACATCGAACGCGTCGATATTGTTCTGCACAATGTCGAGGAACTCGAGGAGCCCGCTCCCTTCGGCTGACGGTTGAATGAGGTTGACCTTTCCGAAGTAGATGGCGGGAGTGTCGTAGTACGGCACGTTCAGGGCAATGTAGTCGCCTTCCTTGATTGTTCTCGTTCCGATCTTGACGGAGTCCTTTTGGAACTTGATCTCCGGATACACGAGAGCAACTTTACCCAGGCTCCGTGCCACGACCGGTGCGTGGGAAGCGTAACCCCCCTCGGACGAGATGACACCGGTTGCAACCTCGATCGCTTTCACGTCCTCTGCAAAGGTTGCCGGCATGCACAGGATGAAATTCGTTTCCTCATCCGTTTGCACCGCCCACTTGTATGCCTTGATGAGTTTCTCTGTGGTGAAGCAGACTCGGCCGACTGCCGCACCCACAGCACCCGCAATTCCGCCTACCACTTTGGGAAGCTTTTCAGCGCTTTTCATATCGAGTATGGAGTGAAGAATTTCTGACAGCCTTCCGGGTTTGATGGTGCTGATCACGTGGGCGTCGTCCACTTCCTTTCTGCCATGCAGGTCGAGGAGTGTTTTGATCTCAGCCTGTGTGGATTTATTTGGCACGGTAACCTGATCGATGACCCACAGGGTGCCATTTTCGACCGTGAAACGTATCTGGCGGATCTCCTTGAAGTGGGTCTCCACGTTCTTACCTATTTTTATCAGCTTGTCCAGATAGGGTTTGTCGATCTTCGTAACGGATTTCCCCCTCGTTTCAGTGGCATCGAAGGCATTTATGAAGAACTGTCCGCTGATTTCGGGATGACCAGTCACGATGTCCCTGGTGAAATAGCTTCCGAAATAGCTCTCTTCGCCATAGTTTCCGAAGGTCATGGCCTGTATGAGCAGACAGGAATCGACGTTGCTTGAGCTGCTCTCAAAGTAGCTATGCAGGAGCTCAATAATGAAGTGGAGCTGATCGTAGGCATTGGTGAATGCCTCCGTGGGGTAGAGCTTCTTGTGCTCCTCGAAGGCCTCTTTCACCTTTACCTGCTTCTTTGCCTTTTTCAGCTGCACCGCAAAGGCGGTGATCTTCTTCTCCCGTTCCTTGTCAACCCCAGTTTTGAGCTCGAGCTCGATGATCATTCGTATCACGTTGCGGTACTCGTGATAGGCAAACTCCTCCCCGACAAATGTGGCGAAACCGCCCACTGTCTTGTCGCAGAGCCCTATATTGTGAATGGAGAAGGCCTGAATCATGTTGAGCATGGGGCTCTCAACAACCTTGATGAGCAGGGGATTCCTCTCATCGTTGAACTTCTTCTTGAGTAATCTCTCTATCTTGGTCATCGGTTCTATGATGAACTTCTTCATCTCCCCGACCTTGCCGGCGATTTCACCGATAGTCTCGTTGGATACGATGAAACCGGGGAGTATGGGTGCACCGAGGGAGGCAAGCTCCATAACACGCATGCCCCGATTGCCGATGGTTTCCTGTGTCTTCGGATCGTCGATGAATTCCGTACTGCTGAATGAGTGATATTTCTTCATCTTATCTATCCTTCTGTATATCTTTTATATCCTTGGGGAGACGTATGTCTGCATCCGTGAGTGTTTGTTCATGGTGTGCACGATAGGATCAAAAAAGGTCCAGTACCTTTCCGAGGCCGCCTCTGAGAAAAACCTCGAAACGGGGGCTTGCACCCTCAAAGAGGTACCGCTGCAGCTTGGACACGTTCAGTATGTTTTCCCCTGCCACGCTGAACATGATGAGCCCCCCATGCTTCACCTTGCCCCACTTGAACAGGGCAT
Source organism: uncultured bacterium (assembly GCA_965603595.1). Lineage (GTDB taxonomy): Bacteria > Spirochaetota > B62-G9 > B62-G9 > DRHN01 > JAGLSF01. The sequence goes on from CBFDDP010000119.1 coordinate 8,699, forward strand.
TGATATTGTTGATACGCTCGTTTTCGTACCAGATAAACACGTCAAGATCGGCGTATTTTGTTTTAAAGCTTTCAACGATCTTCTTCCACGCCTCAACATTTCCGTTGTGAAAGAGTTCATTGGTGACCTGGATGGAGTACCGGGGCGTCACTCTGCGTTTCATTGCAGGGGCCGCCACCGGTGCAGCAGCAGCAGCTGCCTGTGATGGAGGCGGAGGCAGTGGTGCAGGTTTCCGTAGTCCGATATACTCCTTTTTCGCCTTGACCTTTTTCCCGTACAGAACGGCGATAAAATCGTTGATGGTGGAGTTCAATACCTGAGGCTTGATATCGTTCTCCACGGGGCCAGCAAATATGACGGCGAACTCGTCACGTATGAGGGGGAGAACGCTCTCCCAGTGGGCCTTGTTCTTGGGATTGATCACGTACTGGCCTTCCTGGGGATCGAAGTAGGTGAGAACGAGTTGAATGTTGGTCCACTCACCGACTGCCTCGGATATGTGGTCCGCATTCTCAACCGTCTCTTCGATGTTGTGTGATTTATAGATATAGGCGAACTTGTCAACGAGGAGGGCATTGAGTATGGTTTTGACCTGATACCGCTCGATA
>CBFDDP010000120.1:0-9283 GCA_965603595.1 uncultured bacterium
AATTTCAATTACGTGGCACCCTGAGCATAAGGGGATGAATCAGTTTACTGACCCTGGTGAAGGGTTTGCCTCACTGTCCCAACTCGTTTCAGTCATTGTGTTTGTATACGCACCTCCTTCGACAAGTTTTGCGCCGTATTTTCCCAATATGGGGTCACCGACCCAGCCAAAATCACGCATCTGTTGCTCGTCGTTGTCGAAGAAATCGTTTCCCTCGGTATAGTAGCAGAGGCCGTCGAGAAAGTAGCTGCCGCAGAGCAGGACAATCTGATCTTTTGTGCCGGTGGGTGGGTTGTCGGGGATGAAGATACTGTTTTCCTCAATGAGGTATCCGTTGATTTCAAAATCATACGCATCGTCGTACTCGTGCCAGATGATGAGAAAGTAGTCCCCCTCGGCTGCCTGTATGTCTTTCCCGAAGGTGATCGGGTTGTCCTGACCATCCAGATCGGTGAGGACAACGTTTTGGAGTGTTCCTCCCTTGGTTATGCATATTTCGGCCCAGTCCTCGCCAATGCTGTCGGTGGGGTCAACTGCATACTCGGTGAGAATGGCCAGGGCGTCTTCCTCATTCGGCCCTGTGTGAAATGGTACATCGCTGTTCAGGGCACCCGGAGTGCCGAGCGTGCCGTCCTTCAGATTGAGTGACTGGCCTTCCGTGTACCATGAGTCCGGTGACCACTGGGTGGTGGTGGACCATGTGTAGCGGGAAACTGAAGACCTAATTTCCGGTGTATTTATCCCAAGGGTATAGATACCCCCATCACCAACACTGTCCATGATAGTGCCTTCCCCATTGGTCAGCACGAAGGGTCCGAAGGTGGTGTTGGGAATTGAGAGTGATGCAACAGTGAACTGAATTTCGCAGCTAATCGCTGTCTTCTCGCTTCCTTCCGCATAGTTGGCTATGAGAAAGGAAGATTCAGGTTCTACCTTTCCTGAGAAGACCAGTGGAGTTCCTGAACCAGCCGCGTTTTCGATTTGCCAGTTGTTGAGATAGAAGGGTCTGTCTGCTCTGTTAATAATTTCGATATATTCATCGTAGGCGCTTGTCAATGTGCCTGCCCATGCTATTTCATTTATCAGAACGTCGCCTATCGATGGGGGATTTCCCTCATCGATGAGGTGAATCATCAGCTGACCCTTATTTCCCTGAGCATCCTCTGCAGTGATGGTGACTGAACCGTCTGTTGTGATGTCAGCTGGTATAAAGAGAACCTCTTCTCCCGTTTCAGGTTGAAAAGCGCCGTGTGTATCAGGTTCGATGCTCCAGAATATGTCGCCTGTTCCTCCCTCGGCACAGAGGAGGAGAGGTTCGGTGTCAAGAATCTCACTGTGGTCGCATTGTATGATGAGTTCGCCCTTATCTTGAAGGCCCTCAGTACCTTCCCTAACAGGGGTTTCTATGTTGTTGCATCCCGCACTGTGCAGAACATGCGAGAGGCCCAAGATGAGAATCGTGATGAGCAGTTTTTTCATAGTTCAGGAATCCCGGCAAGGTTGCATATATTTAACAGCTTGGGTTAGGAAAAAATTTCACTATGGTGTGAGAAGCTGCATCCCTAATACATGATATGAGGTATCAGCACTTTGAAAAACCGCAGGAGTGACAGACAACGCAGCCGCTCTCGTGTTCGAGAATACCCCCGCACTCAGGACATATTCCCGCAATGTTTTTAGTGTGTACAACGACGGCATGTTCTTCGCGTCCCCGATCATCATCGAACATCTCGCTTCCGGTTTCCTCTAATTCCTGCTTGCGTGTTTTGTGATAGTCGATATATTTTTCAAGCACCTTTGCCAGAGCATCCGAGCAGGAGAGTACCTTGCCCCCCTTCTTTGGGAGCAAGGATGGCGAGGGACAGCGCATACCCTTCAGCTGTTTGACGATAGAACGAGGATCCACGTTTGACCTCAGGGACATGGAGATGAGACGTGCCTGCGCGTCAAGCTGCGATGCCGCGCATCCACCCGCCTTCCCCATACTGGCAAACAGCTCGCAGGGGCCATACTCATCAGCGTTTATGGTTACGTACAGCTTTCCGCACCCCGTTTCGATTTTCTCCGTATAACCGTAGGTGATTGAAGGGCGCTGTCGCGGAGCTACCTTGAGCGGGTTCTGCAGTTCCTGACTCTTCCCTGTGGTGAGAACCTGCACATCCCGTGAGCCGTCCCGATATACGGTAATACCTTTGCAGTGAAGCTTATGGGCTTCGAAATACACTTCCTTCACATCATCAACGGTTGCATCGTGCGGGAAATTCACCGTTTTGGACACTGCATTGTCGGTGTATTCCTGAAATACTGCCTGCATGTGCACGTGGTCCATGGCAGAGATATCATGGGCTGTTACGAATAATCGTTTCACCTCATCCGGAACCCCTTTCACATCCTGCACACTGCCGTGCTTTGCAATCTCTCGAATGAGGTCATCCGAGTAGAACCCCTCTCTGACGGCTACATCGAGAAAGAGAGGGTTGGTTTCGGGGAGCTGTTTGTTGTCGAGTACGTTCCGCACGAATGAAACGGCAAACAGCGGTTCAATACCTGAGGAGCAGCCGGCAATAATACTGATCGTTCCAGTCGGGGCGATGGTTGTCCGCGTTGCATTTCTGTATTTGAGCCCCTTTTTCACATAGAGAGACTGGTCCCAGTTCGGAAAGGTACCGCGTTTTTCACCGAGCTCGAGAGATTTTTTATCGGATTCCTCCTGCATGAACTTCATGATCTGCCTGGCTGTGTCCTTCGCCTTTTCGGAGTTATAGGGAATGCCCAGCATGATGAGCAGGTCGGCGAATCCCATGATCCCGAGACCGATTTTCCTGTTGCCGTGGACCTTTTTTTCGATGACATCAAGGGGGAACACGCTCATATCAACCACATTGTCGAGAAAATGAAGTGCCGAGTGTACCGTCTCCTTCAGCAGGTTCCAGTCGATCTTTCCTTCCATGACCATGCTCTTTAGATTGATTGAACCCAGATTGCACGCCTCGAAGGGCAACAGGGGCTGCTCGCCGCAGGGGTTGGTGGACTCTATCCTGCCAAGTGACGGTGTCGAGTTGTACCGGTTGATAGCGTCGATAAACACGACACCCGGGTCACCATACTTCCACGCCAGATCAGCTACCAGGTCAAAGACTTCCCGCGCCCTGAGTGTACCCACAATCTTGTGTGTTCGCGGGTTAATGAGTTCATAATCACTGTCTGTCTGCACAGCTGTCATGAAGTCATCGGTAACGGCAACGGAAATATTGAAGTTGTTGAGGAGGTTCTGTTCAGCCTTGGCCTTGATGAAATCCATGATGTCCGGGTGATGGACATCCAGGATCCCCATGTTTGCACCCCGTCTCGTGCCTCCCTGCACGATCGTCTCTGTTGCCTTGTCGAAAATGGTCATGAAGGAAACGGGTCCGCTCGAGATGCCCTTTGTGGTTTTCACCACATCGTTCTTGGGCCTGAGTCTGGAGAATGAGAACCCCGTTCCGCCACCGCTCTTATGAATAAGCGCCGTGTACTTCACGGCATCGAAGATACTCTCAATAGAATCGTCTATGGGTAGTACAAAGCAGGCCGAAAGCTGCTGCAATTCTCTGCCGGCGTTCATGAGTGTGGGAGAATTGGGCATGAATCTCAGAGACGTCATGAGGTTGTAGAACTTCTGCTCCGTCTCTTCGACTGGGGTGTTCTTATCATAGAGCCTGTCCGCTTCCGCGATATTCCTTGCAACCCGCCTGAACATGTCTTCAGGTTTTTCTATTGGATTGCCTTTGTCGTCTCTTTTGAGGTAGCGTTTTTTTAAAACAGTGAGGGCATTGTTGCTCAACTGGAGCGTAACATCTTTCTCTGCCAAAGGCATACATTCCCCTCCCCTGATGTACTAACGTCACTGAAAGAAAAAGATGAATGCTCTCATTCGAGGCAAAACCAAATCGATTTGGTTGGCTATGTATTGTACAACAAGAATGTAATTTAATCTACCCACATATTTCAATAAATCAAGGAATTTTTTAAACATTGTGTTAATTATTTAGGGCGAACTTCGTTCGCCAGCACTATGCTCCTTTGAACCAAATTTATGATTCTTTTTGTTGAGGGGTTAGAAACTTGCCATTTACTATTTTAAATATGGTTCGATACACTCCGGCGAATTGTTCTGTGGTGCATTAACCATTCGAGACACTTCATGGAATTCGATCTCTTCAGACGGAAGAGTTTCGAGCAGTTCGACAAGCTGGTCCGGGTCGGCATCCGGATTGAGCCAGACATCACGCTTCTCCTGAGAAATGATAACAGGCATGCGATCGTGGAGCTCACGCAGCTTTTCATTCGCCCCTGTAGTGATTATGGTGAAGGTATGCAGAGGCGGAGGCTTTTCCCGCTCAGATGAAAAGATGTCTGCCTCAGGCTGCCCAACCGTCGGCTCCATTTTTGGAGTCCATGTCTCCCACAACCCTGCAAAACTCATGGGTTTGCCTGTGGAGTGGTAGATGTAGTAGGGTGTTTTGTACCCACCCTCCTTTTTCCATTCAAAAAACCCGTCTGCAGGAACGAGACAGCGGTGTTTCGCAAAGGCATTCCTGAAACTCGGTTTCTCAGCTACTGTCTCGGCCCGGGCATTTATCATTCTGTTCCCAATCTTCGGGTCTTTCGACCAGAAGGGCACGAGCCCCCAGCGGTAGCGAACATAGCGGTACACAACATCCCTGACAATAACCCCGGCATCCTGGGTGGGAGCTACATTGTAGTTCACGAACACATCGGAAAGAAAATCCTGCACATAAAACTCAAGAGAGATGATCTTGCGTTCTGACTTCTGCGTGAAGCGTCCACACATGTTCTCACCTCCTTTACCCCAATAACATAGCGCGGCTTTCTGCCGCAACCAAAGTAAATAAAAGCATAATCGCGCTATACTTTATTAAAGCTTTTCGTCCCTGCGGGACGAAACTTACAGAGGAATAGCATAGCATTAAATGACCGTACAGACACCTCTCGAAAACCCTTAACTCATTGATGCGCTTCCCTCACATCGAACCAACTCCTGTCAGGGATTGGGTGCCCCTGTGGCATACCGCCTCAAGGTCAAACACATTCAGGCTGATCACACCGAACTCAGAATCCACCCGCCCTGTCAGAATATAGGGGGCCTGATGCCACAGCTTGAGCACGTTTTTTTTGAACACCCTGGGGAAGAAAACCGTTTCAAAGATTGCCGTTTCATCCTCAAAGCTTATAAACTGCATGAGTTCGTCCTTCTTTGTCATGACGGTTTTTGCGGTCACCAGAATGCCGGCGACCTTCACCGTATGGCCAGTGTGCTGTCCGAGCTCCACAGCAGGGAGCACCCCCTGGTCATCGATAAATTTCCGGTAGTAGTCCATGGGGTGGATAGACGCGATAAATCCGAAGAGCTCCTGCTCGATACGCAACTTCTGCTCGCGGTTGATATCGCGCATGGGAGGAGGGGTGACCCGCGCACCGTAGCGGTTCAGATCACAGAGCATGTCCTCCTCGTGCCGTTCCCTGCGGTGGAAATAGCTCTTCGCCATGAACAGGAGTTGAGGCTGGTTGTACTGCTCGACGTTTCTGAAGCAGCCCGCCTTGATGAGGATGGCTGTGTCGATGAGCCCCGCATCGGTGCGTTCCATGAAATCGAAGAGTCCCCCGTAGTGGCCCCGCTGTGTACGTTCCCCCACGAGCCGTTTCACGATGTCGGCGGAGAGGTTCTTGATCTGCATGAAGCCCATGGAGATGGTGTTGCTCTGCCCGAAGTACTCCTTACGGCTCACGTTGATGTCGGGGAGCTCCACCCGGATGCCCATGCGCCGCGCCTCTGAGATGTACGCCAGGGGGCTGTAGTAGCCGCCCTGATTTTTGAGCACGGCCCCCAGGAATTCCGCCGGGTAGTGAGCCTTCAGATAGCAGCACTTGAAGGAGAGCAGTGCGAAGGAGGCGCTGTGGGGCTTGCAGAAACTGTAGCCCGAGAAAGACTCGATCATCTCCCAGATCCGGTCGATTATCTCCTCCCCGATGCCCTTCCGTCTGAGATTGGTGTAGAATTTGTCCTTGAGCTCGAGCTTGCGCCGCACCCTGTTCCTGCGCAGAATTACCTTGCGGATCTCGTCGGCCTCTCCAAGGGGGAAATCGGCGATCTGAAGTGCAATCCTCGTGATGTCCTCCTGATAACACATGATCCCGTAGCTGCCCTTTAGTATCTCGCCCATCTCCGGAAGCAGGGGCTCCCAGGGTTTGCCGCGGAGACGCTCCACATACTCACTGATATAGATGTTCGCCGCCGGCCTGATGATCGAGGAGTGGATGACCAGGTGCTCGTAATCCCCCCTGCCTGTCTTTTTCTGTAGCTGGCGCATGGCCGGGGACTCCACGTAGAAGACCCCGATCGTGTCCCCCGCCGCAAGCATCTCTATGGTGCGGTGGTCGTTCAGAGGGTTGAACTCCTCGTAGCGGATCCTCTCCCCGTAGTGCTTCTCGATGAGCTCGAGACAGTCGCGCACCACGGCGAGGCTCCGGTTTCCGAGCACGTCTATCTTCACGAACCCGAAATCCTCGGCCTGGTCCTTCTCGAGCTGTATGATGTTTACCCCCTTGAGCGCCCGTTGTACGGGGATATAGTAGTAGATTGGCCTGGGTGTAATCACCACACCGCCGCAGTGCACGGAGAGGTGCCGCGGCCTCCCGTGTATTTCCACCGCATCACGGAAAACCTCCATGAAAGGAGGAGAAGACTCCCTGTGCTTCGCGTACTCCTGAAACTCGTCTGAAGTGCGGTTGTAGTAGTACCCGATATTTTTTGTCACACCGCTGATATCCTTCTCCGGAATCCCGTACACCTTGGCCACCTCGCGTACCGAGGAGCGGGAGGAGAAGGTGATGTGATTGGAGACCATTGCAGCGTTTTTTTTTGTGTAGCGTGCGAATATGTATGCCAGGATGTTGTCACGCGTGTCCCAGGGAAAGTCCACATCGATGTCCGGGGGGTCGGGGCGCTCCTCGTTGAGGAAGCGCTCGAAGAAGAGGTTGTGGCTGAGCGGGTCGACGTGGGTGATGAACAGGAGATAGGAGACGAGCGAGGCGGCTGCCGAACCGCGGCCGCAGGTGTAGGGAGAGTGTTTGACAAAGTCGTGCACCACGAGGAAGTAGTCGGCGAAACCCTTGCGCTCGATGATGGAAAGCTCCTTCTCGAGGCGCTTGAGAACAGGCGGCGTGACCCGGGGATAGCGCTTTTCGAGGTTTTCGTAGCAGAGATCGTGCAGCCGCCCAAAGCTGTTTTCGCAGAACTTCGGGAAGATGGGCTTCCCGAGGGGAAAATCAAACTGGCTCTCCCGGGCGATGAGCATGGTGTTGCGCAGGGCGTCTGAAAGCGATGCGTATTCAGAGGCGATCTCCTCCCTGTCCCGCGGGTAGGCGTACCGGCTTTCAATACCGCCCGGCGCAAGGGCGGAAAGCTTCTCGTTCTGAGAGATCGCCCTGAGCAGGAGGTGCAGGTGATGATGCTCCTTTTTCAGGAAGTACACCGGTGAGATGAAGGCCGGAGAGACTCCGGCTCGCTTCGCGTAGGCATAGTCTTTTGCGTAATCCCTGCGCAGTACGTTTATCTCTGCGAAGACATTTTCAGGTTTTTTCGAGAGCATTTCACGGTCGCGGGTGATGACGAAGCAGTTTTGTATCGGTTTTTTCAGAAGTTCCCGCCTGGGGTTGAAGTCATCCCTCTGGTGAATGCCTGTGATGAGCGAGCATATACGGGCGTACCCCCTCATGTTCCGGGCAACGAGAATCCCATCGAAGGAATTGTTCTGCAGGCGGGCACAGATGATGGGCTTGAGCCCCTCCTGCCTGCACTCCTGCAGGAAGCGCACGAGCCCATAGAAACCGTTTGTGTCACAGATGGAGAGATACTCCTCGCCCCGGGATTTTGCGTGCGCCGCAAGCTCGCTCATGAAGGCGGTGCCTTCGCAGAGGGAGTAGACGGAGTGATTTTCCAGAAGCACGAACTCTTCCATGCTCATGTACCGTACCCGATGGATTTCTTTCCGAAGCGCCGGCGGATATGATCGAAGGCCTTTGCGAGCTCGCTTGTCCGGTAGGTGTCGTGAAAGAGGCTGAGCTGGCATGAGGGCGCAGTGAAGCGGGAGAAGGCGAGGATGATCTTCTTCACGCAGGTTCGCCGCTTAAGCGCCCGATTCAGGCGGAAGACGAGTTCCCCGTAGAGCTCCTCTTCGTAGAATGAGGCATGGGCGAGCTTCCCCGCGGTGGTGTAGCGATAGTCGTCCTGATACACCACCGTGATCTTTGCGGTCTGCGGGAAGATGTGCTCCCTGCGCATCTCCTCGCAGAGCTCGAGCACGAGGCTGAAGAACTTCCGCTGGATGAGGTCATCATCGTTTCGTTCATGGTTGATGATGCAATCGCGCTGCAAAACCTCTTCAGTTTTTTTTTCCATGAGTGTGCTGCGCGAGACGCCCCGGGCATAGTTGTAGAGCAGCTCTCCCTCTGTGCCGAAAAGGTTCCTGAGGTCATTTTTGCTGAAGGGGAGCAGGTCCCCCATGCAGCGTATGCTGTAATCTATGAGCAGCTCGTTTTTAAGGGAGAGAGGGAGGTCAGGGAGGAGGGTGACGCTGAGAGGGGGGAAGAAAAGTTTTTCCGGGTTTTGGAGGATCTCATAGACACCCCCGTCTCCCGTAACCTCCGAGGCAAGCCGTGCGATGAGTGTGGTGTTTCCTATGCCGCAACGTGCGGTTAGGTGGAAAACCCTGTGCAGCTGCGAGATTATCCTGCCGCAGGTATCGAGCGTTCGTCCGAAGAGGCGCTCGGTGCCGCTCAAATCGATGAAGTACTTCCCTATGCCCGGGTTTTCCACGGAAGGGGAGTAGTTTTTCAGATAACCGATCACCCTCTCGTTCAGCGCTTCGACATATTCATAGTCAACGGGCAGTACCCGTGTTTGGTCCATGATGAAGTCGATATTCTTGAGATACAGCCCCCTCTTGATCGGTGAGTTTTCAATGGCCCGGGAATAGTCGAGCACGATGCTCTTGGGCTGATTGCCGGAGGCCACCACGAGGGGCAGCCTATCGCCATCCAGCCGGGCCTCCTCACTCTCTGCCACCATGTGGGGGATCGATACAAAGGCTATCTTTTTTAATGGTCTCATCACACTCATGTGAACCTCCCCTGAGGATCTATACCATGTGCTGTGCAGGCCCTTGCAGTGGCGCTAGAGATTGTATCTCCGATACATGCCCACAAGAACGCCGTAGATCTC
>CBFDDP010000121.1:0-9279 GCA_965603595.1 uncultured bacterium
GAGATGAACACCTCGGCGTTCACGTCTGCCTCGAAATCGGCGGTGGTCACGGCCTTGAAGATAAAATCCTCAATCCGGAGGGTCACAATCTTCTCCATGCCCATGTTCTCGATGTTATAAATGGTGGCAGCGGAGTAGCCGACCTTCCTGTTCTTGACGATATCGATGTCCTCGGGGCGTATGCCGAAGCGGACTTCACCCTGATGACCCTTGATTCTGTCGACAACGGGTTTTCCGAGGTTCTGCTCGAACCGGTTCTGAAGCACGATGAGTCTCGTCTTGTCGATTGTTGCATCGAAGAGGTTGATTGCGGGACTTCCCACGAAAGATGCCACAAAGGCGTTAGCCGGCTTATTGTAGATTTCAAAGGGCCCCCCCAGCTGCAGGATGTGGCCCTTGTTGAGCACGGCGATGCGGTCGGCCATGGTCATGGCCTCCACCTGGTCGTGGGTCACGAAAAAGAGCGTTGCGCCCAGGTCTATCTGCAGTCGCTTGAGCTCGGCCCGAAGCTCCTCCCGCAGCTTGGCGTCGAGGTTGGACAGCGGCTCGTCCATGAGGAACACCTTGGGATTTCGCACAATGGCGCGGCCGATGGTGACGCGCTGCATCTCACCGCCTGAGAGCTTGTCCGACCTGCGTTCGAGCAAATGGTCGATGTGGAGGATCTTCGCAACTTCCATGACACGGCGGTCGATCTCCTCCTGCGGGATTCTGCGCATCTTGGGCTTGAGCGGGAACTCGAGGTTCTGCTTCACTGTATAGTGGGGGTAGAGGGAGTAGTACTGGAATACGAATGCCACGTCCCGCTGGGCCGGATCGATCTTGTTCACGTTTACGCCGTCGATTATGATGTCACCCTCTTCCTGCCGCTCAAGTCCTGCGACGCAGCGCAGGGTCGTTGTCTTGCCCGCCCCTGTAGGGCCAAGCAGTACGAAGAGCTCTCCCGATTTGATATCGAGCTCGAGTTTATTGACTGCCGTTAAGGATCCGAACTTTTTCGTCACACCATCCAGTTTAACGTTTGCCAAAACCAACCTCCGGTTCGGCCTCATCCTCCACGGGGAGGCCTGATATTCAGTAATTCAATATGTTTAGGTGCCAACCTGACCGTAAATTTCCTCGTATGCATCTAATGTATCGGGTGGTCCTGATAACAAGGGGCGACTCACCACGACTCGTTTATTTAAATCACATATATGGCCTCGCCCGAGCCCTTGTCGAAGAAGTGCACCTTCTTCTCGTTGAGAGTGACCCACACCTTGTCACCGATCTTTGCGTCGAAGTCAGCGCTGGTCCGCGCCTTTATGATGTCGTTTCCGATCTTCAGGTCAATGATCTTGCTCGAGCCGAGGGGCTCTACCACGTAGATCTCGGCGCCCACCTGGCCGTTGCTCTTCTTGCGATCAATCTCTACCCACTCGGGCCGTATGCCGAGCACCAGGTCCTTGCTGAAGGCCTCCTTCTCTGAAAGCTTGCCGTAGATCTCCCGCGAAAAGGAGAAGGAGATCTGATCGTCTGAACAGAGCGCAGCCCGGGTGGTCTGCCCCGAGCCCGCGCAGACCACGTCTACAAAGTTCATGCCCGGGCTTCCGATGAAGTTTGCCACGAATAGGTTCGTCGGGTTGTCGTACACCTCCGCAGGAGCACCCACCTGCTGGAGCTCGCCCTCACTCATAACCGCGATGCGGTCGCCCATGGACATGGCCTCCACCTGATCGTGGGTCACGTATACAGTGGTGGCTCCGATGTCGATGTGCAGACGCTTGAGCTCGGTGCGCATCACCTCTCTGAACTTAGCGTCCAGGGTACCGATAGGCTCATCCATGAGAAATGCTCTGGGTCGGCGCACCATGGCCCGCCCGAGTGCGACGCGCTGCAGGTCACCGCCCGCCAGCGCCGAGGGTTTCTTTTTGAGTATGCTCTTGATTTTCAGTATGCCCGCGACTTCCTGTACCGCTTTTTCGATCTCACCCTTCTTCATGCCCTGCGTCTCGAGGGGGAAGGAGATGTTGCGGTACACGGTAAGATGTGGATAGAGCGCGTAGAGCTGGAAGACAAAGGCGATGTCGCGATCGGCGGCGCGCAAATCGTTCACCTTCTTGCCTTCGATGAGGATTTCTCCCTCGTCGACATTTTCAAGGCCGGCGATGGATCGGAGCGTCGTGGTCTTGCCGCAGCCCGAGGGCCCGAGAAGCACGAGAAACTCCTTGTCCGCAATGGTGAGGGTCAGATCTTTGACCGCAATTACATCACCGAATCTCTTCCAGATCTTTTTCAGTTCTATCTGAGCCATTGAGCGACCCCTTCGAATGATGAGTTACTAACTTAACCAAAGAGCACCTTGAGAAAGTTCAGGCCCTTGCGCGCAAGGTCCAGGCCTGTCTTTTCGGTGTATCGCCAGATCGCTGCGGCGCGGGCAATGATCTCGACGTCCGGTGTGAAGGATTCGATGACCACGTAACGGTTGTAGTTCAGACGCTTCAGTGCATCCCTCACACCCTTCCAGTCAACCGTACCAGAACCCGGTGTTCCTCGATCGCTTTCGGATGCATGCACGTGATAGAGAAGGTCCCCTGCATCGAGCAGCGCCATGGGCAGGCTCTTCTCCTCTATATTCATGTGAAAGGTGTCGAGATGTATCTTGAGCATGGGGCTTCCCACATCCTTCACCATGCGCTTTGCATCGGCACAGATATTGAGAAAGTCCGTCTCGAAGCGGTTTATGGGCTCATAGGCGAGGTATACGCCCTTTTTCTCTGCATGGGCACATATATCCTGCATATGGCCCACCACGGTCTTCCACTGCTCCTTTCGCGCAGCCTCGGTCTCCATGTTCGTGCGGCCCACCTCAGAACCGAAGGGGCCCACGAGCAGGTCGCACTCGAGGGCTTCGCATGCATCGATGCAGTCCTTGAGGTACTGCTTCGAGGTCTCCTGCTGCTCCTTTGTGCCGCGGAGGTCCCTGTTGGCACCAAGGGCACCGCAGATCGAGCAGCAGCAGAGACCGTCGTCCTTCAGGCCCCTGAGCACCTTCTTGTAGTCTATGTCACCCTTGTTCTCGAGGCCGATCTCAACACCATCGAATCCGATATCCTTGAAGGCCCTGAAGTGCTTAATGCCTTCATCGGTGAAGGGTGATTCAAACAGAAAGGTATTGATTCCGAATTTCATGATGTCCTCCATGTTATGTTTTCGGGATCTCGATCCGCTCCCCGTCCTTCATGGCTGACTCGTGGGCACAGATGCCCGTCATGGTCCAGTTGGCCGCACGGCTCGCGTCAACAAACGACTGCCGGTTCTCCTTGATTGCCATTATCCACTCGTGCGAAAGATGCGGGTGTGATCCCCCGTGACCGGCACCCTGAATGAACGAGGTGTGCTCGTGTTCGTCGTCGTACACGCCGCCCGTGGTGAAGAGTGCGATCTCCTTTGGAAGCAGATGCCCGAAATCGGGAACCTTCACACGCTCGGCATCCTCGAATCCGGAAAAGAGCACCGGGCCCTCTTCCGCTATCTGCTCCCACTCGAAGGCGAGCTTGGTGCCGTACACATCGAAGCTCTCGATGTACTGGCGTATGGTGTCGAACAGGGAGCGTGTGACCTCGCAGACGAGATCGGAGTCCCTGAGCTTGACGAGCGCTGTTTCGATGGCAAAGGGCGAGCCGTACTTCTCAACATACTCGTCCCTGATCGTTCCTGAACCGTGGCACACCACCGACTCGGCCTCGGCTTTCGCCAGGGCGAGCAGCGGGCTCACCGCATGGGTGGCGTAGTGCATGGGCGGAAAGCCGTACCAGTAATCCGGCCAGCCGGGGAGGCTCATGTTCTGCTGATGGGAGCCGCGCAGGAATTGTATCTTCCCGAGCTTGCCGCTTGAGACCATCTCCTTCACGTAGAGAAACTCGCGGGTGTACACGGCCGTCTCCATCATCATGTACACCTTGCCAGACTTCTTCCGCGCCCGGGCGATGTCGAGGCACTCCTTGACCGTGACGCCCATGGGCACGGTGCATGCTGCATGCTTTCCTGCATCGAGGGCTGCAGCCGACATCCAGGCGTGGTTCCCGATGTCTGTCACCACGTGTATGGCATCGATCTCGTCGATCTTCAGCAGATCCTCGAAATTGGTGAACCGCCTCTCCTTCGGGATCTTGAACTGATCGCCGATTTCATCCAGGTGAGACTTGGTACGCTGACAGACAGCGTAGCATTCCGCATCGGGGTGACGCTGATAGATAGGAATGAACTCTGCGCCGAATCCCAGACCGACGACCGCGACTTTTATTTTATCAGCCATTATGTTCTCCTTTTACGCCCAGTACATCTCTCCCACGTCCTCATACAGGAGCACCTCCTTGAGGAACGAGACCGCCTTGGTCAGGCCCTCGTTGCCTGACATGAGCGGGTCCTCATGCTCGATACTGATCACACCGTCATACCCGACCATGCGCAGGTTGCTCACGAAGTTGTTCCAGAACAGCTTGTCATGTGCATAACCCACCGTACGGAAGGTCCATGCGCGGTTACGCACATCTGTGTAGTGCTTCGGGTCGTTCACGCCGCGCCAGCGCACGACGCCGTCATCGACCCTGGAGTCCTTGGCATGCACGTGCACGATCGCGTCGCCGAAGAACTTGATCACCATGAGGGGATCGATTCCCTGCCAGAACAGGTGGCTCGGGTCCAGGTTACAGGAGATCTCGGCACCCGCCGCATCTCGCAGCCTCATGAGCGCTTCGGGATTGAACACCGTATCTCCGGGATGCATCTCGAATCCGAACTTCACACCCGCGTCCTTTGCGCGTTTAGCCATCTCCTTCCAGAAGGGGATGACCTTTTTCTCCCACTGCCACTCAATCCCCTCGACAAAATAGGGGGGCCAGGGGCAGGTGATCCAGTTCGGATACTTTGCGTCGGGCCCAGCACCGGGGCATCCGGCAAAGGTGTTGACAATCGTGGCACCGATTTTCTCTGCAAAGATGATCGCGTCCTTCAGGTCCTGCCTATGGGGGTCACTGAAACCCGCATCGGGATGCAGCGGGTTGCCGTGCGTGGAAAGGGAGCTCAGTTCGAGGCCCTGCGATTTATAGGCGTCGATCCAGCTTTTCAGCTTATTCTCATCCTTCATGAGCTCTACGGGGTTACAGTGCGCCTTGCCAACGAACCCGCCGCAGCCCACCTCAACGGCATCAAGCCCGGCCTTCTTGATCTCGGCACAGGCATCCTTCCACGATTTGTCACCAAATACAAACGAAAGTACTCCAAGCTTCATAACTTCGTCCCTCCATTTTTATTGTGAGTTATCCTTCTTCCCTATATCATGCCGCGTGTATGGAAAGACCCTCCTCTTCCTCCTCCTCTTCAACGGGAGGCTTCACGTGGGAGAAAAATATAAACATGGCGAGCCCGATGCCCATGATGAGAAACCCCTTGCGGTGAATGTACAGCACCCACGGCTGCAGGAGGGAGACAATCCCCAGTCCAATGATGCCCATTCCAAGCGGCTCGAATACTTTATTGCTGAGTTTCCTGAACATAGTCTGTTCCCCTTTACTTTCTAATTGCACCGAATGTGACGCCGCGAAGCAGATGCTTGCGCAGCAGAAATGTGAATACCACGACCGGGATGAGGAATATGGATGCACCTGCAGCCATGACTCCCCAGTCAACAAGACCCACGCCGAGCTGTGACGGGATAAAGGGCGGCGCTGTCTGCGCGTTGCGCGTGGTCATGATGAGCGCAAACACGTACTCGTTCCACGCGAAGATGAAGCAGAACACCGCGGTAGCGGCGATTCCCGTGGCCGCCTGGGGCAGCACGATCTTGCGGAAGGCCTCGAACCTTGTGTAGCCGTCCACCAGGGCCGCCTCCTCATACTCCCTGGGAATCTCGTCGATAAACCCCTTCATGACCCATGTGGCAAAGGACAGATTGAAGCAGGTGTACAGTAAGATGAGTCCGAAACGAGTGTCGTTCAGGCCCAAGAACCGGTACATGAGAAAGAGCGGAATGGTCACCACAACCGGCGGGAGCATGCGCGTACTCAGAATGAAGAACAGCCAGTCGTTCTCACCCTTGAACTTGAAGCGCGAGAACCCGTAGGCTGTCAGGGTTCCGAGCCCCACTGCGGCGACGGTGCTGAGAATGGCCACGAAGATACTGTTGAACAGCCGGTTCGGAAAGGGTGAAACCCCCGTGATGGTCTGCCCCAGCTTGAGCACCTTTGTTTCATACCACTTCGCCTCTGAGAGCCGCTCCTCGAGCTCCTCCCCGGAACGTACCTGCGAGCGCTTGGTGAAAAGCTTTATATAGCTCGTAATCTCCGGTTTGAAGAGTACCTTCGGCGGTATTGCCGTGACTGCCTTGAAGGGCTTGAATGAGGAGGAAATGACCCAGTAGGTCGGTATCAGATATAAAATAGTCAACACAAGGATGATCGCAATGACAATCCAGTGCGACACTCTCTTCTTTGCTCGCTCGACGGTCGCCATGTCTACATTTCCTTTGCTTTGTTGAGATATTTAATGTAGATGTTGCTGATCGCGATGATCATGATGAGTATGATGTAGGCGAAGGCGGACGCCCTCCCCGTATTCCACTGTGCAAAGGCCAGGCGATACAGGTTTATGGCTATGAGCTCAGTGGATGTTCCCGGCCCGCCGCCCGTCATGACGAAGGCGATGTCGAACATCTTGAACGCTTCCATGGTCCGGAAGATGAGCGCAATCAGTATGAGCGGCGTCACGAGCGGGAGTGTGATGCGCCTGAACTTGAACCACCATGTCGCCCGGTCGATTTCCGCGGCCTCGTAGAGGTACTGCGGTATAGCCGAGAGACCCGCCAGGGCGAGAAGCATGGTGAAGGGCGCCCACATCCATATATCAGTGATCGCAACGGCGATGAGCGCCATTTTGGGATTGGCCAGCCACTGGAACTCCTTCAGTCCCAGCATGTAGTTGATGATTCCCCACCCCGGGTTGTACAGCAGTTTCCAGAACAGACCGACAATGGCCATGGACATCATCATGGGAATGAGTATGAGGGTGGTGATAAGGCCTTTTGCCTTGAAATCCCTGTTCAGGATCAGGGCGATACCGAATCCCACGAGAAACTCCCCCGCAACTGCCATCATGGCGTACTTTGCCGTTATGGTGAAGTACTCCCAGATGTGCAGGTCCATGAGCACTTCCTTGTAGTTTCCCCCGCCGATCCAATTGGGATTGACGCCCTCAACCCGCGGCCGCACGGCACTGTAGTCCGCGAAGCTGAGCCCCAGCGACCAGATGAGCGGAAATATGTTGATACAGATGAGAAGGATGATGGTTGGCAGGACAAACAGCCTCTTAATCGCCGTATCGCTGAGGCCTCTCCGTGTGGCGAGCATTTCGCCTGGTTTCTGCTGGTTCATTTTGCCTTTCCTGCATACATGGGATTATGGATGTTCCTTTTGCAGGCACGCTTTTGCCCGATAATCGAACCCACTGAGATAGATAGTATGTATATATAGTGCCCCTAAAATGTGTAATCGATTACCGTCAGCACAAAAAAATTAAAGATTATTCCTCTTCTCAAGGAAAAAGGAGGGGAGCAGCAACTCCCCCCCTTTTCAATGTGCTGCTGTAAAGTTACATCAGTCGTAGTAACCGAACTTCTCGAAGATGGCTTCCCACTCGTCGGCAATGCCGTCCATCGCTTCCTGTGGTGTGATCGTACCGGCAACAATTGCCTCGTGCCAGTAGCGCTGGCAAGACTCGAGCAGCTCCGCGTACTCGGGAACAGCCCAGAAGTCCTTGACCATCTGCATAGTCTCCATAAAGGAGCGGTTGTAGGGCGTCATGTTCAGGAACTCCTCGGACTTGAGGGTCTTCAGGTCACAGGTATACCCACCGAGTGCACCCCACTTTGCCTGGTTCTCGGGCAGCACGAACCACTCGAGCCATGCGTAGGCGAGATCGTGTTTCTTCGAGTAGGTGATAATGGAAGCGCCCTGACCTCCGAGAGCAGCCACTCGAGCAGCCGGACCTTCAGGCATGGCAAAGAAGCCGGTGACGTCAGCATACTTGCTCATTTCGGGGTTGGCGAGTGCCGGGAAGAACGCGTAGTAGTTCATCGACATGGCAGCCAAACCCTCGGTGATGGCCATATTGTTCTCAGGGAAGAACGCATTGCCCCAGTCAGGAGGCGTGAACTGGTACAGTTCCTTGTAGAACTGGATTGAAGCTACACCCTCGGGGCTGTTGATAATGCCGTCCACCTTGTAGGTGTCATAGTCGCCGAGGTCAGCGCCCCACGCCCAGAGTACGTTCTCCACACCCATGGTGAGTGCATCGTAGTCTTTCTGGGTATAGATAGCTGCACCGTAGAAGTTATCGTCCGGGCGATAGAAGAACTCTGCAATGTCGAGCAGCTGGTCCCAGGTTTCCGGCACATCGAGATCGTAGCCGTACTTGGCCTTGAATGCGGCCATCTCTTTGGGATCCTCGAACTTGTCCTTTCGGTACGACCAGCCGCAGGCATCACCCTCGGCCGGTACTGCCCAGTACTTGCCGCTTCCCTTTGGATACTCGGCATAGGCAACAATGGTCGCGGGAGCCATGGACTTGTCAACACCACGCTCCTTGATCCAGTCTGTGAGCTCAACGTAGTGTCCCTGGGTGGCACCCCGACCGAGCCACTGCGAGTCACCGACCACGATGTCGTAGGCATCGCCACGCGCAGCAAACTCGTTGAAGGTCTTGGTCTGGAAATCAGACCAGGGGGTCGTTTCTACCTTCGCAACGATTCCTGTATCCTCGGTAAAGATGTTGCACAGCTCCTGCAGGTAATTGGCAGGGTCCCACTCTGCCCAGAAAATGGTCAGCTCACCTTCGAGCTTCCCGCCCCCTGCCTTGTCACCACGGGCAAACACTGCGAAGGATGTCGCAAAAATCACCACCAGGCAGACAGCAAGGAAGAAAGACAGTTTCCGTACTTTCATGGATTACCTCCTTCTTAGAATTTTTTATCTTCAACCAATTTTCAGGTTTGAAGGGCAATTTTACGTATCACCGCCCAACCTGGGTTTCCGGTGACAGGCAGTATGTATACAACTCGTTTGACTCATTTACTTACACTATTCATGGGCCTACAAGCCGAAAGTGAATGTAACACACTTTCATGTACCTGTCAACCGGCAAAATAAACAGGTGCAGAGGGGATAATTCCTGACCCAGGCTCTAATAATTGGCGGCTTGTTTTGTCTTCAGGATGAAACGCAGAGTCACTGCTTTCTCTTTACC
>CBFDDP010000122.1:0-9237 GCA_965603595.1 uncultured bacterium
GGTTATGGGTTTCATTTCAATACCAGTATCACTGCTCCGGAGATACACTTCTTCGATGCGTGCGGCCTTTGCTCTTGCACTTATGTTCTGCAACAGCGGGAACTATGGCCTTCCGGTAATAGAGCTTGTGTTCAACAACAACCCCGTCGCTACTTCCATACAGATACTTGTGCTGACTGCGCAGAATATCCTGACCTTCTCCCTTGGAGTGTTCCTCATTTCTAGAGGAAAGTATTCCTTCAAGGATTCTATCGGTAAAATGCTGAAATTTCCTTCGATCTATGCAATTGCCCTGGCAGTGCTGCTCAGAATATTTCACATTCCTATCTGGGATCCCCTGTGGATACCCATAGAATGGCTTGCAAAAGCTCTCGTTCCCATAGCTCTTGTAAGCCTTGGTGCAAGTCTTGCGATGATTCCAATTACAAGCGGCATGTTCAATGTACTGCTGGCCGCATTCGGCAGGCTCATTCTCGGACCACTGATTGCATTGGCCCTTATCTTTATCTTTCAATACCGAGGGATAATGGCTCACGCGCTCCTCATATCATCCAGCATGCCAACAGCCGTGAATACCGCCCTCCTTGCCATGGAGTTTGACAACGAGCCCCGATTCGCCTCGCAGGCCGTACTCTTCACTACCATTCTAAGCATCGTGACAGTCAGTTTTACGATTTATCTCGGTTCTTTCCTCTTCGGGAATTGATAATTTTTACCGGATAGTTATATGCGTATTTGTGTATATATGACACGCAACAAAAGGGGCATTTAGTATCAGAATGACACATCGCGTCGATACATATTGATTATTTAACAACTGCACTTGTAATTAAAAGATTAGATAGAGTTACACTTCTGGAAAAATACTGAAGTTGGCACACAGCTTGCATTTTAATGTGCAGAAACAATATAAAAAAAGGAAATACAAATGACAAAGCAGTCTGTTTCAGTTAAGACCAAGAGACAAAGGGGATTTAATCCTTACAAGCTCGTTACCAATGAGGAGTTTGGTGCAAACCTGAACGCACTCATTGCCTACTATCAGATCGTACGGGGTGAGGCGAAGAAACGACTGGCATCTGATCGTTCGTCTGGATAGACGAGCGCGCTGAACTCAATCCACTGCGGGGTGGGGTTGAGTCAAGATATATAGCAGTACATTTAAGGTTGCCGTCTTCACATAGAAGGGACCACCTGTGGGGTGGTCTCTTTTATGTAATGGCCTCTTCACCGGCCGACTGTGTGTTCACTTTACATCGGGATAAGGTTACACACCAACAAAGGGAGTCCCGTTGCGCCTGCGTACGTGGATTTGATCGACCCATGCGCGGTCGGACAATGAAAGCAGAAAGAGAATGGAGTGGGCAATGTCTTCGGGTTTGATGAGTATTGACGGATCGAGGTCAGGACGGGCCTCAAAGGCAAAATCCGTTTCCACACCACCCGGTTGTATGGCAGACACCTGTATATTGTGCTCACGGGCTTCCACGGCAAGGGATTTTGTAATTCCCATAACCGCGTGTTTGCTTGCCGTGTAGGCGGATTGATTGGGGTAGCCTTTAAATCCGACCACGCTTGAGATATTGATTATGTATCCGCTCTTCTGCGGAATCATGAGCTTCATGGCCCGCTGACAGCAGAGATACAATCCCCGTACATTGAGCTTCATAATCTTGTCAAAATCGGAAATTGAGAAGTCAACCAAATGGCCCCAGAGACCGATTGCCGCATTGTTGACCAAAATGTCGAGTCTACCCTTTCTGTCCTTTATGAGATCGAAGAGAGCATCCACATCATCGTGGACGGATAGATCAGTCGGGATAACGGTTGCGTTTCCCCCGATTTCCTTTTCGACCTTTTGTAACTGCTCGACATTCCTGGATGTGATGATGACATGGGCTCCGGCCTGAGCGAGCGCCATACTGATGCTTCGACCGATACCGCGGCTTGCTCCTGTTACCAGTGCAACACGATCTTTCAGATTAACCTGCATATGAGACCTCCTTTTCATTTAGCCGAACAGAGAGGCAAAGAGGGGAATGCCTCCGATAAATGTACCGATGGAACTGCCAATATTGGACAGCATGAATACAATGAGTACATGGGTGAAGCGGTTCCTGAAGAATCCCTTGAAGCTCGCGATGTCCTCGTGAAGGTTCTCGAAATCCCGAACCCTCGGCTTCCTGAGTGTTCCCTCGAGAATGCCTGCCAGTATACCCACGCCAATAACCGGAACAAGTGACGTGAATGGCGCTGCCACGAATGCAAGCGCTATGGTCAAAGGGTGTGCAAGGGCGGCCAGTGCACCGATTGCTGAGAGCGTACCATTTATCAGTATCCATCGATAGATGTGGGGGAGGGTCACATCTGATCCTCGAATGATAAATCCAGCCACAATGGCTCCCACAATGGCTACAGGTACAATCCAGGGAAGGCTCTTTGTTATCGGTCTCTTTTTAGGAACCTTGTCGAGCTCCGATATGTCCTCCGACGCCTTTCCCTCATGCAGGTCGTGCAGCCTCTTCAGCATACCCGGAACATGTCCTGCGCCCACAACTGCTACCACTTTCCTGCCTTCTGACTGATATACCCTGGTAGCAAGGTATATGTCCCGTTCGTCGATAAGCACTTCCTTTACGGAAGGAAGGAACTCTGAGATTTCCTCCAGGGCACTTTCGAGAACATTCTTCTTCTTCAGCTTTTCGATCTCCTCTTCGCTCAGTTTCTGGGATGAGAAAATCGACGCCAGCATCACGGCAAGCATCTTCAGCTTCGCAAAAAACCCTGATTTTGCCCAGGCCCGTTTGAGTGTGGTTTGTATCTCCCTGTCACAGAGCGAGAAGGGTATTTCTGATTCTTTGGAGGTTTTTACCGCTTCAATCATCTCAGCACCGGGCTTGATACCCAGGTCGAGCCCCATACGTTTCTGAAAAGAGGCAAGCACGAGGTTCGATATGAGCAAGAACCCTTTTCCCTGACGTAGTACCTGCGTAATGTTCAGGTTCTTCCAAGCATCAGTCTGTGTGAGGGATTTGTACCGTGACTCATCGATCTCCACACAGACCCTGTCGGGGTTTTCCGACCCGATGGTATCCCTGACATCCTGAACACTTTCCTTGGAAATATGGGCTGTTCCGAGGAGGATGATTTCCCGTTCTCCAAGTGATAATCTCGTAATACTTCCGCTCATGGAGTGAAGCTCCTTTCCCAGGGTTTCAGCATAATATAACATAACAGAACCTATTCCTCTATTCACTTTTGCAAATTTCAATGTCGAAGCCGTCAGGAATTTATATGTTATAGTCATAGGGAGGAGGAGGATATGAAGATAACCGTTGCTCAGTTAAACCCAACGGTCGGTGACATCGATGGCAATCTCGATATGCTGGTGAAAACCCTGAAAGGGGCGGTAAAGGAGGGGGCTGATCTTGTGGTGTTTCCCGAGCTTTTTCTTGCCGGATACCCACCCAAAGATTTGCTCGAGCGCAGGAGTTTTATTACCCGTATTGAATCCGCTCTCGAGCAGCTAGGGCAGCTGTCCGCCGATTACCCTGAGACGGGGATTCTACTGGGAACTCCCACCCAGGACAGGAGAAACACCGGCAAACGAACCTATAATTCTGCTCTTCTCTTCAGTGCAGGGGAGATTAAAGGCGACCAGCACAAATCCCTCCTGCCCACCTATGATGTATTCGATGAAACGCGTTACTTTGACCAGGCTCCTGCCATCGATGTCATTCCTTTCAAGGGGGAGAAACTGGGGATTTCCATCTGTGAGGATGCATGGAATGATCCGAAGTTGTGGCCCGGAAACCGTATGTACACCTTCGACCCTGTGACGGAACTGGCCAGTAAAGGTGCAACGATATTCATTAACATATCTGCATCTCCTTTTTCCATCGGAAAGGAGGAAATCCGGTTTGAACTGATAGCACGGCACGCGAAACGTCACGGCCTCCCTTTCCTCTATGTGAATCAGGTCGGCGGCAACGATGAGCTTCTTTTCGATGGCCGAAGCCTGTTCATTGACGGCGAAGGGCGGCCGGTACGTGTTTTTCCCTCCTTCAGGGAGAGCGTCGACACGATCGATACTGAAGAGAAGGGGAAGAGGGGATACAGCCCGCAGGGGAGAATAGAAACGGTATACGAGGCACTCCTGCTCGGCACGCGGGACTATCTCAGGAAATGCGGGTTTGGGAAGGCGGTTGTTGGCCTTTCCGGCGGTATCGATTCAGCGGTGACCATGTGTATTGCAGCACAGGCCCTTGGAAGGGAGAGTGTTCTGGGTATTGCCATGCCCTCTCCCTTTTCGTCGAAGGGAAGTATCGAAGACTCGAAGAAGCTTGCAGAGAATCTGGGCATCCCATTCAAGGTTGTTCCCATATCCGACATATACCGAAGTTATCTTGATACGCTCGGTGAACACTTCGAGGGGGAGGAGGCGGACATAACGGAGGAGAATATTCAGGCACGTATTCGTGGAAACATCCTCATGGCCTTCTCAAATAAGTTCAACTATCTCGTGCTCTCCACCGGGAACAAGAGTGAACTCGCCGTGGGTTACTGTACACTCTACGGAGATATGAGCGGCGGCCTTGCGGTAATATCCGATGTACCGAAAACCATGGTGTACGAGCTCGCCCGTTACATTAACAGGACGGATGAGATAATCCCCCCTTCTATCCTTGAGAAGGCCCCCTCAGCAGAATTGAAGCCGGGTCAGAAGGACCAGGACACACTTCCTCCCTATGAGGTTCTCGATGAGATCCTTTTTTTCCTGATCGAAGAGGGACATACAGGGAATGAGATCATCGAACGGGGTTTTGACCCTGAGACCGTTCACTGGGTCGCGAACACGGTACAGCGTAACGAGTACAAGAGAAATCAGTCCGCTCCAGGCCTTCGTGTAACCTCAAAGGCATTTGGCGTGGGAAGGAGGTTTCCCCTTGCCGCACGTTATCATCTGTGATGATTCCGCGAGAGCCAGCGAGAAACCGCATCTGAAAAGCCGTTCTCCAGATTCGTTGAGACACTCTTGAACCGTGCTTTCAATTCATCGGGTGCGTTGCCTACCACATACCGATGGTGAGCCCAGGTAAGTAAATCCAGATCATTGTAATCGTTTCCCACGGCAAGTACCTGTTGTGCAGGGATGTCATGCTCCAAACGCAGCCACTCCGCAGCGAGTGATTTCGACACGGACGAAGGAAATATCTCGATCCAGGTCGACTCTCCATCGATCGGTGAGGTTGTTCGTATGACGGTGAATGAGTCGAGTGCAGCTGCAATGGAGGTATAGGAGGAGCGGTTAACATCACCGGGTTCTACGGCAACGATCTGGCATGCATCACCATAGACGAAGCTCGATTGGGTTGCCGGTGTTGCGAAGTCACGGTATATATCGGTCCTGCGGATGAAATCGAGATTGTAACGGCCCGTTTCTATGTACTGGAATCGGTGATTGTCGGGTATTGGCTCATGCACCATAAATTCGAGATTCATATGCATCAGCAGATTGACTGCTGTTTTTACCTGCTCGACGCTCATGGTGTGCTTCTGTACGATGCGCTGGCTCTTCCATTCGACAATACCTGCTCCGGAGGAAAAGACGAGATAATCGATGGGAGTCTCCGGGCCGAGCACTCTGTGGGCCGAGTAGAGAGACCTTCCGGTTGCAATGATGCGCAGAACGCCTCTGTCCCCGAGCATCTGCAGGGATTCTGCGTCCTGTTTGCCCAAAGAACCGCTCCTGTGGAGCAATGTACCGTCGAGGTCTGTTACAACCATCGAATGTTTCATGTTCGATGTTCCATTGGTTGTATTATATATCGAGCACCACGGTGGCCCTCCAGCCTCCTCTCATCTCTTCAACAGCCAGACGATAAAAGGTCACGGCCTTGACATCAACAATCATCTGATGCCGTGAGGGATCTATTGGTTCCCCGGAAAGCTGCGCGTCAATTTCATAATTTTTGTCACCTTTGGTCAGCGTGAGGGACTTTACTCGAAATAGTTCTCCCTCGGCATCCTTGAAGAATATGAGGTTCTGCAGGAAGTCGAGCAGGAGGAGGTCGCACTGACTCTGTGTGACATAAACCCTCCTCGATATTCTCATTTCGATGTCTTCGGGGTTTCTGATCATTGTCTTGAGTGTTGCCGCCCACGCAGCCAGCAACAGCTCTTCAAGACTGCTGCCCGTTGCTTCAAAGGCCACATCAGCTATAGCGATTGTGTCAATGAAACGGTAGGGCATTGGTCATCCTTTTACATTACCCACGGGGAGGAACCGTGCCACACTCCTGCTGATGCCGGCCCGCAGGGTTGCGTCGACCACCTCATCTATATTCTTGTAAGCGGCACCAGCTTCCTCCGCAAGCCCGGCAAAGGAGGATGTACGGACGTATATGCCGCGGTGCAGCAGTTCACGCTGTATCTTTCTGCCGTCAAAACGTTTCTTCGCACTCCTGCGGCTCAGCTGTCTGCCGCTCCCGTGAGCTGTGGTGAAAAAGGTCTCTCTCCCCCTGTCTGTACCGACCAGGAGGTAGGAGCCTGTTTCCATGCTTCCGCCTATTATGACAGGTTGGCCGGTTGTGGTGTACTCCGGCGGTAAATCGAACCCGCCTGGTCCAAGGGCTCGTGTTGCCCCCTTGCGGTGTATCAACACCTCGCGCTCGTTGCCGTGTAGTATGTGTCGTTCCAGCTTTGCCGTATTGTGTGCAACATCGTACACCTGTTCCATACCGAGGTCCTCTGGGGAGCGGTGAAAGACATCGGAGAACACTTCACGAATTCGATGCAGTATCACCTGACGGTTCGCATATGCCATGTTTACTGCACACTTCATGGCTGCGAAGTAGTCTTGTCCGTCCTGTGAACGGAAGGGAGCACAGGCAAGCTCTCTGTCCTTGATGTCGAGTTTATAGCGGCTGTTCATTCTTTCGAGAAAGAGCTTGATATAATCCGTTGCTACCTGATGCCCGAAACCCCTGCTACCGCAGTGAAACATAATCATTACCTGATTGGGGATGTTGATGCCAAAGGACCCCGCAAGTTCATGGTCGAATATATTTTCCGGTTTTAAGACCTGTATCTCGAGATAGTGATTTCCTGATCCAAGCGTACCGACCTGCCTGTATCCCCGCTCGATGGAGGTTTCACTGACCTTAGTGCTGTCAGCACCGCGCATACAGCCTCCCTCCTCGGTGCGTCTCAGATCACCAGGGAGGCCGTATCCGGCTTTGAGACACCAGGAGGCTCCCTCTTCAATGAGATTTTTGAAATCATCCCTGGAAATCTGAAGGGTCCCCCGGCAACCCACGCCGGCTGGTATTCGCTGAAAGAGCCGATCGATCAGGGTGTGGAGATGCTGCTTGACCTCATCGAATTGCAGATCAGTTTTGACGAGACGCATACCGCAGTTGATATCAAAACCGATACCTCCCGGTGATATGACGCCCTGTTCTAGGTCAAATGCGGCTGCTCCCCCGATGGGGAATCCGTATCCCCAGTGCCCATCGGGCATGCAGAAGGCATAGCCCAAAATACCCGGAAGCGTTGCAACGTTGGTGATCTGCTCAATGACTCCCTCGTCCATGTCCATCAAGAGTCTTTCTGTTGCGTATATTCGAGCGGGGACGCGCATACCCGCCTTGTAGGATGTGGGAATTTCCCACAACGCCTCACCTATTCTCTTCATCTTTTCTGGCGCGGACATACGTATACCTAGAATAACCGAATCCCGACAGGGGGTCAAGGCCAGGAGTAAAAATCAATAGGCGGAGACTGTTGGGGAAATTATTATGTATAGGATACCGCAGGTGGATTGCATGACAGAAGATGAGGATGCTGCGGTATACGCACAACGTGAAGAGGGGTAGAACATGAAGCTCGAAGAGACCTATCATGGATTCAGGTTCATAGGGAAAAAAGAGATAAAAGAAGTGAACGTGACGGGGAGAATATTCCTGCACGAAAAAAGTGGTGCAAGGCTTCTCTATCTGCAGAACGATGATGACAACAAGGTGTTTTCCATAAGTTTTCGAACACCGCCGAAGGACAGTACGGGTATTCCCCACATACTGGAGCATTCGGCACTCTGCGGATCGCGGAAATTCCCCTCCAAGGAGCCCTTTATCGAGCTCGCCAAGGGATCGCTCAATACCTTTCTCAATGCCATGACCTTTCCGGACAAGACCATGTACCCTGTCGCGAGCAGAAATTCCAAGGATTTCAGCAACCTCATGGATGTGTACCTCGATGCTGTATTTCATCCAAATATCTATCAGTACCCCGAGATTTTCATGCAGGAAGGCTGGCATTACGAGCTCGAATCCAGGGATAGCCCTATAGCCTACAAGGGTGTGGTGTACAATGAGATGAAGGGTCTGTTCTCAACGCCCGAATCAGTGCTATTCAGAAAGATACTTGAGTCACTCTTTCCGGATACTGCCTACGGACATGAATCGGGTGGCGACCCGGAAGTCATCCCGAATCTTACCTATGAACAGTTCATCTCCTTTCATAGGCGCCACTATCACCCTTCAAACAGCTATATCGTCTTTTACGGAGATGGTGACCTGCTTGAGCATCTGCGTGTACTTCACGAAGGGTATCTGCAAGACTTCGAAAAGATACCGGTCGACTCCGAGATAGCCCTTCAGCCGCCCTTCAAGGAACCGCGTGAGATGGAATCCTCCTATCCTGTACTGCCGAATGAGGAAACCAAAGACAAGACTTTCCTCAGTCTCAATTTCGCCGTCGATCGTGCAACAAACCCTGAGATGATGCTTGCCTTCACCATACTGGAATACCTGCTTTTGGAGACCCCTGCTGCTCCGCTGAAAAAGGCACTGCAGGATGCCGGAATCGGAAAGGATGTATTCGGGGCTTTCGAAAAGGACATACTGCAGCCTATCTTCAGTGTTGTGGTGAAGAACAGCAATTCGGATCAGCGCGAAACATTCAAATCAATTGTGTTCGAAACGCTGTCAGGCCTGGTAAAGAATGGTGTCGACAAGAAGCAGATCGAGGCTGCGATAAACATCCATGAATTCAGGCTTCGCGAGTCTGATTTCAGGGGATTACCAAAGGGAATCGTATACTGTATTGCTGTATTGGGAAGCTGGCTCTATGAGGGAGACCCTTTCAGCCATCTGCAGTATGAGCCGACACTTGTTAAGGTGAAGAAGGCATTGACGGAAGAGTATTTCGAGAATCTCATTCAGAAGTATCTGATTG
>CBFDDP010000123.1:0-9067 GCA_965603595.1 uncultured bacterium
AGCACAAGGGCATCATCGACAAGTTCATGGGCGACGCAATCATGGCCCTCTTCGGCGCCCCTGTTCAGTACGGGGATGACTCGTCCCAGGCGGTCAAGACAAGCCTTGAAATGATACATGAACTCGAGGGTTTCAACAAGAACCAGGTGCGTCTTGGCAGACGTCCATTTAAGATAGGAATTGGATTGAATACGGGCAACGTGATCGTAGGCAACATCGGATCTGATCAAAAGCTGGAATACACCTGTATCGGGGATGCGGTAAACCTTGCGTCCCGTATGGAAGGCCTCACTAAAATGTATGGTGTTCCAATCATCATTAGTGAGCACACACTCAATCAGGCCGGTACCGATAATAAGACCCGTGAACTTGATAAAGTCAGAGTAAAGGGAAAAGAGCAGGGAGTAAAGGTCTATGAACTATAT
Organism: uncultured bacterium; assembly: GCA_965603595.1. Taxonomy (GTDB): domain Bacteria; phylum Spirochaetota; class B62-G9; order B62-G9; family DRHN01; genus JAGLSF01. The sequence goes on from CBFDDP010000123.1 coordinate 426, forward strand.
GATGAGGCAGCGGATGGTGTTACTGAAGGCTACGAAATATTCAGAGAAGCACTTAGAATTTACCAGTTGAGAGACTTCGAGCGGGCATTGAAACTCTTCGGTGACAGTAAGAATGCACTTGAGAATGATGAGCCCTCGACACTGTATATCAATCGCTGTAGACAATACATACAGTTTCCACCGCCAGAGGATTGGGATGGTGTTTTTACAGCAAAAACAAAATAAAAAATTCATCAACTGCACTCTTTTCTTCATCGCTGCGGCTCTGCTCTTTCCCTATTCCGCAAGCGGGGCGAGGGGCGACCTCGTTTTGTATGACCCGGAAATCGATGTATCGATAAGCCTCTATAAACCATTGATCAACGAGGGCGACAGGGCTCCCGATATAGACATGGGTGTATATTTCGGCGGTTACCTGAGCAGGAAAAGCAGGTTTTTCACGGATTACTTCAACGCAGAGCGGATTTACACCATCTTCGAAGGAGGTGTTGCCATCAATCCGATCCAGAATGAGGACAGCAACTACATTACCATCCCCCTGCAGGTTGCTATCGCCTACCGGATCGGATCGGCGAAATTCTCCTTCCTCCCCTTCATCAGTGTGGGTTTGAATTTCACCTTCAACAGGTATCTGAATGACCCTGCATACAACGAGTCATTCAGAGACGGACCCAACGTGGCATTTTCCATGGGAACCGGTTTCGAGCTGAGAAGGACGATACTCAAGTACAGTGCACTCCGGCTCAAGTTCGATTACGGGATCCTCTTCGACGGACGAGTGGAAAGCGGATACATGCCCTATATGCGGCTTCGCATGCCCCTGCCCTTCATTCCATGATTAGGAGGGTGACACAAAATCACCGATCTTGAAGGGCTGTTCATAATAAATGACTTTCGCCTTTGAAACGGTGGGATAAACCTCGTAAACCTTTACACTGCCGATATAGGTAAAGGTCTCTTCCTCCTTCCGGAATATGCCCATGACGTCCCCCTCCTTGAGTCCGTCCTGCATTCCCAGATTGAAGAGGTAGGTGTTCTCAGCTGGAATTTGAATGATTACGCCCGTTCGAGCACCGGTACTGCCGAAGACCACCTGAGGTGTTGTCTTCACAGATCGCATGACATCACTGATTCTCGATATTTCAGAAAGCGCATCATCAACGTAGTCGGAACCGTAATACTCCGAGACAACCTCACCGTAGCGGTCAAGAGCCTCAGAGAGATAGCCCTCTTCAAAGGCGTCTTCAGCCTGCCGCATGACCTGGGAAGCCTGCTGATTGAGTTCATCGATCCGATTCTGCTCTTCATGCATGAGAATCAGGCGGTTGAGGCTCCGTATCTCCTCGAAAGACTTATCAACCTTGGATGTCTCGGGATAGGTCTGGACGAGTTCTTCCAGCGTATTCAAGGCAAGCTCATACTGTTCGCTGTCCTTCTGAGCTACTGCGCGGCGGAAGAGAGCATCTGCACTGCCCTCTTTCCTCGCGATCTCGCTCTGAAGCCTGCTCTGATAGATCTGATCCATGACATCATCCGCCCGCTGTATCGACAGGTTCTTCAGGTTCCGATTGTCGGTGATGGTGTAGGCAGTATAGTAGTGGGAGAGGGCCCCCGTCAGTTTTCCGGATTTCTCCAGATCGGTGGCCCTGTCAAAACTTGTTTGTGCCATCCTGTTGAGGACCACATTTCCCTGCTGGTTTTCTGCAATACTGATGATGCTTTCGATGAGGTCTTCCTCCACCTGCAGCTCCACCTCCGTACCCAGCCCTGCCTTCTTGGCTGCATCTATAAGGGGAAAAGCGGTCTTCAGTTCTGCAATGCCTTTCTCATAGTCTTCCCTGGAGATGGCAGATATGGCAGAGCGGTATATATTCGTGAGTGACCGCCTGTAGGCATTGTATTCCTGCTGCTGGCTCACCGCACTCTGAACCTGCAGTTCCGCTTCCTTGAGCTTCGCCTGCTCCTCCACAAGCTGCTGTTCTATCTTATCAATGCGCGAGGAATACACAGTCACCTCACGGCGCAGGGCATCCTCCCTTTCGGCCATCTCCCTTTCATATTCTGCCTTGACCTTATCAATCTCCGTGTTCGCTTCCTCGAGAGATGTGTTGTACTCTGCCTGGAGGCGAGCCCGCTCCTCATCAAAGGCTGCATCGAAGTTTTCGACGCCACTTTCCAGAAGCCTGCGTCGTGCATCGTCGAGCTTGGCCTGGAAATCAGCAGCCAGTTCTTCCTCGCGGTCAGCAAGGATTTTGTCCTGATTTTCCAGGAAGAAATCACGCTCCTCCATCAGGGAGGCGAGTCTCGTCCGCGTCTCTTCCAGTTTCTGCTTCTGTGCTTCTATCTCCTGCTCTGATCGTCTCCTGATCTCCCTGATCACCTCATCTTCCACACCGGAGATCGTCTTGCCAAGAGTCTGTTCCCGTACCCTTTCTCCGGAAAAGGTCAGGTAGAACAGCAGGCCGGCCGCAAAGATTACCACGATCACGAGATTGATGACGAGGGGGAGAACCACGCCCCTCTTCTCACTCTCGATTATGTCATCAACAACGGCCGTTGTCTTTTTTCTGCTTATCTCATCCTCAATGGCACTGAAAATTTCATCCTTACGTACATCCTCAAAGACCTCCTCGCGCTCAACATCCCCTTCACCTTCATCGACTGCCCGTGCAGTCTGGACAATCTCCTGGACAACTTCACTGGCAAGAGGCGCTTCCTCGTTCGTGATATACTGCAGGTCCAGAACGGGTATGAGATACTCTTCCTTCCTGACAAAGTATCTGATGGGAGACTTGCCACTGCCCTTTGATCTCAGCTTCTCCCCGCCACGAAGCCTGAGATAACCCTGTACGTTGTCCACGGTGAAACCATAGAAATACTTCTGATCTTTTACAAAGAGGATGTTCTCGAATTGAGTGTTCTTTCTCGCAGGCAGTGGTATATAGTCACTGAGCTTCTTTACCTCAACGCCGGTTTCAAGCGTGAAGGCATCCCTGGAAGGACGCTTATTTATGAGTATCTTTTCAATCTGCTCCGGCTCCACACCGAGCGAGTAACCGTTCAATCTGAAGCAAAGTACCTTATCTGTCATTTAATATAACATCCACCTGATCCAGGATTTCCTGTCTCTTGCTGAACTCGTCTTTCAGGGACTGAAGCAGGACAAGGCCCCGCTCCCTGTCGAGGTGTTCGTAGAGCAAACGCCCCTTCAGCAACAGAACATCGGGATAAAAATAGGTATCACTGTATATAGTGAGGAAATAGTCCAGTTCTCCAAGCAAATCGAGGAGAATCTGTGTACTGCCTCTTCCGCTCTCCTCATAGAGCCCAACCAGGAGATCGTAATACCTGCCGTATTGCGTTCCGCTCGGATCATCGATGTAGACTGGCCTGAGGCTCTCATAATGGCTCAGGGCTGTGGATACGTTTCCGCGTTTCATCTCGGAATCAATGAGATCGTGTACCGCAAAGGCGTAAAACTCAAAAATGGGGTAATCGTATACAAAACTCTGAAACTCACCTGCTGCCTTCTGAAACTCCCCGTGTCTGTAATAGATGGACCCCGTTTGGTAGAGGCTCAATGGGACATAATGTGAGTCAGGGTACAAGATGACGAGCAGCTTGAGTTTCCCCAGAGCATCGTCCCAGTACTCCTTCCCCACATACTCCATGGCATTTGTAAACATTTCGCGGTCAGCCTCGACACTCATATGGCTGATCTCAATTGCGCTCATCTCTGCCCTGTCTCTTTTCTCATCCAGGTTTATCTTCCACAGCTTGAGAAGGTTGTAGCCCAGAAGTCCGGCAAATATGGCACTTGAGAGCAAAAGCGTGTCCCCCGCTTTCTCATTATCATTGTTCTTCAGGTAGATCCCGCCTCCGAGGGACGCTCCCCATAAACATGCAGAAGAGATGGCCTCCCACCGGGTAGTTTTCCTCATACGGGAATATTCCGCGTTTGTAATGGTAATGCGTTCCTGATCACTCTCAAATGCGTATATTCCGTTTGGAAGATTTTTAACCACCAGAGGCGACTTCCCGGCGCTTACCTCATTTAAATAGACGTCTTTGTCACGTTGACTGAGAATGAGATCCATATCTGGTGAATAGAGTGTAAAGTAGAGCAGCTGTGTTCTTCTGTCATCGAGCACGACTTCCGCCTCTATCTCCTCATATCCCGACTTCGCAATACGAAGTGATACCGTTGCGTTCTCCTGTAGAGTACCGAGCCGCAGAGGTGTACGGCCCACCAGATCTTCCCCAACATACACTGCCGCATTAATGGGCTCTGTACTGATAAAGAGTTCCTTGGCAAAAACCTTTTGGGATAGGAAGATGAGAACAGCAAGAAGGATTAGAAACTTTTTCATGATGGCTTCGCCCACAGGACTTTAGAATCAAGCCGATGAGCTGCTCGTTAAAAGATAAAGGACCTAAACCCGATCTCACCGTACACTGCGTTCAGCGGCGTATCACTGAAGGATACGGAGAAGAGACCGGCGGAGAAAGACAGCTCATTTCTCTTTGCGATCGTAATAATATAACTGAGTGCTCCCTTGGTGTAGAGATCTACGGATTCCTCTTTGTCATGATTTATAGTTAGTATCGACAGAGAAAGCCCTGCACTGAAACTCACGATAAGCCGATCCTTCAGATTTTTTCCAATAAGGACATACTGGAGAGATCCCCCGAAAGGCACAATGAGCAGTGTGGAATCAACATATGCTTCATCCTGCCCTGTCGCCAGGAACATGACGCCCACCTCGGGACCGAAACCAATTCGTACCCTGTTGCGCTTGGGGAAGAGAATGTAGGAAAAGTTGCCATAAAAGCCCACAGTATAGAGGTCGCTCCAATCCGCCACCGGGAATAGGGCGGCACCGGTGATATTGAATACCTGTTTGGACTGAGAGGTTTCCTTATCGTCGATGAGCTTTGCGGGAATTTTATACGTTTTTACATCTTCTCCTGCTCCGCAGCTTCTGAGTTCCGTCATCCCTATTTCTTCAACCCCCTGAAACAGAGGTGCGAACTCCTCGTCATTCTCTGCGATATCAAGTATGAGGCCACTTTCGGTGTAGTACATTTTCCCCCGTACACGGATCTGATCACCCTCATCGTAAAAGAAACCAAATAGAATTCTCGAGATCTTTTTCTTTCTGGCACTGCTTCGCATATACTCGCTTTCCCAGAGATCGACCTGGGGGTTCTCTATATAGGCTTCGTAGGCTTTCTCATCGATAACGGTAAAATCTTTTTCCCCGTTGACGGACTGCAGCTGGTTATACAGACAGAGGGGTATAGCGTATATAAGATCGTTGTTCTGTTCACTCCCGGTAAGGTTTTTAAAGTAATAGATAAGTACCTTGCCGTCCGACTTTGCAAAAAGCGGCGTACAGAGCAGCAGGAAAATCATACAGAGAAACAGTAGTTTGATTGCTTTCATCTTCTCTTAACCATACTCAGATCTATGCTGTCACCGACTGTCAGCCCCGCATCTCTGAAGAAGTTCCGATTCACCTCAATTGCATACCGGCTTTTCCTGGTGGACCGGACCGGATCAAGGGAAAAGGGCTGCATATCGTATATATCGACCACAACACCCCTAGTATCCAAAAACGCTATGGAGAGTGGGATGGAAGTGTCCTTCATCCAGAATGAAAGGTCCTGATCTCCCTGGAAGATGAAGAGCATCCCCTCATTCCACCCAAGCTCCTCCCGAAACATCAACCCCTTTGCTCGCTGTTTCTTTGTCCTCGCAATCTCGACCTCAAGGGGTCTGCCGTTGATACTGAGCATGACCCTCTTTGATCCGATGCTGCAGGAAGCACACAGAAGCACACATAAACCGAGAACGAGGAGTTTTTTCATACCCACCCCATGTAATTGTAGTGCAATTTTCTTTGTATTGACAATTTTTAATTGAGAAAATATATTGCTCTGAATGGCGAAGAGAAGGGAAAAGCCCAGGTTAGGAAAAACGGGATGTCTGTTCTGGCTTTTCATCTTCCTTGTCATTATCGTCATTATCCTCTACAGGGGAAAGGGCTCTTTCAAGGAGACCTTCTCACTTCTGAAGAACAGGCTCTCCACACAGGAAGTTCAGGATACAGACAGACCGTCAGAAATAACTCTGGAAGAATCCAGAGACATTGAACCTGAAAATGACGCCATTATTGATGAGTATCAAGGGGACACTCCTGCAGAGACTACAGAGGTGCGGCCCCAAAGCGAAGTCACTCAGGAGCCGGAAAGGGCGGCAGAGCAGCAGGTGCAGCCTGATAAGAGTACAGGTGAGAAAGAACCTGAAGTCATTTCCACGAAGAGCATACGGGCGCCCATATACTATGTGAGAATCGAGGCCGATGGTTCAGCGCGACTGCAGCCCGTCATACGTTCCATTCACTTCAAGGACTCCCCCATCACACGAACTATCGAATCGCTGCTGATCGGCCCTTCAGCAGACGAGACCTCGAAGGGACTCATCAGTTTCATACCAGAAGGAACGGACCTTCTCTCTGCCCAGCTCAGGAACGGTCTTCTGACGCTCAACTTCTCAGGTTCCTTCGAGCAGAACTACAATGGACGCGAGGCAATACATTTTCAACTCTCGCAGATATTGTTGACCTCTTTTGAATTCAAACAGGTTACAGGCTTAACCATACTCATAGACGGCCAGAAGAAACGCTATATCACGGGGGAGGGCATTCCCCTAAAGGAAGTTTATACAAAGGACGATCTTTCCATGCTCAGTACGCGAGGTTAGGAATGGCTGCTCGTATGCCCCCCTTCATCACGGTGGCACTCCGGTTGTAATGATCATGAAACCCTCACTCATCCTATATAGCCTGACCATTATATACTGCATAGTTACGTTAAGTTCCTGCAGCATAAAGCTGGTATCCGTACAGCATACGGAAATCGCCCTTGGAACCTATGTCAAGCTCATAGTCATCACTGAGAAACACAATAGAGACCGGGCCCAGGAGACGATGGAAGATGTGTATGATCTGGTCATTACCTCTGAAGGGACCTTCGATTACAGAAGCAGCGACGGAGAGCTCAGCCGATTCAACGCCGGAACCTTACTTCACCGGAAGGAAAATACCCCCCTTTTTGAACTTGTCCGGGATTCACTGGAGTTTGCAGACATTACAGGGGGTTACTTCGACCCGACCATACTACCCCTCATGCAGGCCTGGGGCTTCGATACCGGTTCTCCCGACGTACCTCGACCTGAAGACCTGGAAAGGGCGCTCCACCGTGTCGGCCATGCACAGGTCTCGATCGGTGGGGAGCGTATCTGGAAACCAGAAGATGTGCAGCTCGATCTCAGCGGCATTGCCAAAGGAAAGATCGTGGACATGGCGAGGGACCTGCTCCGGGATGCAGGTTTCAGTGACTTCCTTGTGGATGCCGGCGGAGATATATTTGTGAGCGGCAGGAATCTCAACCGGACGAAGTGGCGTGTTGCCATTCAGGACCCGGTGCAGAGGGACAGGTACAGTGGTATTGTGGAGAAAAGTGACGTGGCAATCGTCACATCAGGAGATTATGAGAACTTCTTTGTACGGGATGGCAAGCGGTACAGTCATCTCCTCAACCCATTCACCGGTTATTCTGACAGCGATATAAGGAGTGTCACGATCATTGCCAGTGACACAGCCTTCGGTGATGCCAGTGCAACTGCAGTGTTCACCATGGGAAGCAGAGAGGGGTATCGATTTCTCCTCGAACATGGTATTGAGGGCTACATCATATATGGAGAAGCACTTAAATCTTTCAGTACGCCGCACTTCTGGGATTAGACCAGTCTGCCAATCCGCCCTGTCTACCCAGGGACACCATGCCCAAGAAAGACTGCAGAGACCAGAAAAAAAATCTGACTGAGCACAAACACAACGTCACCCGACTGAGGTTTCAGCACTTCTGGGGAAAAAACATCTGCTCTTTCATAGTCATGCATAGCCTGCCGGAAGAGGGTATGCACAAACAGGAGGGTACGCTCTCGAAATGAACGGGAGCCTTTTTTAAAGAATATACCTATCTCTGTATAGGCGCCGTGAAAAATCCTCAATATATAGAACAACATCAGGGCAAAACCACCCGTCCGAGCGGGGTCCTGCGCACCCTTTCCCCTTGAGAACAGCCTGTTGATGGTGTATAGGGCAGAGACAAAGTCGTGCTCGGTAAAACTTCGTGTAAGGATGGTGCTCATGGTAAAGAGTTCCATGACGAAGAGCGCATAGTACAATCCCCTTCCCACACCCTGCTGCATGATGATAAGTGGACCCGCCCTGAAGAGAATCTCCCCCCCGCCTCTGAAGGAGTTAAACACAAAGATGAAGAGAAGAAGTGGCAGAAGTGGGAGGAATCGCATGCCCCTGAGAGAGAAACCACAGAGAAGCACGGCAATACCGAGGAAAAAAGCCTGCAAGATGAGGGTGACATGGGTCACGTTGATCAGTGCAAAGACGATGAATATAGGAATGCTGAGGATCAGTGAATGGGGGGTTACTCTGACCTTCCCAAGGGTTTTTACAAGAGGCCCCTGATTATGCCTTGTCCTTTGCATCAGGTTTTTCAGGCTTGGATTTCGGTGTCGATGAATGCTGCCTAGCGGCAGAGGCTTGCTGCTTGGC